>JBBRTW010000183.1:0-12869 GCA_038244055.1 Tepidisphaerales bacterium | reverse complement strand
GCGGCCTTTTTCGGGCGCGTGGAGAACAAGGCGGCCGGGCAGAAAGCGGGCAAGGGCGGCGATGCGGTCATCCTGGAATCGACGCGGCAGGCGAACAGCGGCAAGGGCAAGCCGGCCGCCAAGATCGGCCCGGGCGATACGATTATCATTCCGCCGGATTCATTCCATAACGTCGGCAAGGCGATCCCGGCGAAGTACCCAAGTGGAACGGTGGCGGCGCTGGGCAACGTGCCGAATCTTCGGCCGGCGTTCGCGGCCTGGCTGACGGCGAAAGAGAACCCGTTCTTCTCACAGGCGATGACCAATCGCATCTGGTCGCAGCTCATGGGGCATGGGATCGTCAATCCGGTGGATGATTTCAGTTCGGATAACAAGCCGACGCATCCGGAGCTGCTGGCCGGTCTGGCGCAGGAATTCTCGGCCTCGGGTTTCGATATCAAGCACATGGTGCGCTGCATTTGCGCCAGCAAAACGTACCAGCGCAGCAGCGTGCCGGTGGAGGGGAACAAGGTCGATAACAAGTGGTTCGCGCGGATGGATGTGAAGGTGATGGCGCCGGAGGTGCTGGCCGATTCGCTGGCGGTGGCGCTGGATGAGCCGGGGCTGAACGTGAACATTCCGCGCACGCAGACCAAGGTCAAAGGCGCTGGATACCCGGCCCGGACGCCGCGCGATCATTTCGTGAAGTTCTTCAAGCCGGCGGGAGATGGGATCGAGTCGACCGATTACGCGTATGGCGTTCCGCAGGCGCTGCTGCTGATGAACCAGGTTTCGTTCAATACCGGAATGCCTTCGGTGGACCGGCTGGCGACCGCGCCGCGGCCGCAGGCGATCGAGCAGCTTTATCTGGCGACCCTGGCGCGCAGGCCGACGGCGCAGGAAACGAGCGAGGCGCTGGCCTTCATCAACAAGCAGCCGACGGCCAAAGAAGGCTTGAATGGCGTGATGTGGTCGCTGGTGAATCGGAGTGAGTTTGTTTTGAATCATTGAGTTGCGAGTTCGAGTTGCGAGTTGCGAGTTCGAGTTGCGAGAAGAGTCAGTTGTCAGTTGGCCGTCGTCCGTTGTCAGTTGTTGAATCCAAACGCAACGGACAACGGACAGCGGACAACGGACCACGGACAACTGACAACTGACAACTGACAACTGACAACGGACAACGGACAACGGACAACTGACAACGGACAACTGAAAACTGAAAACTGACAGGAGTCGATTATGTGCCGCGACAATGAACATCGTCCTCTTTCCCGGCGTGAGATGATCAAGTTGTCGGCCGCGGGGGTTTTGGCGGCTTCGACTTCGGGATGGTTCGCCAGCCTGGCGGCGGATGCGGCGCAGCAGACGCTGGCCACCGGGCAGAAGCCCAAGTCTTGCATTCTCCTGTGGATGAATGGCGGGCCGAGCCAGTCGCATACGTTCGATGTCAAAGAGGGCGGGGAATACAAGCCGATCGCGACGACCGTGCCGGGCGTGCGCATCAGCGAGTACCTGCCGAAGATGGCCCGGCAGATGCAGCATGCGACGCTGCTGCGGAGCATGTCGACCGGCGAGGCGGCCCATCCGCGGGCGCGGTTCTTGATGCACAACGGCTATCGCATGGTGGGTGGGCAGAGCTACCCGGCCCTCGGCTGCATCGCGGCGGCGGAGCTGGGCAAGGAGGGGTTCGAGCTTCCCAATTTCGTGGCGATCGATGGAGGCACCGATGGCAATAACGCGGGCAGCCTCTTCCGATCCGTGCCGGCCTACCTGGGGCCCAAGCATGCGCCGCTGATCGTCGGCGATCCGACTAAAGGGATTGAGAATCTCAAGCCGGCCGTGAATGAGGCGGAATTTGATTCGCGGATGAAACTGCTCGATTCGGCCGAAGCGGGCTTCGCGGGGAAATACGGCGCGGTGGCGGCGCAGGCGCATCAGTCGGCCTATCAGCAGGCGGTGCGGCTGATGCATTCGGAGAAGGCCAAGGCATTTGAGATCGAGCGGGAATCGCAATCGGTGCGCGATGGGTACGGTGACAGCCAGTTCGGGCGCGGGTGCCTGCTGGCACGGCGGCTGGTAGAGACGGGCGTGCCGTTTGTCGAGGTGAGTTTGGGCGGCTGGGATGATCATGGCGGGGCAGCGCCCAAGGTGAAGAAGCGCTCACCGTACATGGATCAGGCGATGGCGGCGCTGATCGAGGATTTGCAGGCCAAGGGAATGCTGGAATCGACACTGGTGGTGTGGATGGGCGAGTTCGGCCGAAGCCCCGGCAACGGCTCGCAGCACTTCGCCAAGGCATGGTCGACGATGCTGGCGGGGGGCGGGGTCAAGGGCGGGCAGGTCATCGGCAAGACGGACAAGGCCGGGCAGGTCGCCGAGCGGCCGATCAGCGCCCCGGATTTCATGGCGACAATCTGCACGGCCCTGGGGATCAACTTCAAGAAAGAATACACGACGCCCGGCGGGCGGCCGATCCGCATCGCGGATAAGAGCGCCAAGCCGGTGATGGAAGTGTTTGGCTGATTTCAGATTTCAGATTTCAGATTGCGGATTGCGGATTGCGGATTGCGGATTGAATGTGTATTTCGATTCGCAATCCGCCATCCAAAATCCGCAATCTGTTCGCCAACCTGCTTTTTTCCCTCCCCGGCGTTATCCTGATGCAAGCTTTTCTCCCTGCATCAGGAAGGCCAGTCCATGAAAAAACGCAAGGGTAGCACGGCATTGTTCGGGGCCATCGCGCTGGGGGCGGTGGTCTGGCTATGGGTGCGCAGTTACGCGCATGGGGATGGGATCGCGATTTTTCTCGACGGGGGGCGGACCTGGGGCGTGACTTCGCTCAAAGGGCAGATTCTTTTCGCGGCCACGGATATCAAGCTGGGCGGCGGGCGGGCCTGGAGCGCGCAGACGCTTTCGACTTCGGTGGAGGAGATGGGGGCGCTGAGCATGGCGCTGTTGGACGATGGCACCGGCCGGGCGCGGGGGACCTGGGGATTCGCGATGAGCTCGCAGCCGAAGGATTTTCTGGGCCTTCAAGGAGCGCGGGCGGGGGCGATCGGATTGCCGCATTGGGTTTTGGCGGGGTTGTTTTTGTGGCCGGTGGCGATGTGGGGGCGGTATCGGATTGTGGTGATGCGGCGGCGGAAGAGAGGATGTTGTCTGGCGTGTGGGTATGACCTGCGCGGGGGCAGCAACACCTGTCCCGAATGCGGCACGGGCAAGCCGTCCGCAAAGCCCACGACGTGATTCCGCCGGCTGATCGTGCTTTCGTGCGAACTCACCTTGGGGCGATTCCGCGCCTTCGGACAAGCCGGGACAGAGCGCCGGAGCGCAGCGACAGAGCGCCGTCCCGGATGGCGTGACGCTTGTGAACAGTGCCCACTCGCGCACCGCTATTCAGAATAGCCGAGGCCTACACCGCCTTATCCCAAAGATTTCAAGAACTTATTAATCGCGGCTGAAATCAGCCGTCGGCGGGCGTCAAGAAACGCATGGAATTGTTCGGGATGCCAAAGAGATTGATCGTCGGGAATGAAATGCGCTTGCCGAGTGTCAGCCGGGATTTCTTTCAAATATTCTCCGGGGTCCTGATTTCCGACGGCACAATTTGTTGACTGCCGGAGAAAGGTCAGGTTGGCGATGTCGTTGACAATCTCCCGGTATTCCGAGCGAGTGTATCCATTGTGATCGCACATCTTCAACGCTCGCTTGTCCTTCATCATGAAATCCCACGGAAAGATGTGATGCATGTGCATCTCTCGCGGCGTGATTTGATCGAGCTTAATCTTGTGATCAAAGAAATCCGAAGCATCCTGTTGCCGCATAATGACGTACATTAGCAAGACCAGCGGGTTCTTCGCCGGTAAGCCACTAACGTCCGTATTGCGCACTTTCAGCCCCCGGTAATCCTGTCTTGTATCCGCTTTGATTGCGGTCACCAACTCACGCAGTCCTTCGCGGATAGTGCCATCGGTGCCGTTCAAATCTTTTATCGTGCGAGTAAGCCGCGACTCCGTCGACGAGCCATAATACCCAGACAACTGCGCGAAAATGAAAAACCGCACAATATCTTTATGGCTCAACGTCAGGCTCTTTTCTTTAGCGGCGTAGAAAACGAGCGGCACGAGGACATTTTTCGACGGGAAGAACTTCATCTTGTCCAAGAGCAAGTCGTCCTGAAGAATCTTGACCACGCGAAGGATGGCCCTTTTTGCTATCTTCCACGTCCGATCCAAATGGGATGCGGTCACTAACTTGTGGTCGTTCTTGTCAACGCTGGTCACCTTGGTAGCAAGCCTTTCGATCTTCCCGGAGCCACATTCGATCGCAGTTATCGACCGCATCATGAATGTGATATCCAGGTCATAATCCCTCAAGGCCAACTCATTGCTGAATTGCCGTAGTTGCCCGGCTATGCCTCTCCAATACGGAACAATCCGTGCCAAATGAATCTCCGCGCCCTCCAATTGGGTAGCAGAAGAGTTCACTCGCTCAAAAATCTTGCCGACCGTGGCATAGTCCCGTTCGTGAATGATCTCCACCGCGAACTGATAGTTGCGAATTTGCTGTACATATTGGTGGATCTTCAGCTTCTGCTCATCTCGCAAAGCTGCAATTTCGGGACATCCAGCCTGCGTTGGATCAAACAAATCATTGAGCAGCATCCAATGCTCACGGCTAAATGACTGATCGTCGCCAACGGCAACAATCTCCGTCGGGAAACGCTTTAGATTTCCGTAAAAACGTGACGGAAGGTCCTCCGGCTCAAGGTCGGGAAGCATTTCCCGAAAGCGTCCCCTCTTCATTAGAATCGAGGCAAGTGATGTTATTCGCTGCTGGCCATCGAGAAGAAAATATTTGGGATTGGTCTTGCTCTTCTCATACCGCTTTCGCCTCTCAGGCTTGATGAGATCGCGCACTAGCTTGGCATCCCGCTTGCCTGGCTCCCAGAGGATAATCGATCCACACGGATAGTCGTTGTCAATCGAGTCAAGCAGGTCTTTCACCTGGTCGTCGTCCCAGACGTATTCCCGTTGAATCTCCGGTATCGCAATTTCGCCTTCCTCGAACGACCGAACCAGCTTTTCTACCGTCCAATGATCGGATGTTAAGAGGTGGTGCATATGCTCCTTCGATTATCACATGATCATTCAGTAAGCCATGCGATTGAAGACAACAGCAGCATCGCAACGCCCATATGATCGCAGCCATTGATCCTCATACCTATGCGGCTCAAACCCGTTGTGCTACGTCGCAAGTCCAACCGGCCGGGTGGCGCGATCGGAATGAGCCGCCGGGAACGTGCCGGTATTTCGCGGGGAAGCTGATCGTCGTGCATACGGTCGAGGGGCATGAGGCGATCGCGGCGACGTTGGCGGAGTTGCGGAAGGGGGCGGGAAAGTAGGACGGCTCGTGCGATAGACAACGGGCGACTTGAGCGGTGGGCACCGTTCGACGCGCTCCGCAAGCGGAGCGGCTAAAATCGGATGACGAATCACGCGACTTTCGGCGGCTGCTCGGACATCATCGATTGGTACACCTTCACGCAATTTCGATTGGCGGCCTTGGCTTCGTAGAGGGCGTGATCGGCGGCGGCCAGGAGGTTTTCCAGGGTGATGATGTTGTGGCCGACGTTGCGCTCGGCGATGCCGATGCTCAGCGTGGGGGCGTGATCGAGGTTGGTGATCGCATCGGAGAAATCGACCGCGCCGAATGCCTGGCGGAGTTTGTGGACGACCTGCACCGACTGCGCCACGCCCGTTTGCGGCAGGGCGATGACGAACTCATCGCCGCCGTAGCGGAAGGCCAGATCGGTTTTGCGGAGGGTGATGCGCACGCAATCGGCGAAGGATTTGAGGATGTGATCGCCGGCCGCGTGGCCGTGCGTGTCGTTGATCTGCTTGAAGCGGTCCAGGTCGATCATCACCAGAGAGAGGCCGTGGCTGTGCCGCTCGGCGAGGGCGACTTCGCGCTGCAGGAGCGCTTCCATCGAGCGGCGGTTGAAGAGGCCGGTCAGGCCATCGGTCATGCTCTGCATCTCCGCCTCGGCCAGGAGATGGAGCGAGATCAGGGTGGAGACGGCGGTGTTCACATAGGTCTGGGCGAGCTGTTTCTGGTCATCGCCCCAGGTCTGGTGCTCGGCCAGGAGCATATGGACCACGACCTGCATTTTCTGCCCGACATTGAAGGGGATGCAGTAGGCCGGGTGTTTGGGGCCGAGCGTCAGCATCGAATCGATGGCGCAGCGGACGGGTGAGCCATCTATGCGAAAACTCTTGGGCAGGTGCTGCCGCAGACACGGGCAGGCGGCCGCTTCGATATCACCGACCTGCGCGCCCGGGCAAACCAGTTTCTCAGGCCAGGCCGCGCGAAGCTGCATCGATGGGGTCTGAGCCGGCTGATGTGAAACGATCACCAGCCCCGCGAGACTCAGCTCGGAGCGAAGATAGTGAGCGAGGGTATCGAAGACCTGGCCGGCCGAGCCAGCGCCCTGGATGGTCTGGGAGAAATCGAGGATGCGATCGACGGTGCTGGTGCGGGTGGCGAGAATGCGCTGGGCATCTTCGAAATGATCGCGGGCGGTGCGAATGCGGGTGACCATGCGATCGAAGCTGGCGCGGATTTGTTCGAGGTCGCGGCTGGGCAATGGCTGGCCGGCGGGGAGATCGAGCTGGTTGTCGGCGATCTGGGAGAGGTCCTGGTTGATCCGGCCGAGCGGATTGAGCAGGAGCGAGCGGATGGTGATGGCGATGAGGCCGAAACTGATGATGGCCGCGCCGGCCAGCGCGCCGATGAGTTCGAGGCGGAACATCGCCAGGTCTTCGGCGTTGAGTTTGCCCGACGAACTCCAGCGCGCGGTGACGATGAGGGCGGCGGAGGAAATGACCAGAACGCAGACGGCCGAGACCGTCATAATCTGCGCGGCGAGCGAGAGCTTTCGCCAGGGTTGGAGCATATCAGCCATCCGGTCGCGAAACGTGCCCCCAGACGTTTCAAATTGCCCAGTCGATACAGAAGGTATCGGTGGGTGGGGCGGGGGACTCAACTTTCGACACGATTCCAATATCTTGGCTTTGTCTTTGGGGGTCGGGCTGCGTATATTGTAGTCATGCCCGACACCGCGACGCCTATTTCCGAAGCAATCGCCCAAAGCTCTGAGCAGGAACTGTCCATACTGACCGAAATCGGGCAGATTCTATCCTCGACATTGGAGCTGCGTGAGACATTCGGAAAAATGATGCAAATCATTTCAGACAAACTAAATATGCGCCGGGGCACCCTCGTGTTATTGGACGAAGGATCAGGCCGCCTGCGCACGGAAGCGGCAGTGGGACTGACGGCGGATGAGATGGAAAGAGGCAAGTATTCGCTAGGGGAGGGGATTACGGGCAGCGTGGTCGCGACAGGCCGGCCGCGCGTGGTGGCGGACGTCCGCAAGGAACCGGATTTTTTGAACCGCACCGGCCGATTCAACCCCGCCGCCGATGAAGGCAAGCTGAGTTTTATCTGTGTGCCGATCAAGATCGAAGGCAGAACGGTGGGGGCGCTCTCGGTCGACAAGCCGCAAGATACCGATCTGCAGCTTCGCGGCGATCATCGCTTCATCGAAATCATCGCGGCCTTTCTATCGCAGGCGATCCAGATCAATCGCATGGTGCTGCGGCAGAAGGAGGAGTTGCTGGAAGAGAACGCACAGCTCCGGGCACAGGTGAGGGACCGGTATCGATTTGAGAACATCATCGGCGACGCCCCGGCCATGCACGATGTCTTCGCGACGGTTGGCCAGGTCGCCAACAGCCGGGCGACGGTGCTGCTGCTGGGCGAGACCGGCACGGGCAAGGAGATGATCGCCAAGGCGATTCACTTCAACAGCCCGCGGCGGGAGAAGCCGTTCATCCGCGTCAACTGCGGCGCGATGAGCACGACGCTCCTGGAATCGGAGTTGTTCGGCCACGTCAAAGGCTCATTCACCGGCGCGATCCGGGACAAGATCGGCCGGTTTGAGGCGGCCGACCAGGGGACGATTTTTCTGGATGAAATCGGCACCATGGAGCCGCAGCTTCAGGTGAAGTTGTTGCGCGTGCTACAGGAGCGCGAGTTGGAGCGCGTGGGCGATACGCAGACGCTCAAGGTGGATGTGCGGGTGATCGCGGCGACCAATGTGGATTTGCAGGAGGAAGTGGCGCGGGGGAATTTCCGGGAGGATCTGTTTTACCGGCTGAATGTGGTCAGCATTTATCTCCCCCCGCTCCGCAATCGGCGCGAGGATATTCCCCGCCTGATCGATTTCTTCCTGGATAAATACAATCTGATCAATGGCCGGAATCTGCGGAAAATCAGCCGGGAGATGTTGAACATCCTGTTGCGCTATCCGTGGCCGGGGAACGTGCGCGAACTGGAGAATGCGATCGAGCGGGCGGTGGTGCTGAGCCGGGATGAGGATTTCACGGAGGACCTGCTGCCCTTGTCGGTGCGCATGTTCGCGGCGCAGCGTCGCACGAACCAGGCCAGCGAGAGCATCGAAACCTTGACGCGCCGGCTCGCCGATCAGGCGATCGCCGATTACGAGCTGCGCGAAGGCGAAATCTATCAACTGGTGATCGACCAGATCGAGCGCGCCCTGATCGACCGCGCCCTGGCCAAGTGCGGCGGCGTGAAGACCAAGGCGGCCGATTTCCTGGGGATTAACCGCAATACGCTGAACAAGAAGGTAAAAGATCTGGGGATTGAGGCGGTGGAGTGATGGCTAAGCCCTGAAGGTCAGCCGTCTCATTGTCCCATTGTCTCATTGTCTCATTGCCTGAGCTAAACAGCCGAAGACACTTCTCGCTTCAATCTTCCTCCCCGGCCGGTATCATCCCCTCGTGCCTGAAGACGACCTTCACAAGCAGCTCGACTACTATCGCGGCCGCCTCGATGAGCTTTCCGGGCAGATCGTCCGCGCTGATTCGATCGTCTCCCGCGCCAAGCGCGAGCTTCGCCAGCGCCGGTCCGCCCTGGCGCTGGTCAGCGAGCTACAGCGGGCGATCACGCCGGACCTCAGTCGCCCACAGGTTTTCGAGAAGGTCATCGCCGCGGTGCTGTCGGGACTCAAGATGGACCGGGCCATCGTCCTGGAGCGGGATTCGGGCGGGTTGGACAACATCACCGATGATTTGCTCCGCCCCCCTGCCCATCTTTTAGTCAACTCAGCCACACCGCCCGATGATCGAATCGCCCCCCTGCTCGGCGCGATCGCCGCGCCTTACTTCATCGCCGTGCCCGTGGTCGAGGGGGAGCAGACGACCGCGCTGCTCATCGCCGGCCGACTGCGCGAAGCCAAGCCTTATTTCCCGCCGCTGGATGATGGCGATGTCTCCACGCTTCAATCCATCGCCGGCACGCTCGGCGCGGCTCTCCATAACAGCGCGCTTTACGCCCGCGTACGAAGGATGGCCGACTCCTTCGCGCGATTCGTCCCGGCTGAGTTCCTGCGGCTGCTCGGGCGCGAGTCGATGGTCGATGTCGAGCTCGGCGACCAGCTCGCGGCCGACATGACCGTCCTGTTCTCGGATATCCGCTCCTTCACCACGCTCTCCGAGAGAATGACACCGCGCGAAAATTTCGACTTCCTCAACCAGTACCTCCGCCACGCAGCGCCGGTGATCCAGGCCCATGGCGGGTTCATCGACAAGTACATCGGCGATGCGATCATGGCGCTGTTCCCAGGAGAGGCCGATGATGCGATCCGCGCCGCCGTCGCATTGCACCAGGCGGCCCGCGATTTCTCGGCCGAGCTTCAGGCTAATGCCGAGATCGCCCCGCGAATGCCGCGCGGCATTCACATCGGCGTGGGCCTGCACTCGGGCCCGCTCATGCTGGGCACGATCGGATTCGCCGGGCGGATGGAATCGACGGTGATCTCCGATGCGGTCAACCTCGCCAGCCGGATGGAAGGGCTATCAAAGCATTACGGCGCTGGGGTGATCACGACGGGGCAGACGACCGCGAAGATGAACGATCCCGCCGCGCTGGCCTGGCGCATCGTCGATAAGGTGCAGGTGGTCGGCAAATCGAAAGGCGTTGAGGTCGTGGAAGTTTATGAGCCTGATCTGCCGGAAACGCGCGCGTTGAAGAACGCCACCGCGGATGCCTATGCGCGGGCCCTGGCGCAATATCAGCAAGGGGATTTCACCCGCGCCGCCGCCGGCTTCGAACAGATTGGCGCGGCCAACCCCGCCGACAAAGCAGCCTCGCTCATGGCCGGCCGCTGCATCAAATACACGATGAATCCGCCTGAAAACTGGCGCGGCATCACACCGCTGGATCAGAAATAGGCGGCTCGATCTTGACGACGATCGCGCTGTTCTTGCTGCCGAAGGCGATGCAGTTGCACAGGGCGATATCCACCTTCGCCCGCCGGGCCTGATGCGGCACATAGTCCAGATCGCACTCCGGATCGGGCTGATCGAGATTGATCGTGGGATGAATCCACCCCGCGCGCAGGCCGAGAATCGTCGCCGCCAGCCCGGCCGCGCCGCACGCGCCCTGAGGGTGGCCGATCATCGACTTGGTCGAACTGCCGGGAATCTTCGCCGCCCGCGCGCCGAAACATTTCTTCACCGCAGCCGTCTCCATGCGATCGTTCAAATCGGTGCCCGTGCCATGGAGATTGATGTAGCCGACCGCCTCCTTCGCCACCCCGGCATCCGCCAGCGCCAGTTCCATCGCCCGCACCGGCTCGATGATCTCCGGCGCAATCTGCACGCGATGATACGCATCGCAGGTCGAGCCGTATCCGGCCAGCTCCGCCAGGATCGTCGCCCCCCTGCTGATCGCATGTTCGCGATCTTCCACGATGAACATCCACGCCCCCTCGCCCAGGATGAACCCATCGCGATCCGCGCCGAACGGCCGGGATGCCTGTCGCGGATCATCCCAGCGCCGCGTGGAGACCACCCGCATCCGCTCGAAGGCCGTCAAAATTCCCGGAGAAATCGGCGAATCCGCGCCGCCCGCCAGCATCATCGGCACGATGCCCGCGCGAATCAGCATCATCGCGTAGCCAATCGCATCCGTGCTACTGGTGCATCCCGTGGAAAGCACGTGGGACGGCCCGCGCAGATTCAGATTGATCGAAAGCTCGCTGGAGAGATTGCCATGCGTGCCGGCCGTGATGGCGTAGATCGAGCCTTTGTTCTGCGTGAAATAGAGGCGGTATTGCTCTTCGACAAACGCCAGCCCGCCGCCGCCGGTGCCCAGCGCGACGCCAATCTTCCGCTGGATCTCCAGATCATCGGGAGCGATCTCCAAACCCGCCTGCGCCAGCGCCTGCCGCGATGCCGCCAGCGCCAGCGGAATCATCCTCGGCACCCGCCGAACCTCGGCCGGCTCCAGCACGGACTCGGGATCGAAATCCAGCACCTGCCCGGCGATCGAAGAGCGCAACCCGGAAGCATCAATCCCGCGAAGATGCGCCAGCCCGCTCCGCCCCTCGATGCACCCGCGCCCAAACGCCTGGGCCCCGATACCATTGGGACTGACCGCGCCGATGCCGGTGATGACGATGCGCGGGCGATGGGACATGGATGAACTCAAGCCGACAATGATAGGCGGGATCGATGGTTTTAGACATGGACCGAATCGATGCACAGGCAGCAAACAAGACCACGGCCCATCCTCTTCGTAAAATATTTGCGGGACCGCTGCGGCGCATCTCCGCGCCGCCTCTTAAAGTGCAACGCCCAAAGACCTGAATGAATGAGGCAAATTCCCCGCCAGATTTGACCCCTCCAAACGGGTGCGATACTCTTAGGATGTCGATCCGGAGGAGTGGCAGAGTGGTCGATTGCGCCGGTCTTGAAAACCGGTGGGCCCGCAAGGGTCCCGTGAGTTCGAATCTCACCTCCTCCGCTGTTTTTCGCGGTATCTCCTTGAGAAGCCCTCGTTTGCGCGAGGGCTTCTTTGTTGCCCTCAAGTCTCACAGAGTCTCTCAAAGTCTCACCCGGAGTACCCGTTTTGGCTAAGCAAATGGCAAAGACAGAATGGCCCGCTTTCGGCTCATTCACGGGTATTTTTTCGGGCTTCTGAGTGGGTTGCGGCAGGTTCGGGAGAACATCCAGTGCGGCCGTTTCCTGTTCGCGGCCGGTGTGCGAGTAGCGATCCATCGTCAGCGCGTAGGTCGAGTGACGAGCGAGCGTATGGGCAGGCTTCGGCTGCACGCCGCCGCTGTGCTGGATCAAGAGCTTCCGAAGACGCCTTAACACCGGCCGCCTGAGCGAATCCCGTTGGACGCGCGCGGCGCGCGTCTTCTTTCGTCTAGCGGCACCCGCCGCGCCACGTTCATCTCCGCCACCCGCCCCGGGTTCGTCAGTCGCCACGCCCGAACACTCGCCGCCATATCACCGGGCGGAACACACTCGATGCAGAACTTCCGCGGCCTCCCGACCTTCCCCCTCGGAATCCGCTCACCACAAAGCAAACAGCGCCTATTCAAGCCACTTCCGCCGTTTTTCTCACGAATAGGCAAAGCGGGGTGGGGTTTAGCCATCCCTAAAACCGGGGCTCGTCGTGCTATTGCCATGGCTGGGCGCGGAGGTGTGCGTGGAGGTGGTTGAGGTCTTCGGGGTGGCGGCGGAGTTGGGTGAGACGGCCGGCGTGCGCCTTGCAGACGAGCACGGTGTCGGGGTCGTCGGGGTGGCGGAGGCCGGTGGGGCGTGGCGGTCCGGCGCAGCGTCCGTCCAGCGACCACATGCAGTCGCCCGACTGGAGCGAGGCCACCACCTTGTCGAAGTCGAGCTTGAGTCGGCGGGCCGCCCCTGAGACGTGAGGGCGGCCCGCCTTCGGGAGGGAACTGGTGAGCCCGCGAAGCATCAGGCTCAGGTGGCGGAGTGGGCGACGGCGACGCCGGCGGC
>JBBRTW010000182.1:0-12877 GCA_038244055.1 Tepidisphaerales bacterium | reverse complement strand
CTCAAACACGCCCCGCACCCCAAACGCCAGAGCATCAAAACCCGACGCTATCGCTGCTCGATCGATCGGAAGTATCTGCTGACGGTGCTATCGCAATAAAACTACATGCGGTTGCCCTGGGACGTTGCGTCGGTCATCGTTCCCCCTTGCATGTTTACCGACTAACCGAGCCACTATCGAGCGGCTTGGGAAATTGCTGAATGGCCAATAGGCGTTGGATTGATTGTGAGATGCGGAGACCACCTGTCTCGCTAAGATTCCGACCCAGGGATTGCCGCGAGCACAGGAAGCCGATCGGATTCGCATGTCGAGAATGCGATCCGCGAAAATCTCCGCGATTCGGCTAGGCTGCAAGTGGGCAACCTGCGTAGCATCGGGCATTAGCTGCGGCCGACAAGAGTGTGGCGCATCCCATTGCGCCCGCATCCACAAGGAGACACCGTGTCCGGCAAGCTCATTCCGTTATTGGCCGTTTTCACTTCTATTTGTTACTTCGCTTCGGCCGCTTATGGGGGGGACGGCTTCACCGGCAAATACGAGAGCGACAACTTCTCCATCGAGGTCGTCCCCGATGGGGGAGGCTATGCCGGCCAGATTCATCTCGGCCGGCAGCATTTCCCCTTCAAGGCTCGCGCGGAGGCCGGCCAACTGCAAGGTGCCTTCACCAGCCAGGGCCACGACTACGATTTCGCCGCCACCCTGCAAGGAGACGCGCTGACGTTTTCCACCGCCGGCAAGACCTACGCGCTGAAGCGGGCAGCGCTGAATCCCCCGGTCCCGCCCCAGGCCGCCGCCGCGCCGCCCGGCTATGATGTGGTCAGCGCCAGCGACGCGGGCCAGGCCCTCACCGTGCAAAAGCCCAATGCCACCTCGGTGCAGTCGGCCCTCGAATCGACGCTTTCCGACTTGACGCGATCCCTGGGCGACCGACCAAAGGTCACCAGCGCATTCGAGGACACTAGGGACCGCCGCTCCGGCGGCGCTTCCTTCGCCGCCAGGCTCGATGGCCATCCGATCAAGGGGCTGCTCTCCTGCAAACTCGGCGACAAGGGTGCCACCGTCGCCGTGATCTATTGCCGCGCGGATGCGACGGCGGCCGAGTGGAACAAACTGGCCAGCGCTGCGCCCACCCCCACGACCGCGCCCACTTCCACAACCGCACCCGCCGCGGAGATCAAGCTCGACGATTACAAGTTCCCCGATGGCACAGGCATCGTCGGCATTGCCGAGGGCTGGAAATGCAGCGCCCGGTCCTGCCTGAACGGCTTTGTCATCCAAGGCCCGGCCGACCAGAAACTCAGCATGGCCTGCATTTCCGTGGTCACACCCGATTCGCAGAAGGCGCGGGACGAACGCCAGGCCGAAGCTACCGCCCGGCGAATGGGCATGCGGCCGCTGCCCAACCTGCTGCTCATCGCCCCCTTCACCGAGCCGGCCCAGGCGGCGGCCGACCTCGCGCCCTATTTCAGCAGTTTCAGCCAGCGCAACGGTGGCCCGGCCATCGCCTTCGACCACATCGTCACCCTGCGGAAGCTCCAGGCCAACCTCGAGGGCGGCAAGGCAGCGCTGCTTTCCTACGGCATCACCAAGGCGATGGGCCGCACCCAGATCCACTACCGCGCCGTGGCCCAGATTGCCATCAACCCCGTCACCCCGAGCGCCTGGACGTACGTTGTGACCGAAGCGGCCGCCCCCGACAAGACGTTCGACCGCGACCTGCCGGCCATGGTCGCCATGATGAACTCTCTTCGCACCGACGACCAGGTTCTCATGGCAAGAGCCAAGGAACAGATCGACGCCAACAACCAGTTCACCCAGGAACTGATCAAGCAGAACAACGCAAACGTCGAGTCCCGCAAGCGGTGGTTCGCCGGCCAGCAGGAAGCCCACCGCGAAGTCACGGCCGCCCACGAGGACTACAACAGGACCCAGGCGCGCAACAGCAACGTCCGCTCCCGCAACGCAGATGACTTCGACGAAGTGATCCGCGGCGTCCGCACCGTCGAAGATACCCGCACTGGCGAGAAGGCCAGCGTCGATCTGGGCAACGTGGACCACGTTGTCGATGTCCTGAACAAGTACGACCCCGGCCGATACAGGCAGATTCCGCTTCGCGACGAGGCCGACCCTCTCCCGCGGCCGGGCCGGTGAAACGGCTTTCGAATAGGTATCGCTCGCGTGGGCAAACCGGTCGGAAGTGGCGGGAGTAAGATGCCAGGAGTGTTGTGCCTCCATTTGAGAATGGCAGGCCTGCGACGATCGACGCGCGGGATCCGAAAGGAGTCATCACTTCGAGCCGGATACGGCCCAGTTATTAATTCGAATCATAAAGGCTTTACGCAACGTGGGTTTGATGACCGCCACCGTCGCAGGTCATCGCAATATTTTCATCTTTCCGCATACCGATTTGGGCATTCCGCGCCTGGGCGGGAATGCTTAGAATCGGCCACGGCATCACAGGCCTGATGCCTGACGGGTCAATGTTTTCGTGAACTTGCTGTTCGCGAACAACCGTTTGCGGGATCCGATGAGGCGGACCTTCCTGGAGGGACCTGACGTGGCACAAGCACCCGATGAAGACGAACGCCTGCGTTCGGACGCCCTGCAAAGCGCCGGCAGCATTCTTTCACTGCGACAGCGCGAGGAGGAGGAGCGCGCCCGCCTGGCGGCAATCGTTGACTCATCGGACGATGCGATCGTCAGCAAGACGCTCGAAGGCATCATCCGGACGTGGAATCCCGGTGCCCAGCGCATTTTCGGATACACGGCCGCGGAGGTGATCGGCAAGCCGATAACCCTGTTGATTCCGCCGGACCGGCTCAGCGAAGAGACCGCGATCCTCCAGCAGCTCAGACGCGGTGAGCGAATCGAACACTACGAGACGATCCGCGTACACAAAGACGGGACGCCGCTGGATGTGTCGCTTACCGTCTCCCCGATCCGCGATCGATCGGGAACGATCATCGGGGCTTCCAAAATCGCCCGCGACATCACTGGCCGAAGGAGAATGGAGGCGGCGCTGCGGGAGAGCGAGGCGCGGTTGCGCGCCGTGGTCGAGGCCACGCCCGAGTGCGTCAAGATTGTCGCCCCCGATGGAGCGCTGGAATTCATCAACCCGGCGGGCCTGGGCATGATCGACGCCAACACCCTGGAATCGGTGCGGGGGAAATGTACGTTCGACCTGGTCGCGCCCGAGGACCGCTCCCAATGGATCGAGCATCACCGGCGGGTCTGTGCGGGAGAATCGATGACCTGGGAATTCCAGATCGTCGGTTTGAAAGGCACGCGGCGATGGATGGAGACTCACGCGGTTCCACTTGGGCTTGCGGAGGGGGCCGTCGGTCACCTTTCCGTTACCCGCGACGTGACGACGCGAAAGCAGGCCGACGCCGAGCGCGAGGCACTGCTTGTCGCCGAGCGGGCGGCCCGCGCCGAGGCTGAACGCATCGGTCTGATGAAGGATCAGTTCCTCGCTACGCTTTCGCATGAATTGCGCACGCCGCTCAACGCGATTCTCGGCTGGGCGCAGATATTGGCGTCGCGCGCGCGCGGCGACGACGAATTGGCCGAGGGGCTCGCGGTCATCGAGCGAAACACGCAGTTGCAGGCCAGGCTGATCGAAGACCTGCTCGACATGAGCCGGATCGTCAGCGGCAAGATCCGGCTCGACGTGCAGCAGGTTGACCTGCAGGATGTGATCAAAGCCGCCGTCGCGTCCGTTCGGCATTCCGCCGACGCCAGGCAGATCCGCATGCAGGTCGTTCTGGACCCCTTGGCCGGCCCGGTGTGGGGCGACCCCGCCCGCCTGCAACAGTGTTTTTGGAACCTTTTATCCAATGCGATCAAATTCACCCCCCGGGGCGGCCGGGTGGAGGTGGCTCTGCATCGAGTCGACAGTCACCTGGAGATTTGCGTGACCGATACCGGCGCGGGGATTAATTCCGACTTCCTGCCCCATGTCTTCGAGCGTTTTCGCCAGGCCGATGCATCGACCACGCGCCGCCACGGCGGGCTGGGACTGGGGCTGTCGATCGTCAAACACCTGATCGAACTTCACGGCGGGCGCATCGCAGCCCACAGCGCGGGTGAAGGGCAGGGGGCGACATTCTGCATCAATCTGCCCGTCATGGTCGTGCATTCGACGGTTGCGGCCGACCGGGTCCACCCCCGCACCCCCGCCGCGCCCGCGATTGGGCACCCCTCCCTCGATGGCATCACCGTGTTGGCGGTCGACGATGAATCCGATGCCCGCGATCTCATTCGGCGGGTGCTGGCCGAATGCGGCGCGACCGTTCTGCTCGCATCGTCCGCCGCCGAAGCGCTCGATTTGGTGAACCGTTGCCGGCCTGACATGATTCTCAGCGATATCGGCATGCCGGGGGAAGACGGGTACGCCTTCATCGCCAAAGTGCGGGCCCTGCCCACGGATAAGGGCGGGCGCACACCCGCCGCCGCGCTGACGGCCTTCGCGCGGGCGGAGGATCGCACCCGCGCGCCGAGGGCCGGTTACCAAACCCACGTCGCCAAGCCCGTCGATCCGACGGAACTCACCGCCGTCGTCGCAAGCCTCGCAACCCGGCGCTGAACGGTGGTCGATGCCACGTTTGGCGTCAGCCAGGCAGTCGACCGTCACCGGATGCCCGTGCGGGTGCGTCGGGACGAAGTTCCCTGGAAAGAGTAAGATGAGCGTCGATGCTCTTCTCCCTCCTCCAGCCCCTTCGCAACCTTCCGCTCGCCTTCGTCGATGTCGAGACGACCGGGGCGTCGGCCGAGTATGGCCATCGCGTGATGGAGATCGGCATCGCCCGGATCGAAGGCGGGCAGGTCTTGGCCGAGTTCGAAGGGCTCCTCAACCCCGGGCGCCGCATCGGCCCGGGGGTTTCCGCGCTCACGGGGATCACGCAGGAGATGGTTGAGGGCCGGCCGACCTTCGCCGATGAGATGCCGCAGATCCTGCCGCTGCTGCGCGGGGCGATCGTGGTGGGGCATAACATCCGCTTCGACCTCTCGTTCCTGAGCCGCGAGTTCCGCATCGCCCGCCTGGATATGCAATCGGCCATCGGCGATGTCCCCGTGCTCGATACCCTGCGCATCGCCCGCCGGCGCTTCGGGCGCGGCGGCAACGGCTTGCAGGTGCTGTCGCGGCGGCTGGGGATGCTACCCGAAGTGGCGCATCGCGCCCTGGCGGATGTGCGGACGACATTGGGGGTGTTCGAAAGGATGATCGAGCCGACGGGTGGATGGGCGATGCAACTGGCCGATGTTCTGCTGGCCCAGGGTGGGAATATGCCACTCCTGCCGCCCGGGGCGCGGGAGAACCTGCTCCCGCTGGAACTGGAGGAGGCGCTGGAGCAGAAGCGGCCGGTGATGATGGAGTATGTCGATGGCGATGATTCGCGCACGCACCGGACGATTCGGCCAATGCATATTAAGAGGGTCGCGGGGGAACTGGTGCTGGTGGCGCATTGTGAGCTTCGCAATGCGCAGAGGACGTTCAAGGTGGAGCGGATTGTGGGGATGATGAGGGTGGAAGCGTGAGGGGTGGACAATCAGGCGATTAGACAATGAGACAATGGGACAATGGGACAATGGGACAATGGGACAATGGGATTGGAGGGCAAACGGTGATTGTTGAATTCACTTGAGAGTTTCACCCGTTCAATTCATCGCGGGCTTGCGATTAACTCGGCAGTTCAACGAATCGCGAAGGCCGCGAAAACGCGATAGGATTCGAGTCGCGATGTTCCCATTGTCCCCCCCCCATCTCATCGTCCCATTGTCTCATTGTCTCATCGTCCCCTCGTCCCGCCCCCACAAGGATTGGCACGAGGCGGAAAGGCGGGGTAAAAACCAGCCATGACCATTCCCGCGCATCCCGCACGTTGGATCGTATTGCTCGCATCACTGGCCGGTTCATTCGCCTGGGCGCAGGAGCCGGGCCGGGTTTACAAGGATCGGATCGAGGCGCACTGGTTCAATCGCGATGCGTCCTTCTGGTATCGCAATGATCTGCGCGGCGGGCAGCGGGAGTTCGTGCTGGTGGATGCCGAGCGCGGCCAGCGGCGGGCGGCTTTCGATCATGCGAAGGCGGCCGAGGCGCTGTCGAAGGCGATGGGAAAGCGCATCGAGGCCGGGCGGTTGCCGATCGATGATCTGGTGTTTGGCGAGGCGGGGAAAACGGTGTTGATCGTGTCGGGCGGGAAGGGGTGGCGGTTGAATCTGGCAACGTATGAAGTCGCCCCGACGGCCGCTGGAGAGGTTCCGGCTGCGGTGGCCCTGGGGCTGAAGCCTCTGCCCCGCCCCCACGCGAGCCGCGCCGGCGGAGGAGATAGCGCGATCACATTCATCAATAAAACGAAGCAGCCGATCGCGCTGGACTGGATCGATACGGAGAATAACCCCAAGCGCTATGCGACGATCAAGCCCGGTGAATCGCACGAGCAGCACACCTTCGCCGGCCATGTGTGGGCCGTAAGCGACCCGGCCGGCAAATCGCTCGGCGCTTACGAAGCGAGACCGAACCCCGCGACGGCGGTGATTGAGACGAAGGCGTTGAATCCGGCGATGGAGGATGATTCAGTTTCGGATTCAACATTCGCTCCGCAAGATTCGCCTGTCGACTTCCAAGATACTCAGAACTCAGCACTCAAGACTCAGGACTTCTCCGGCACTCAGAACTTCTTCCTCAACCCCGCCGATGCCCCTTCGCCTCCGCGCCGGCGCGATCGCACCCGCCCGCGCAGCGACTCTCCCGATGGGAAATTCACGGCCATCGTGCGCGACTTCAAACTGATCGTCCGCGCCAATGCCAGCAATGAAGAGATCATTCTCGGCGATGATGGGAAAGTGTCGGATGCGTATTCCGAAGGGCAGGTCTGGTGGTCGCCGGATTCAACGCATCTGGTGGCCCTGCGCACCGAGCCGGCGCAGGAGCATAAGATTTACGAAGTGGAATCCAGCCCGAAGGACCAGGTGCAGCCGAAGTTGCGGACGCTGGATTATCTCAAGCCCGGCGACAAGATCGCCCATCCCCGGCCGGCGCTGTTCGATGTGGCGGCCCGAAAGCGCGTGCCGATCAAGGAAGACCTTTTCCCGACCCCCTGGAGCATCGGCGACCTGCGCTGGGCGGCCGATTCCTCAAGGTTCACCTTCCTCTACAACCAGCGCGGGCATCATGCGCTGCGGGTGATCGCGATCGATGCGCGGAGCGGGGAGACGCGGGCGATCATCGATGAGCATTCCGACACTTTCATCTGCTACTCGGGCAAATTCCTCTGCCAGTGGATCGGTGAGGAGGAGATTCTGTGGATGTCCGAGCGCGATGGGTGGAGTCATCTGTACCTCTACGATGTCCGCGCGGGCGCGAAGTCGGGCGCGGTGAAGAATCAGGTGACCAAAGGCGAGTGGGTGATTCAGAAAATCGTTCGCGTCGACCCGGAGAAACGGCAGGTGTGGTTCATGGCGGGCGGGATTCGGCCAGGCCAGGATCCGTATTATTCGCACTTCGCCCGGGTCAACTTCGATGGCTCGGGCCTGACGATTCTGACTGAGGGCGATGGAACCCACACCGTGCAGTGGGAGGCCGGGCGCAAAACCTTTATCGATACCTTCTCGCGCGTGGACCTGCCGCCCGTGCATCAACTGCGCAGCGCGGAGGATGGCCGGCTGATTACAGCCCTGGAGGAGGCGGATGCGGCCGATGTGCTGGCGGGGCGGGGTGGGAGATGGCCCGTGCCCTTCTCCGCCAAGGGGCGCGACGGGAAGACGGACATCTTCGGCGCGATCATCCTGCCGCGCGATTTTGATGCGAAGAAGAGGTATCCGGTGGTCGAGCAGATTTACGCCGGCCCGCAGGGGTTTTTCGCGCCCAAGGCGTTTCGGACGCGCTGGGGGACGATGCAGCAACTGGCCGACCGCGGCATGATCATCGTGCAGTGCGATGGGATGGGCACCTCGGGGCGCTCCAAGGCATTCCACGATGTCTGCTGGAAGAATCTAAAGGATGCCGGCTTCGCCGATCGAATCGCCTGGATCAAAGCGGCGGCCGGGAAATTTCCGCAGATGGATCTGTCGCGCGTCGGGATTTACGGCGGATCGGCCGGCGGGCAGAATGCGCTGGCGGCGCTGCTCTGGCACGGCGATTTCTACAAGGTGGCGGTGGCCGATTGCGGCTGCCACGACAACCGGATGGACAAGATCTGGTGGAACGAGCAGTGGATGGGCTGGCCGGTGGATAAGAGTTATGAGGAATCATCCAACGTGGTGAACGCGCACCTCCTGCGAAGCGATGCGAAGTTGCTTCTGCTGGTGGGCGAGGTGGATTCCAACGTCGACCCCGCCTCGACCATGCAGGTGGCCGCCGCCCTGCAGAAGGCGGGGAAGGATTATGAGATGGTCATCGTCGCCGGCTCCAATCATGGCTCGGCCGAGACGCCGTATGGTTCGAAGAAGCGGTTGGAGTTTCTGACGGCGAATCTGATCGGGAAATAATCGCTCGCCGCCAGGTAGCCAATTCAGCGGACCAAGCCGCACATTCCCTCTCCTGCGCCCCGGAGCGCAGGCCGCACACTCCCTCTCCTGTACTCGTGAGCCCAGGCCGCACACTCCCTCTCCTGTACTCGGGAGAGGGCGGGGGTGAGGGCCGAGCGCTGAATCGCATTCCCTCGATTCACCGCGAAACCCATCACCAATACCGCGGAACAATATCACATCACATCCTTCAACCACACCGGCGCGATCGGCTTGCCCACCCGGCCTTTTGGCGTCCTGCCGCTGACCAGCTCCAGGATCGCCTCCATGAACGCCGGCAGATCATCGGGCGTCCGCGCCGTGATCACCGGCCCATCGACCACGCACTCTTCATCCACCCACTTCCCGCCGGCGTTGATCACATCATGGACAATCGACATATACGATGTGCAGCGCCGTCCCTTGAGCACGTTCGTCGAGCACATCATCCAGGGCCCGTGGCAAATCGCGGCCAGCGGAATGCCTTTGGCGGCCGCATCGCGGACGAATTTGATCATGTCCCCGCTGCGGCGCATGTGGTCTGGCGAGGTACCGCCGGGGATGACGATCAGGTCGTAGTCCGAGGCCTTGACGTCCTTGGCCGCCTTCTCCGATTTCTGCGGGTAGCCATGCTTGCCGACATAAACCTCGCCCGCCTTGGGGCCAATGACATCGACCGTGTGCCCCGCCTCCTTGAGGCGCAGGCGCGGGTATTGGAGTTCGAGGTCTTCGTAGATTTTTTCGACGAGGATTGCGATCTTGGCCATAATCACTCCAATATATTTTCAAAGTTCAGCCCGCCGCGTCCATGACCGAATTATATGGCCGCGGTTTCGTTGGAAGAGAGCGTAAAATAAACGGCTCTTGCTCCCGCCACCAGTATTCTTCCCACCGCGTTGGATTCTTGGACTCAAAGATCGCGATCAACCCCAGCAACCCGGTGGGTGAATTCGCCATGAAATCCCATCCACCGCGCTCCGCGCAAAATGTTTCGTTCTCCTTCTCATACCAGACTTGAAAGCCCTTGCGCTGAATGAGGAGGAGCGCAGTGTTGTAAACGTTCGAGTACTCTCCAAGGGTAGGCACGCTGCCTCCTCTCAATTCTGAACTCCTAACCGGGGTCATTCTTCAAATCAACGCGTGGACCCTGTGCTGGTTTGTTCACAGGCCCAACCGGCAGCGATTTCCGCCAATCCATCACCTTCTTCTTCATGCGCCCGACAATCTCAGGATGTTTCGAAGCCAGATTGGTCGTTTCACCACCATCCTTCGCCAGATCATAGAGCTGCGCCTTGCCGCCGACTTCATTGACCAGCAGTTTCCAATCCCCCGCGCGCACCGCCAGATCGGGAAACGGATCATCCACCGGCCCCGGCCGGTCCGGCGGCCGCAGCCAGAACAGCGGCCTGCTCCGAATCGCCTTCTCCTTTCCCACCAGCGCCGCGCTCAGATCCTCACCATCCATCAACGCGCCGGCCGCGGGCTTCGCGCCGGTCAATGCCAGAATCGACGGCAGAAAATCCACGCCCGCGATGACCGTCGCCTCATTGGTCGTGCCCGCCGCCGCCTTGGCGACCAGGCCCGGCCCCCACACAATCAGCGGCTCGCGAATCCCGCCCTCGTACAAATTCCCCTTGTGCCCGCGAAACGCCCCGGCCGAGCCCGCGCCCGGCTCCGGGCCGTTATCGCTGGCGATCACGATCAGCGTGTTATCGCGCAGCTTCGGGCTATTGCGCACATAATCGAAGAGCGGCGCGAGCTGGTCATCGGTGGCCTGCACGACGCCCAGATAAAGTTCCTTCTTCGACCCATTCCCCCGCAGCGCCCCGGGCGGAAAAAATGGAGAATGCACATCATCGGGCCAGACATCCACATAAAACGGCTTGCCCTCCCGCTCGGCCGCCTGCATGAACCCAATCGCCGCATCGACAAACGCCCCCGTCACCTTCGAGCGCTCCCGCCATTCGATATTCCCCCGGCCCAGCTTGTCGCTCCCCAGCGCGTACTTCTTCGCGGGCTTGCCATCGTACGCATCGAGTAGCGGCAAAACCCGATCGCCCAGCCCTTCAAACGTCGTCAGCGTTTTTTCAAAACCATATTCCGTCAGCAGCGGCGCATCGCCGACATCGCGCTGGCCGCCCATGTGCCACTTGCCGAAGTGCCCGGTCGCGTAACCGGCCGCCTTGAGCTGCCGCGCCAATGTCGGCGCGGCCGGATCGAGCCACTGCGCCATCCCGCGCTGGGTATTCTCCGCCCGGCTGGCGAGATATGAAGTGATCTTCCACCGCGCTGGATACTGCCCGGTCATGAAGGCCGTCCGCGATGGCGAGCAGATCGGCGCGCTGACATAAAACTGCGTAAAGCGAATCCCCTCGGCCGCCAGGCGATCGATGTGATCCGTATGCACCCGCTTCTCGCCGTAGCAGGTCAGATCCGCGTAGCCCATGTCGTCGATCAGGACGAAGAGGATATTCGGCTGGGCAGCGCCCGCCGATGCGGCAAACAAGATCATCATCATCAGCAACAATATTCGGCGCACCATCCGCTCCAATCTCATCGAATAATCCCATGCCGCCGGACCAACGTCCATCCACCGCCTCCTCTTTCATCCTTCATCCTTCATCCTTCATCCTTCATCCTTCATCCTTCATCCTTCATCCTTCATCCTTCCGCGCGCCTCCTCGATCAACTTTCGCGCATCCGGCCTCAGAAACACCCCCTCCAACTCCCCCACCCGCGCCAGCGCTTCCACCGTCTGATCCACCTGATCCTCCGGCAGGGCATCGAGGTCGATAAAAAGCTGCCGCGCGCCTTTGACGCTGGCCAGCCCGCCCCCCGACCCGCCCAGCCGCGCATGGCGCACGGTGATCCCGATCTTGCGGGCGGCCGCGATCAATTCGTCGAAAGTCGAGTCCATGCCCAAATCCTGCGCGCCCAAAAGCCTCTTGTCGAACAATCGCGCGATCGCGGCCGAGCGGTCGCGCCCGCTATCGCCGCCCAATCACTTCGATTATCCGCCTTTTCGCCCGTGAAAACCACGACTCGGCCCCGCACGAAGAAAATTTCATTTGCTGGCACGCACTTTTCTATAGGGAGATTCGTACTTGCCGCCTGGCGGGTACGGGTGGCCCGCAAGGGCCTTCCAGAACTACTTTGAGCGCGGTTGGTTCCCACGGGCAGTGTCGTCCGGCGGCGGTCGCCGGACGACACTTACCCGGGGTCTTCAACTTTCACGCAGGTTACGACAGTTCGGTTTTCTCTCGAACCCCGAGGCCGACGATCGATGGTGATCGTCGGCCTCTTTCAGTTGGGGCGGCACTGGGTGCGCGGGGGCCAGGATATCCACAGAGGGCACAGAGAACACCGAGGACACAGAGGAAGAGAAGAGGGGGGTGCCCGATTTGCAATGTCTTCTGAACAATTACATGTTATCTCTTCTCTTATCTTCTTCTCTGTGTCCTCGGTGTTCTCCGTGCCCTCTGTGAACGCATTCGCACTCACTTACCCGAAGACATCCTCTTGCGAGATCGCCTGCCCCCATCGCGCCGGAGCCGGAATAGCCGTAGCGGCATCAGGATCACATTCGTCACATTGTTATAAATATTCGCCCCCATGAACCGCACCGCCTCATACGTCGGCCGGGCTTCGGGCTCAACGATCTTCGGTAAAAAGATCACCACCGCCGCCAGGCGCATGAGGGCGCTGAGGATGAAGACCGCATCGTAGCCGCCGAAGGTCTTCCAGCCGATCACCGGTGTCCAGTGCCAGTCTTTGAGCGCCTGCGCGACCCCGCCCCACACCAGCCCGCCGGAGAAGGCGGCGATATTGAGGATCACGCTGTTCACCGCATGATAGGCCGTCCCGCCCATCCGCCCGCCGCGCCCACCGGTCATCTCCAAAACAAAATTGAAGTTCACCAGGTCCACGCCCGTCCACAGCGCAATGCCGATCGCCGACAGCGCGTACCCGAGCCACGCCGTGTGGAGCCCGACGAAGCACCACCCCAGCCCCACCGGCACCAGCCCAAGCGTCGCCATCAGCAGCAGCGGGCGCTTGCCCATCCGGTCCGCCGCGCGGCCCCACACCGGCAGCACCAACAACTGCGCCAGCGATGGCAGCACCACCATCATCACCTGCACCGCGCGATTGGGCAGGCCGATCTGGTCGATCAGGTAGACCTGGTAGAAGAGCTGCTGAACCGGCAGCACCGCGAACATCAGCGTCGCCACATACCCCGCGAACCACAAATACTGCTTGTCCTTGAGCGGCCCGGCCATCAGCTTCGTGATCCCCTCGCTCTTGCGCGGCGCTTTGTGCACCGTGGGCACGAAATGAAACGCCACCACATCCATCACCCCGAACACCGCCG
>JBBRTW010000181.1:0-12956 GCA_038244055.1 Tepidisphaerales bacterium | reverse complement strand
CCCGCGCGGGCGCGCCGGGGTGGGTGGCGGTCAGCGCATCGCGCTTCTGCTGCAAGGCCGTCAGCTTATCGTGCTCGGCGCGGTTGAAGAGCGTGGCGACTTCCGACTGCGGGATATTCACCGGCAGCGCCGCGGCACTGGCCAGCGCGGCGGGGCGGGTTTTGATCGCTTCTTCAACAATCGTTCCATAAATCTTCGCCAGCTCAGCGAGCGATTTGGGCGCGGTTTTCGTCAAAGCCCTGGTGAGTTCGCCGTCTACGGGCCGTTTCGCATCCGCCAGAAGCGGCTTGATCCGCTCCGGGGCTTTGGCGGCGAAGTCGGCCTCCAGCAGCGATTTCAGCGTATTCCACACGCCAAACATCGCATCGTTTTTCCCCGCCTGATCGAGATAGGCCACCCACTTCCGCAGGATGACCTTGTTCAGCCCCGCCTCATCGGCCACCTTGGTCGTCTCGCCCTCGCCCGCGCGCCTGGCTTTCTCGGCCGCCAGCAGATAGGCCTCGATGCTTTTAGACGTCTTCAGCGGGCCGACGATCTTCTCGTATTGCGCGGCCTTGTACTTCTCGATCTCCCCTTCGCGCGCGGCCAGTTCCTTCTCGAATTCAATCCGCTGCGGCGACTGCTCATCCCCCGACACCAGCGGCAGATTGGCCGGCCCGGGCTCGGCGCTGGAGGCGAAGACCCCATACAGCGAGTAATAGTCGGCCGTCGGAATCGGATCAAACTTGTGATCGTGGCAGCGCGCGCAGCCCACCGTCAGACCCATCGTGCCGCGCATGAGGACATCGATGCGGTCGTCGATGATGTCCGGCTGGGAATTCAAAAACCGCCGGCCAAGGGTGAGGAAGCCCATGGCGGGGAGATTGGCGGAGGAGGTCAACTGTCCATGGTCCATGGACAATTGTGATTTGTCCGTTGTCCGTGGTCCGTTGTTCGGTTTGTCAGTTGTCCGTTGTCCGTTGTCCGTTAACTTGCGTTGATCGCCCGCCGCAACTGACAACGGACCACTGACAACGGACAACGAACCTTCTCGCTTCTCGCTTCTAACTTCCAACTTCTGCCCATCCTTCTGCCCCATCACCCGATCCGCCGCCACCTGATACACCAGGAATCGGTCGTACGGCATATCCGCATTGAACGCCCCCACCACCCAGTCGCGATAGGTGTACGCATACGGATAGCGCCGCTCCTCCTGGAACACGTACCCCTTCGTATCCGCGTACCGCGCCACATCCAGCCAGTGCCGCGCCCAGCGCTGGCCGTACTGCGGCGAGGCCAGCAGATGATCCAGCACCTTCTCATACGCATCGGCCGAGTCATCGCGCTCGAATGCTTCGATCTCCTCGGCCGTCGGCGGCAACCCGATCAGATCGAAATACGCGCGGCGAATCAGCGTCCGCTTATCGGCCAGAGGCGCGGGCGCGATTCCCTTTTCATTGAGTTTAGACAAAATGAAATAGTCGATGGGACTGATCGCCCAGCCCTTCCCATCCACTTTCGGAATGGCCGACTCCATCGGCCTCTTGAACGACCAGAACGTCTTCGAATCCGCCAGCGAAAGCACCGTTGGCTCCGCCCCATTCGCCCCTCCGCCCGCCGCCGCGCCCGCGATGGCCGGCTTCCCCTCGCGCGGATCGGGCGCGCCCATTTTCACCCACTGCTCCAGCAGCGCCACTTTTTCCTTCGACAACTGATCCTTCGGCGGCATCGCCATGTCTTCATCGATGTACCGGACGGCCTTGATGAGCAGCGATTTTTCCAAATCCCCCGGCACAATTGCCGGCCCGGTTTTGCCGCCCTTGAGGAGCCCCTGCTTCGAATCCACATAGAGGCCGCCCTTGAGTTTTTCCGACTGGGCCGAGTGGCATTTGTAGCAGGACTCCACCAGGATCGGCCGGACATGCTTTTCGAAGAACTCGATTCCCTCGGCCGATGGGGCTGTCTCAGCGGCGCGCAAACCCTTCGTGCATAGACCATTATAGATCGCGAAGGCAATCAGAACGAGGGGGGTACGAAATAGGCGCATAAAAGAACCGTAGCCATCAGGACAGTCCGCAGATTCTACACCGAAGTCAATCCCCGCGTTGTCTGAATAACATGCGGCTGGGGCGGCACCGACTCTTCTGTTTGCGACGGAAATCAGCGGCCTTGTAGAATGGTTATTAATGGTGAGGCACGAACGACTCGAGATGTATCTCACGCAACGGGGCATCGCGTGGAAAGTCATCACCGATTCCCGACATACCGCTCTCGAAAATGAGTGGAAGTCAATCTACGGAAAAGTGTGGAAGTTGGGGATGCGCCACAAAAGCGGAGCCCGCGCGCAAGACGAGTATTTACGACAGGTCACTGACGTGTTCCTTGTCGTTCCGATACTCGCAGACCATGCCTTGCCTGTCAGCGTGGGAACAAGACGCCCGCGACCGCCGGCCTATGAATGTCATGGCCGCGGTGAACTTCCGCGCCTTTCAGAATTCTCGGATCTGGATTTTTTCGTATCGCCTCCCGACATGCGATGGACGATGCTCCATACGCACGACGATCAAATGATGGGGAGTGGCCCATACTTCATTGACAGGGACTGGGTGGTGCCGCCGACCCGAGCGCGGAAGTTTACATGATGAACGTAGTTGCGCCGCCAATCTTTGCCGCCCCTCACTTCAATCCCCCCACATACTTCACCCCCTCCGCCTTCACCTTCGCATCCGGACACACCGCGATCGCCTTGTTCAGCGCTGCGATCGTCTTCGCCCCGGTGAGTCCCTTTTGCCCTTTCTCGGCCGGCACCGCGATCTTGATCACCGCCAGCGATGCCTCGTTTTTCAGCGCGGCATCCTCCAGCGCCCCCGCCGCCAGTTCCAGCGCGGCCGGCGAATGCTCCGCGGCCAGCGCCCCCAGCACGAGCTTCTTCTCATCGGGGCGCTTGGCGGCCGCCATCGCCTTGCCGTAATTCTCAACCTTCCTCGCTGAATTTGCCTTGGAATTCCGCGTCGCCGCGATCGCGCCGCGCAGGGCGATGATTTGCTGATTCGCCTCGGCCGGGATCGCGCCGGTGGCGACTTCCAGCAACGGCCCGGCCGCCGATTCATCCGACCACTCCGCCAGCGCGCGGATGGCCGCATCCTT
Organism: Tepidisphaerales bacterium; assembly: GCA_038244055.1. Classification (GTDB taxonomy): domain Bacteria; phylum Planctomycetota; class Phycisphaerae; order Tepidisphaerales; family Tepidisphaeraceae; genus DASPKW01. The sequence goes on along the minus strand of JBBRTW010000181.1, from coordinate 9,830 downwards.
TACGGCCGGGTCCGCCGACTTGAGATCGCCCGACACGGCCGCCAGCGCCTTGGGCCCGCCGAGTTTGCCGATCGCCCGCAGGAGCAGCGGCCGCTTCTCGGCCGGCGCGCCCGGCAGCGCATCCAAAAACGCATCCGCCTCCTGCCCGGCCGGCCCTTGCAGCGCTGCCGCCACCGCGACCTTCAGCCCCGCCTCCGTATCCGCATCTTCCTTCGCCTTCAGCGCCTGCTCCAGCACGCCGGGCGCATCGCCGGCCGTCGCCATTTTCTCGGCCGCCCGAAACGCCGCCGCGCGAACCTTTTCCTCGGGCGAGGCCGTCTGCAATAAAACCGCGTGCATGTGCCCATGCGCCTTGCGGCCGCCCAGCACATCGAGAATCGCGATCTTTCCGTTGAATGGCATCGTCTCCAGCGCCGGCGCCATCTGCCCGAGCGCCGCCGCGCCTGGATAGCGGCCGAGGATTTCCGCGATCGGCGCTGCATGGGCCGGTGTCTTCAGCATCGCCACCAGGGGCGCGATCGCCTTGTCGCCGCCAAGTTTAACGGCCGATTTCGCCGCTTCAATACGAACGTTCGCATCGGCATCGGTCGTCGCCGCGATTACCGCATCCAGCGCCGCCGGGTCGCCGCGCCGTCCGAGAAACGCGATCACATCCACCTTGAATTGCGGCGTCTTGATCTCCGAAGCCCGAGCGGCCCATTTCGCCGTCGCCGCCTCCCCCTTGATCAGCGCGGCCGCATCGAGCGCCCCATTGCGCAGTTCCGCCTGCGGATTGTCGGCCGCCGCCAGCAGTTCCGGCAGCGCGGCCTCGGGATCGCCGATCGTCAGCTCGTGCAGCGCCGCCACCGCCACATTCACTTCCTTCGCATCGGAATACAGCTTGACAAGCTCCCGGCAAATCGCCGCCGCCTGCGGGTCCTTGGCCTCGAAGCGCCGATGCGCCAGCAGCAGCCGGAACGAAAGCAGCTTGGAGCGCTCGTAAGGCGTGCTGGCCGAGATGGAGGCTTTCTCCAGCAGATCGAGCGACCCCGCATCGCCGATATTCGCCAGCGCCCACAGCGCCGCCAGCCGCAGCGCTGTATCGGTCGTCGCGGCCGACTTGCGAATCTCCTCCACCGGACCGGCCGCCTTCAAACTGCCCAGGGATTTAATAATCGCCACGCGACGCGCTCCCTGCGAAGAGGAAAGCGCGGTTTCCAAAGCCGTCACCGCCGCCGGCGTCCCGATCCGCTCGAGAGCGGCACAGGCCGGGAAGCAGGCCGTTTCATCCATCAGCAGCGGCAGGATGGCCGGGACATTCTCATCCCCGCCGACATATTGCAACCGCAGCACGAGAAACGACCGCAGCTCCGAATCCTTCTGCCCCGCCAGCGCCTCGCTCAGCGCTGAAGCCAGCATGCGCCGATCGGCCGCGCCATCGATTCGGCCGGCGTACCGCTGCAGCGCCGCGATCGCGAAGCGCGCCGGGCTGTCGTCCTTCGACCCCGCCGCCATCGGAACGAGCAGGCCGCAGATTTCCTTGACCCCATCGGGCCCCAGCTTCACCAGCTCCCCCGCCAGTTTAGACTCCTCGCCCGAGTCCTTGGTGGGGAATTTGGCGACCAGATCCGACGCCGGGCCGGCCAATAGCGGCGCCGCCACCAACCCCATCAGCACGACAATGAAAATGCGATTCGAAATGTTCATAACTCTCTCAATTCTCAAGTATCAGCTTCCTGACGGGTGCCACGGCCAAGCGCCGAACGGCACTCGAATACGAACTGCGAAATCGCTTGGCCGTGCCTCTCGAAATGAAACGCGATTCACCGTCCGGCACGGCCAAGCGACAACACTCTCAGTCCTCGAATATCGCCAGGCGCTTGGCCGTGGCACCCATCAATGGCACCCATCAAATCCACGTCAATAATTCTTCTTCGTGCCCTTCGTGTCTTTCGTGGTTCAAACTCTTCACACATGCCACGGCCCGCGCATGGGCATTTCCACCAGGCGGTTGGCCGCGTCATCGCCGGGGAAGCGCTGCGTGATCGGATCGAACTTCACCGGCCGCCCAAGCTGCACCGCGATCTTCGCCAGGTTCACCAGCGTGCAGGAGCGATGCCCATTGGCCTCGTTCAGCGCGAATTTCCGCCGCGTCTTCACCGCATCCAGAAACTTGGTGAGTTGCGGCTCGGGCTCGGGCATCGATTCGGCCTTCTTCGCCAGATCCACCGGATCGCTGCGCAGGCCCGGATACAATTTCCCCTCCGGCCCCTGGATAAAGGGCGCATCCTTCTCGCGATCGGCCCCATCGAGCACGATCCGGCATCCATCGGCGTACTTGATCTCCACCCGCTGCCACGGAATCACCGCGTCGTAGTGCTGCGGCGGCGTCTCCACCACATCCACCTCGATCGGACTTTCGTTGTCTTTATTGAGAATGTACTGCACGGGGTCGAGATAATGCTGCCCCATGTCCCCCAGGCCGCCGCCATCGTAATCCCAGTAGCCGCGGAAACTGCCGTGAACCCGGTGCGGTTGATACGGCTTGTACGGCGCGGGCCCGAGCCACATGTCGTAATCCAGCCCGGCCGGCACCGGCTGCGGGTCGGCGTGAATCTTCCCGCTCCAGGCCGCCAGTTTCCAGGCAAAACCCGTGTGGCTGTTGAGCGTCACCTTGAGCGGCCAGCCCAGCAAGCCGTTCTGCACGATTTTCTTGATCGGCTTGACGGGTGTCTTCATTCCGTAGAACGCGCTGTCGAATCGGAACCACGTATTGAGCCGGAAAATCCGCCCGTTCCGCTGCACCGCCGCGACGACCTTCTCCCCCTCGGCGATGGTCCGGCTCATCGGCTTCTCGCACCAGATGTCCTTGCCGGCCTGCGCCGCCGCGATCGACATCAGCGCATGCCAGTGCGGCGGCGTGGGAATGTGGACGATATCGATATCCGCGCGATCGAGAATCTCGCGCCAGTCCTTGTACCCCTTGCAATCGGCGTTGCCGCCGGCCAGCGCGTTCTTCACGCCGGCCGCCAGATGCGCCTCATCGACATCGCTCACCGCCAGCAGGCGGCAATCGGTGTTGATCGATTTGATGTGCCCCGTCCCCATTCCGCCGCATCCGATCACCGCGCGGGTCGGCTGCTCGCTCGGCGGCGTGAACCCCGCACCCAGCACATGCCGCGGCACGATCGCCAGGCCGGCGGCCGCGCCGAGGGCCCCTTTGAAAAATCCGCGCCTGCTCAGCCTGCGTTGCGATATTCGGGACATCGTCTCTCCTCAGTTTTTCCGGTCTTCAATCAGCCGCCGCAACAGCTTGATCTGCCCGGCATGATAAATGTCGTGGAACGCCACGCCGTGAATCATCTTCACAACCCCGGGCGTCATCGCCGCCCGCGACAACCCTTCTACCACGCCAACGAGCTTTCGATGAATTTCTTTTAACGGCCCCACATAGCGGTCATCCTGAGAGAGCCTTAGCGACCGAAGGATCTACCCGATGAACCACGGCCCGCGGCTCGCATCAACAGCCTAATCATAAAAACGGCCCGGCGATTCGCCGGGCCGGATTATTCGCGATGTCACACGAAACGCTTCATGCACGAAATGCCCGCGACAATTCACTTCGCCGGTGCCACCGCCACCGGCGGCTTATTCCCATCCTCCAGCTTCTTCTGCTCCGCCGCCTTGTCGTAACCCTTGGGCGGAGCCTTTGTGACATTCTGCAGCAGTTCATCCACGCTCGGCCGGGTTGTGTCGATGCCATTGGCCGGCACTTCGCCCTTGGCCACCCAGACGATCGCATTCAAAATCGTCTTGCGGAAGCTGTCGTTGCCCCAGTTGAGATGGAAGTGAGCGCCGGTGCAGCCAAAGCCGCGGCTGCCGTTGGCGTTCTGGCTGACCCACACCACATGCTCGGGAATGTTCTTCCCCAGGCCCGCGCGCACATCCGGATTGCCGCCGTGCGCATCATCCTTCCCCTTGCGCGTGGAATCGGGCGGAACGGCCGTCAAAATCGGCGTCACGCCTTCCATGTTCTCGCGGAAGCGCATGTGATAGTACCACTCATCATTCGTCGTGAACGGCTTGACCCCGTTGCCCACCGGGTGCTTGCCGATCTCCATAAACGAGGCCTGCCAGTGCGGGTTGACCGAGTACATCGTCTCGAAGTATCCGCCGATCCACTTCAGGAATTCCTTCCGGCCATCGGGCTGCTTCTTCCCATCGCCCGGCTCGACGCCATAGTGAATGCAGCCGATGCCCACGCCCTTGGCATTGAGCTCATCCAGCTTGGCCAGGTGCGGCAGGGCCATATGTCCGTTGCCGCCATCGCAGAACATGATCACCGCCGCCGCCCCATCCAGCGGCGCTTCATCCTTGGGCCAGCCTTCCGCCAGCACCACCGCCTCGAACCCCGGCGCGCCCTTGTTGATCCAGTCCGCCAGCGCGATGCACCCGGCCTTATGCTCGTGCTGCGCATATCCATGCGAAGGCGGCCCGGGAATGAACACGATCTTCTTCTTATCCTGCGCCGCCGCCGGCATCGCCACCAGCCCCGCGAGAATCATCATCAAAAGGTACTTCATCGAATCCTCCGCAAATAAAATGTTCGCCAAACGTGTGATAGATGTTGTACCCTCGCGGGCGGGCGATGTTAAGTGGGCGGTCAATTGTCAATGGTCAATTGTTCATTGTCAGTTGTCCGTGGTCCGTTGTCATTTGCAGACTCCACGGACAACTGACAACTGACAACGCCACCAACTTCTCTCCCCCCACAATTGACAATTGACCCTCAACAATTGACAAATCCCCCATGCCCTCCCCCATCCCCCCACCCGTCGATTCGGCCGAAGTCCCCGCGCTCGCCCGCGAGGTCGTGCAGGCCAGCCGATTCCCCATCCTCGCCACCATCGATGGCGACTGCCCCCGTGCCCGCCCGGTTTCCCCCGTCAAAACCGATCTCGACACCTTCACCATCTACGTCGCCAACCTCCGCGTCTACCACAAAACCGCCGAGCTGGCCGCCAATCCCAATGTCGAGCTCTGCTACGTCGACGAGCGCCACAACCAGGTCCGCATCGCCGGCCGGGCCGAGATCATCGCCGACCGCCCGCTCCTTGAAGAAATCTGGGCCAAGAACCCGCTGATGCGCCATTACCTCGGCTCCATCGACAACCCCGCCCTCCTCGTCTACCGAATCACCCCCTCGCGCGTGCGATATATGCAGGAATGGGCGCTGGAGTATTACGAAGTGCCACTGGTGCGAAAAGACTGATTCCAGATGTGAGAATTGCTGATTGCCGATTGCGGATTGCGGATCGAATGAAGACGACGCACCGCCGCCTCTTCAATCCACAATCCACAATCCGCAATCGCCAATGCTACCACCCCTCCTTCGCCACCTCCGCAAACCTCTCAATATTCGAATAGTCGCTCTTCCAGGTCGTATACATCACCCCCACCACCCCCTGCACTTTCTTCGCGCTGGCCTGCCAGTCGCGAATCTGCTCGGGCTTGTGATCGTAATATCCCGCCAGAATCTGCGGGTGGCCGCGGTCGGCGAAAAACTTCAGCGAGTCATCGCGCTTGCCGAAATTCCAGTTCATGATGACCACCGATTTATCCAGCCCCTCCCATGAATTGGTGTACGGTCCGTTCACCAGGTAATAGGGGCCGGGCACCGCGTTGTGGAAGGGATCGAACATGTCATTCCACGTATAGATCGGCACGTTCGAATCTTTCAACAACCCCACGCATTTCCCCACATTGTCCGCCAGAATCTGCCCCGGAGTTTTCCCCGTCGCCAGGCAGGATGCATCGGTGTTGAGCGAGCGAATCTCATCGTGATTCATCATCCATCCCCCACCCGACGCGCCCCACAGTTTCTTCATCCGCGCCGCCTGATCGGCCAGAATCTCCGCCAGTTTCGGCTCGCTCGGGCAGCATGAAACCTGCCCCTCGTAAACCAGGTGCGGGTGATACCAGGAGACGCTCAGCTTCGCCCCCTCCGCCAGCCCGATCGTCCTGATCCCCGGATATTCGTGGTAGATCGTGAACTCCCCCGCATACGGCACGTTCCCCATCTTCGGGTCCTTCACCGCCTCATAATCCTTTCCTTCCACAAGCTGCTTCCCGGCCGCATCCTTCACCACCACCGGCGCGCCCGGCCGGCGCAGCACATTCAGTATCCCCACCTCCTCGATCTTCCAATCCTTCCACTGCAATGTCCCCGTCGCCTTGCTCCACACGCCCAGGTACACCGTCACATCCGAATGCCCAAGGGTATTGAAGGTGATATGCTCGGCCGTCCAATCCTGGGTCGGCTTGACGTGGAGGTTGCTCCAGTTGAGCTGCGTCGGAATCAGCAGCGACTCCATCGACGGCTGCTCTCCCTTTTTCGCATCGCCTGCGATCGCCTTGATCTCCGGGTGCCCGGTGTAATTCTGCGTCTTGACCTGCACGGAAATGTGATAGTGCCGGAAGGGCGTCAGCTTGAATTTCTGATTCATCCGCGCGTTGGCGGTGTTATCGATGATCATCGCGACATTCCCCTAGACCTTCACCGCATCATCCTTGAAACCCCATTTCGCCTTGAAGCCGATGGCCGGGTCGGCCTGCAAGTTCGCGATCCCATCCTTGACCACAAACGGCGCATCCCGCACCGGCAATCCTTCCGCCAGATTCGGATCGCGCGAGAGCAGATCGTTCGAGTACCCGATCGAAAACATCGCCGGCACGATCGTCAGCTTCAGATCGGCCGCGATCTTCTTCACCCGCTCCACATTCTTGAAATAGCGCGGGTCCATATCCGCGAGCCGCGTGAATTTCGAATCCGCCAGCAGGACATGCGTATAACCGGCCTTGGCCGCCCGTCCCCAGATCTCCTGAATCTTGTCGACGTTCTTATCGACCAGCAGATTGGTCGGATAGTAGAGCCAGAGTTGATGCGAAGCCGCATCGGCCGCGACCGCGGGGCTTGCGGAAAGCATGCAGACGATGGCGATAACCGAAACGAGAAACGCGCGCGTGAATGGGTTCATGGTTTCCACATTCACCATAGCGCGCGGTTGAGGGTGCGTTGACTCCGGTCCGCCCGCCGCCCGATGCTCCACAGTCAGGCAGTTCGTGTCGTGCTGAGCGTAGCGAAGCATCCAGCCTCGCAAACCAGGGCCATGTCGCATTCGAATCCGGCTTGGCGCTTCAGTCCGCTCCTTCTAGATCGCCACGCCCGCCTTCTTGAGCGCCCCCGCCAGTTTCGCAAACGTCCGCTCATCGGGCGTGTTCTTTCCACGCTCGATTCGATTCACCGTTTCCGCCCTCACGCCCGCCCGCCGCGCCATCTCGGCTTGCGACCACCCCGCCTTCTCGCGCCCGGCAATCAACTTCCGCGCCAACGATGCGCGGGCGAAGGCGATCGCCGATACATTGCCCTGCGCATCGGGACGCGGCAGCACCGGCAGTGCCGCATTTTTTGCTCCAGTTCCAGTCAGTCTCTGGTATTCCGCCTCGGGAACAACCACAAACCGCTTGCCGCGAATCGTCAGGGTGCCATAGGTCATAACCTGCTCCATCAATCGTAGAACCCGTCGCGATGGCCGATCTTCGTCACGGTCACTAAATCCTTTTGTGGGAAAAACTGCACGCGATAGTCGCCGGTGCGAACCCGAAAATGACCCGCGAGCTTCCCGCGCAGCGGCTTGGCGCCGCTGACGCGGGGCCAATGGGCCAGCCGTTCCAGGACGCGAAGAACTCGCAGGTGAATGATGGCGGGCAACCGATCGACCTGCTCGCGCGCCTCTGGCGTCAGCACCACTTTGGCCATGACAGCAAATGCTAGGGACACTGACATTTAATGTCAATGCTCATCCCAACGCAGCGCGCACCCCTCGCTGCCGTATTCGCGTCCGGGAATCAGGCCGCGCTGAATCACCCCCGCTTCGCCAACTCCACCGTCTTCACCGCCATAATCCCCGGCCGCGCCTTCAGCCGGTTGATCACCGCTTCCGCCGGCTGCTGATCCGTCTTGATCAGCATCAGCGCCTGCGCGCTGCCATCGGCCTGGAAAGTCCGGCTGATCACCATGTCCGCGATGTTCACCCCCGCATCGCCGAACGTGCTGCCGACCGTGCCGATGATGCCGGGTTGATCCTTGTTCAGCACGATCACCATGTGCCCCTCGGGGATCATGTCCATCGCAAAATCATCCACTCGCAGAACGCGCGGCAGGCGGTCCGCGTAGGCCGTGCCGAGAATGCGATGCGACGATCCATCCTGCAATCCCACGCGCACGCCCACGATATCGCCGACCATTCCGGCGGGCGGCTCGGGCTCGTGAATCTGCACCAGCTCGATCCCGCGCTCGCGGGCCATATGCTCCACATTGATCACGTTCACACCCTGCGCCAGGTGCGGCTTGAGCAGCTCGACCGCGGCCAGGCGCAGCAGCGTGTTCATGATCTTCGGCGCCCGCCCGCCGCTGGCGCGGAGCGTGATGTTCTTGAAGCCGCCCTCAGAGTAGCCCGAGAGCAGCGCCCCGATCCGCCGCGCCAGGTCCGCCAGCGCGGCCTCATCGGGCGGCAGATCCAGCTTGACCCCGCCCGCATTCACCGCCCCGCGAATCTCGCCGGAATTCAGATACGCGATGATCGCCGTGCAGGCATCCACCGAAACCGCCGTCTGCGCCTCATCGGTCTGCGCCCCCAGGTGCGGCGTCAGCACCACATTCTCCAGCTTCAGCAGCGGATGGTCCTGCGCCGGCGGCTCCTTCATGAACACATCGATCGCCGCCCCGCCGATCTTCTTTTCCTTCAGCGCCTCGGCCAGCGCGATCTCATCCAGCACCTCGCCCCGCGCATCGTTGATGATCAGCAGATTCGGCTTGCACTTGCCCCCGAACAGCCGATCGCGATTGATGAGATGTTTCGTCTCCGGCGTGCCCGGCACATGGAAGGTGATCACATCCAACTGTTTCAAGAACTCGTCGAAATCGCGAATCATCGTCACCCGCCCTTCCAGCGCGTGCGTGGCCGAGAAATAAGGGTCATACCCCAGCACGGTCATCTCCATCGCCAGGGCCCGGCTGGCCACGGTCTGGCCGATGCGCCCCAGGCCCACCACGCCCAGTGTTTTTCCGGCGAGCTGCGTCCCCTGGTACTTGGCCTTCTCCCACTTGGCCGGCCCGGCGGCGACATGGGCGTGGGCGGCCGGGATTTTCCGGGCCAGGGCGTACATCAGGGCCAATGCATGCTCGGCCGTCGAGAGCGTGGACGCGGCCGCCGTATTGAGAACCAGAATCCCCTTCGCCGTCGCCGTCGGCAGGTGAATGTTATCCACCCCCACCCCCGCCCGCGCGATGACCCGCAGCTTGCCCGGATTCTCCAGCACCTTGGCCGTCACCTTGGCCCCCGAGCGAACGACCATCGCATCGTAATTCGGCACCTCGGCCGCGAGCTGATCTTCCTTCAACCCCACCTTCACATCATAAGCCATCCCCGAAGACTTGAGCGCCTCAAGCCCCTCGGCCGCCAATTGATCCGCCACCAGAATGCGAAATCCGCTCGCCTGTGCCATGGGTGTCATCCTTGTCTATCTAAAAGTCATCGTGCGGGCGAGTTGCCCGCTTCAAAAAGTCATGCAGGCGGGGACGCCCGCACCACAAAAAATTGAGTGAGCCGGGCATGTTAAGGACGGCGGGCACCGGATGCAAACCGGTGCTTTCCCAGGGTCGGGAGCCGGCAGGGCATCCGCATGTAGATTAAGATTCTTGCGCTTGCGCGTTCACTGATGATCGAATAGGGTGGGTGGCTGTTCCCGGCCGGGTTGTTTCTCATTCCAACGCCTGACCCCAAGGAGCT
>JBBRTW010000180.1:0-13002 GCA_038244055.1 Tepidisphaerales bacterium | reverse complement strand
ATGTCCAGGACGCTCGATAGGCCTGGCTAATCATTCGAGCAAAACATTAACTGCCAACAGCAATGTTGCAGGCCAGATCGGCTATGCCGGTCAGGTTCGTATGGCTGCCTAATAAAAGGCAACCTCGACACGATGCGCAGCCTGTGGCGCATCGGTCGCAAAACAGCAGGCTGGCCGGTGAATTCGGACGTTGGTTCACTGGCGAGATAAAGACGACTTGGGCCCGACGAAGGTTGTTGGCGATCGTTGAAGGGCCCGAGACTCAAAACACCAACTAAGCATGTAGAGGCCGTCATTTGGGTTGTCTCGGGACGAGGGTTCAATTCCCTCCGCCTCCACTTCCGCACGCGCCGTACCGATCGGCATCGTGCCGCGAACCCCTGTATCCGCAGGGGTTTTTGCGTTTTATGATTCCATGAACGATATTCCCGATTCGCACATGCCCGCAACCGCGCTTCACATCCTCCTCGGCCGGGTTCGCAGCGGATGGCGGCGAAAGGTCTTCCTCCTCTTTCTCCTGCCGCCGCTCTTCACCTGCTGCTATTACCTCCCGCAATGGCGGCCGATCTGGCCGCGGCGCGAGATTCCGCTGCTCTGGCTCGACCGCGCCATTCCATTCCAGCCATCGTGGATTTTTCCGTACATGTCGATGTACCTGCTCCTGCCGATCCCGCCGCTGCTGGCGATTCGCGCCCCGCATGTGCGCCGTTACACGATCGGCATCGCCCTGATGTTCATCATCGCCAGCGTCTTTTTCTTCGCCGTGCCCATCGCCTACCCGCGGCCGGCGATTCCGGAATCGGCTAACGTTTTCTACAAGCACATCGCCTCGATCGATCAGCCGATCAATTCCCTCCCCTCGCTGCATGCGGGTCTGACGATCTACACGCTTCTTTTCGCCCGCCGCGCCCTGGCGGATTTGCCCCCCAGACGCCTGGCGCGGATGCTGCTGGCCGGCTGGATCTGGGCGGCACTGATCCTGTACGGAACTCTCGCCACCAAGCAGCATTATTTCGTCGATCTCCCGGCCGGCGCGATTCTGGCGTGGGCCGTTCACTGGATCGCCTGGCGCGGATCGGCCGGCTCGGATGATCTCGCGGCTGAAGAATCCGCCCTGCCCGCGCAGCGCGCGATTTAGAAAAAGCTGGAATGGCACGCGATATTTCCGTGTTATGATGAGCATCCCCACTCGAAAGGAGTTTCCATCCATGCGAGTCGCGATCCTTCTCAGCGCATCACTATCGTTCCTGGCCTCCTGTCAGCCCCAGGGCCCGGCCGCGCCCACCGGCCCGGCCGCATCCGCGCCGATCAAGTTGGTCGATGGTCTGGGCCCGGTCCATCATCCAGTTTCCACGGCCGATGCCATCGCCCAGAAATATTTCGACCAGGGCCTGGCCTACATCTACGGCTTCAATCACGATGCCGCGGTGCGCTCCTTCGATGAGGCGCTGGCGCACGATCCGAACCTGGCGATGGCCCACTGGGGCCGCGCCGTCGCCCTCGGGCCGAACATCAATCTCCCCGAGATCGATGCCGCCGCCGCCAAGTCGGCCTACGAGGCTTCCCGCAAGGCCCTGGAGCTTTCCGCCAGCGCCACCGAATCCGAGCGCGCCTATATCGATGCGGTTTCAAAGCGATATTCCGCCGATCCCAAGGCCGATCTCCGCGCCCTGGCGGTGATCTATGCGAATGCGATGAAGCAGGTCGCCCGCAAGTTTCCCACCGATCTCGATGCCGCCACGATCTACGCCGAATCGATGATGAACCTCCGCCCCTGGCGTCTGTGGACCAAGGATGGCAAGCCCGAAGAAGGCACCGATGAAATCGTCGCCACGCTCGAATGGGTGCTGGCGCGAAATCCCAATCATCTGGGCGCCAATCACTACTACATTCACGCCGTCGAAGCCTCGCTCCAGCCCGAGCGCGCCATGCCCTCAGCCCAGCGTTTGCCCAAACTCTCGCCCGCCTCCGGGCATCTGGTGCATATGCCGGCCCACATCTACATCCGCACCGGCGACTACCCTTCCGCCATCGCCGCCAATGCCGCCGCCGCCCGCGTGGATGAGCATTTCATCTCCTGCTGCGGGCCCAGGGGTTTTTATCCCACCATTTACTACAGTCACAATTTGCATTTCCTCGCTGTCTCCGCCGCGATGATCGGGCGCTCGAAGGAAGCTTCCGATGCCGCGCAGAAGCTGGCCGCCAATATCGACCCGGCCGTCGACGCCATTCCCCCGGTCGAGCCCTTCGCATCCGTTCCGCTCCTCATCGCCGTCCGCCAGGCGCAGTGGGCCGACATCCTCAAAGCGCCCCAGCCCAGGGAATCGCGCCTCTTCAGCCGCGCGATTTACCATTTCGCCCGCGGCATGGCCCACGCCAGCACCGGCAGCGCCGGCCCGGCCCTCGATGAGCGCAACAAGTTTCTCGATCTCGCCGCCAAGGCCCCCAATCTCCCCTTCGGCAATAACCCCTCGAAACAGCTCCTGGACATCGCCACCCATCTCCTGGCCGGCAAGATCGCCAACGCCCGCGGCGATAAAGCCACCGCCCGCGCCGAGTTCCAGTCCGCCATCGATGCCGAGGATGCCCTGGTCTACGAGGAGCCTCCCTCCTGGCCCTGGCCCATCCGCGAGACCCTCGGCGCGCATCTGCTGCTCAACAACGACCCCGCCGCCGCCGAAAAAGTCTTCCGCGACGACCTTGCCCGCAGTCCCAATAATCCCCGCTCGCTCTTCGGCCTGTCCGAAGCCCTCAAAGCCCAGGGCCGCAACGTCGAGGCCGACCCCTTCCGCAAGCAGTTCGATCAAGCCTGGTCCTCGGCGGATATGAAACCGCGCCTGGAGGAGTTTTAATCAGACCTCCAGCGCTCCGTTCCAAACTTGGCGATGAATCGACTGCAAGAAAAGGAGAGTCGAGGGCATCCGGTTCGTTATCCTTGACCACTGTTGCATCTGGAGCTTCCCTTCTAACGGAGTCGCCCTTGCCGCTCTCGTCGGTACTGGCTCGGCGCGACGCCCAACTCGCGGCGGAACACTTCGTACATCCGCATGGCTTCGCCAAAGCCGACAGCCTGGGCAATCTCCTTCAGGGAGTGTTCGCTGTGGGTGAGCTCGCGTTTGGCCCGCTCGATTCGCACGCGGCGAATTTCGGTCGCGATCGGTCGATTCAGGTGTTTTCTGAATCGGCGTTGCAGCGTCCGGGTCTCGGTCTTCACCGCACGGGCCACATCGTTCTGGCCGATTTCAAGGTGACTGTTCGCGGCGATGAATCTCAGCGCGGCCATCACCAGTGCGTCGTTGGCGGCAAAGAAGTCGGTCGACTCGCGAACGACAAGACCCGTTGGCTGAATGAAGATCGGTTCAGTCGGAGGTGATTCACCGTCCATCAGCCGATCGAGCAGCCGAGCTGCCGCGTAGCCGATCCGTTCGTAGCCGACTTCGACGCTGGTCAGCGTCGGTCGGAGCCCCTCGCAAAGCACTTCCTCGTTGCGGCCCGCGACGATCGCCACATCCTCTGGCACGCGCCAGCCGCGGTTTTGGCATGCCTGCGCCACGATTCGGCCATTTGATTCCGAGCTGACACTAACGCCGATCGGCAGTTCCCAGGAATCCATCCAGGCAGCAATCGTCCGTTTCGACTCCCGCCATTTCTTCAAACTGGAGGAGGCATGGAGCGATACTTGTGCCGTGGCGCACTGACAGCCCGCTTCCTTCAGCGTGTTGGTAAACGCCCGCATCTCCAATTCCTGTCCGCGGTCACTGTCCTGGGTCAGGGCTGCAAACCGCCATAGCCCCCGCGAGAGGAGATGCTCGGCCTGCAGGCGGCCCATTTCCGCGACATCCGCGAATACGCCCGGCATGCGTCCCCACGCAGGTGAGCTCATCCATACGTTTACAATCGGGAGGTTCAGCCGCGCGGCGCGCCGCGCGAGTTTCCCGGACGCCCGGGCGATGATGCCGTCGTAGAGGGGCTTTTCCGATTTCCGCACGATGGAGTCATCAGCGAATTCATCCAGGATAGTCTGCCAACCCTGCTCCCGAGCGTATTGCTGCACCCCTGCAAAGACGCTGACGTGCCGCTTGTACGGCCATTCCAGCTCCAAGGTCACGGCAACTCGTCGCGGCTTCGACATGGCTCCTCTGTCCTAAAAACAGTTAAGTTTGTCCCCAAATCAAGTATCAAAAACATTAACATCTCTACGGAGTAGTAACAGGTTGTCTGCGGGATGAAATCGGAGAAAATGATGACAGGTCAGCACCTTTTGACGGGGCGGAAGCGGAATTCATGGTTCACTCTTTTCGAAGTGGCCTGGCGTGGAACGACCGGGAATCGTCGATCGGGATCCAGAAGCGGCGGCTTCCGCTGGATTGTGGTCGCCCTCCACCGGTTGGTGGCGCTCACCTTGTTCGCCGCGCCGTCGTCGCTGGCGACGACTTACTATTGGGATAATAACGGTGCAACGGCCGGATTCGGCACGGCAGCCGGGACGTGGGCGGCGCCGACCGTCGGCAGTGCCACGCAGGGCTGGGGCATTGTTGCAGACGGCCTCACCGCGCCCACCGGCAGCATTACCACTGCCACCGGCGACGGTGAGAACTTTGGCACTCCTACGGTCGGCCTTGCCGCGGGCACGATCTCCATCGGCACGGTGTCTGCAGGAAATATTACTTTCGGCGCGGCCTCGGGCACCATCACGCTGTCCGGCGGCACGATCAACATGGGGAACAGCCAGATCATCGTCAACAATGCCTCGGATATCATCGCTTCAGTGCTTGGTGGTAGCAACCCTTTGACCAAGGCCGGCATCGGCACGATTATTCTCACGGGTACCAACACCCGGACAGGCGCGTTAACGATCTCAGCCGGCACCGTGCAGATCGGTAACGCCGGCACGACCGGAAGCTGGGCCGCCGGGGCGACCATCGTTGATAACGCCACTCTCGCCTTTAACCGCAGCAATACGGTGACCCAGTCAACGGATGTCACTAGTTCTGCAATCAGCGGCACAGGTGGGTTGACTCAGGCCGGCACCGGCACGCTGGTCTTGAATGTTGCCAACACATACACCGGCGCGACGACAGTCAGCGCCGGTACGTTGAGCCTGACCGCCAACCGCACGGCGGTAATGGGGGGAACGGTCGATGTCCTCGGCGGCGGCGCCGTTCTGAATATCGGCGGCAATTTGCCCATGGGCGCGCAGCAGCTTCGGGCTGGCAGCGGCGCCTCCACGACCGGCACGATCAACCAAACCGCCGGTGCCGTCACTTTCACCAGCGGGAACCAGCTCACGGTAGGAACCTCCTCAACCAGTCAAGGCATTTATAACCTGAGCGGCGGAACGTTTACGACCGTCGCTCAGGCGAACCGCGGCATCATCTTGGGATCCAATGCCAATTGCAACGGCATCTTCAACCTCAGTGGCACCGGGGTTCTGAATGTGGGCAGCGGATCGTCATTGCAGATCGGCCGCAGCGAAAACGTCGCGGCGACTGGGACGAGCGCAACCTTCAATCAGACCGGCGGCACCGCCACTGTCTCCGAACTCCGCATGGGAGGGAACGCCGCCGTCAACAACGCCAATCAAACCGCCACGCTCAACCTTTCTGGCGGAACCTTCCTGGCCAGCAGCTTCACCGCGCTTTCCGGAGGGAACGGCAGCAACTCCACCATCAATATCAGCGGCACCGCCGACGTGACCCTGCCCGCCTTCCCAACCGCCACCCTCGGAAGCGGATCGATCGCGACCGTCACGTTTGACGGCGGCGTTCTGAGGTCGCTCGCGGCCGACACGGCCTATATGGGCGGCCTGACCAATGCCTTCATCAAAGCCGGCGGGGCGAAGTTCGACACGACCAACGGCAGCATCACCATCACTCAGTCCCTGCTGACCGATGCCGTCTCCCTCGGCGGCGGGCTGACCAAGCAGGGCTCGAACACGCTCACGCTGACCGGCGCGAGCACGTATACCGGCGCGACAACCGTCAACGCGGGTACGCTCGCGCTCGATTACAGCACGCAGAACAACAGCAAGCTCTCCGACACCGCGGCGCTGGTGCTCGGTGGGGGCACCGTCGACCTCGTCGGCGGCAGCCACACTGAAATCGTGGCGTCGACCACGCTCACGGCCAACACTACTTCCAACGTGACCAGCAGCACCCCGGGTTCGGTGTTGCAGATGGGCACCATCACCCGCAATGCGGGCGCTACCCTCAACATCGGCGCCGCCGGCGTTGCCACCGTCAATAACACCAACACCAACGGCATCATCGGGTACTGGGCGACCGTCGGCGGGAACGACTGGGCGGTCAATTCGACCAATTCCGCCAACGGCCTGGTCACCGCCTACACCGGTTACGCGGATGTGCAGCGGCTCACGCCGGGCGTTATCGCCGATGGCGCGGCGAACTACGTCCGCCTCGTTGAGGGCAGCGGCGCGGCCGGAAACATTACCCTGGGCGCTCCCATCACAACGATCGACTCGCTCATCCAGAGCGCCTCGGGCGGTGGCAGCGCCGCCACGATTGATCTGTCCGGTCAGACGCTTCGAACCAACGCCATTCTCGTGGGAACCGGCGCCGGCGCACTCACCCTCGGCACCGCCGTCAACAACGGCGTCTTAAGCGCGGCCACCGCGGGCGGGGACGTAACCCTCTCCAACAGCACCGCCAACGCCCTGACGATCAATTCCGTCATTGCCGACAACACCTCGGCCTCGACCCTGACCAAGTTGGGCAGCGGCGCGGCGACGCTGCTCGGCACCAGCACCTACACCGGCGCCACGACGATCGGCGCGGGAACGCTGCAAATCGGCAACGGCGGCACGACCGGCTCGATTGATGGCACCTCGGGCGTCACCAACAACGCCGCACTGGTCTACAACCGCAGCAACGCGCAGACCGTAAGCTATGTCATCAGCGGCAGTGGCACGTTGACCCAGCAGGGCACTGGCACGCTGATCCTGGCCAACAACAACACGTACACCGGCGCGACGACGATTTCCGCCGGCACTTTGCAGATTGGCGGCGGCGGCGCCACCGGCTCGATTGCAACCACATCGGGTGTCACCAACAATGCGGTGCTGGTCTACAACCGCAGCGACGCGCTGAGTGCGGGCTATGTCATCAGCGGCACGGGCACTGTGACCCAGTTCGGCGCCGGCGTCCTCACCCTTACCGGAGCCAATACCTACGCTGGTGGTACAACGGTTTCCCCCGGAAGTACGCTCCAGGCCACAATTACCCAGACTTCAAACGGTCTGGGCACGGGTGCGGTCACTGTCGGCGCCGGCTCGACGCTGATCTTAAATGACACATCAACCACCAGTACGACAAACCTGCCTTTGATCAACAATGTCTTTACTGGCACGGGCTTGCTCAGATTGCAATTCGCCGCCGGCACCGCGGCCAGAAATAGTTACCTGCCCAACGTGACCGGGTACGGTGGCACGATTCAACTGTCTACCCTGGGTGCCACAGGCGACAAGTGGAATGCGACCAATCTCGGCACGATCGCGGGGTCTTTGATTGTCGACAGCGGAACGACCCTCTACATTCCCAGCGGAACCACGTCCTTTACGGGTGGCACCACGATCAATGGCACCGGCAATAACGAAGCCCGTGGTGCCATTCGGCTGGCCGGGACGATGGGCGGCAACATCAACCTTGCCAGCAATTCGACCATCAGTATGGAGAGTGTCGCGGCAGGAATCCTGACGGGTAACATCAGCAGCGGTGCGGCGGGCACCCAAACCCTGACGCTGGGTGGCGCTGGTTCCGCAGGCGGCACCGTGAGCGGCATCATCGGCGGCGGAACGGACACCCTGGCCCTGAGCACCGCGGTGGGCGGGGTATACACCCTCACGGGCGCCAATACATACACCGGCGCGACGACCATCGCCGCCAGCACGACGCTGCAACTCGGCGATGGCACGACTGGCAAGGACGGCACGATCGACAGCAGTTCCGGCATCACGAACAACGGCACGCTGATCTTCAATCGCTTCGGTTCACTCTCGTCCGGCGTAGCCATCAGCGGCACCGGAGCAGTTAGCAAGAACGGCGCTGGAACGCAGACCCTTTCGGGGAATAACTCCTACTCGGGGGCGACATCCGTCAATGCCGGCACGCTGGTCCTCTCCGGAGACAACAGCGCCGGCACGACCGCGACCTCGATCAATGGCGGCACTCTGGTTGTGGCCCATGTGGGTGGCCTGAATACCACCGGGCTTGTGGGCATTTCAACCACCACGGCATCTGGCACGCTCCGTCTGGCGACAGATACCAGCGTGAACCCTTTCCCCATCACCGGCAGTTCGAGCTTTCCGGGAACGATCATCTCCGACCGGGCGACTGCCGGCGCCGGCATCACCCATGCCCTGGGTGCCGCCACTCTGGGCGGTAACGTCTGGACTTTCCAAGCGGGCGGCAATGTGACCAGTGGCACGGCGGCCATTTCGCTAGCTTCCGTGAACGTGGCGGCCGGTGCCGCCTCCACCTGCACTTTTAATCCGACCACGGCCATCGTCTTGATTCCCGGTGCCGTGAACATCGGTTCGAGCAATGTCGCAAAGACCCTCGGACTCGGGGGGACCAGCACCGGCAATCAGATTTCCGGCGTCATTTCCGACGGTTTGAACACGCTGTCGCTGACGAAGACGGGCACCAGCACCTGGACCCTTTCCGGGGCGAACACCTATTCGGGTGCGACCACGGTCAGTGCCGGAACGCTGGTCATCGCCGGGTCGCCGACCGGCAATACTGCCACAAATGTAAATGGCGGGACGTTGCAGCTCGACTACTCCGCCAACAACACGAGCAAGATCGCGGACTCCACGGTGCTGACTCTGGCCGGCGGCACCGTCGATCTCAAGGGCGGAACGCACACGGAAGTCGTGGCCTCGACCACGCTCGTGGCCGCGACGGCCTCCGGCGTGACCAGCAGTGTCCCGGGTTCGGTTCTGCAGTTGGGAACCATCACGCGAAACACGGGTGCCGCGATCAACTTTGGCGCGGGCGGCATCGCCACCACCGACAACACCAACACCAACGGCATCCTCGGGGCCTGGGCCACGGTCGGCGGGGTCGACTGGGCGATTAATTCCACCAACGCCTCCGCCGGATCGATCACGGCCTACACCGGCTACGCCGATGTGCAGCGGCTCACGCCGGGCGCGATCGCCGATGGTTCCACCAGCAACGTCCGCCTCGTCGAAGGCAGCGGCGCCGCCGGCAACATCACCCTCGGCGCCGCATTGACAATCATCAACACGCTCAACCAGAGCGCCTCGGGCGGCACCAGTGCCGCCACAATCGACCCCGCCGGCCAGACGCTCGGCACCAGCGCCATCCTCGTGGGCACGGGCGCGGGCGCGCTCACCATCGGTGCCGGGGTCAACAACGGCACCCTGACCTCCGCCACCGCGGGCGGCGACCTGTCGCTGGTCAACAGCACTGCCAACGATCTGACGATCAATTCCGTCATTGCCGATAACACCTCGGCCTCGACCCTGACCAAGTGGGGCATCGGCACCGTGAAACTGACGGCCGCAAATACTCACTCCGGCGGGACCATTCTCGCCGCGGGCACGTTGCAACTCGGCCATGCGGGCGCGCTCGGGACTGGCCCTCTCACGCTCGTGGGCGGCAGCCTGGACAGTTCCATCGCCAGCCTCGTCAATGCCAATAACAACTTGCAGGCCTGGAACGGTGATTTCACGTTTGTCGGGACCCAGAATCTGGACCTCGGGTCGGGCGCGGTTACGCTCGGCGGCAGCCGCCAGGTCGCCGTCGCCGCGAACACTTTGACGGTCGGCGGCGACGTGGGCGGCGCCTTTAACCTGACCAAGACCGGCGCGGGTACGTTGGTGCTCGGCGGCGTCAACACCTATTCCGGCATCACCGCGATCAGCGCGGGCACGCTCACGCTTTCCGGCGCCCGCACCGCGGCCGCCACCGGCGGCTTCAGTGTCGGCAATGTGGCCGGAAGCACGGGGACTCTGAACGTCACCAACGGAACGTTCACCGTGGGAACGGCCGGCTCAAACTTTCTGGTCGGCAGCGGCGGAACCGGGATCCTGAATCAGTCCGGCGGCAGCCTGACGACCATCGGCAACCAGTTGCTGATCGGCAACGCCACCTCCACCGGCACTTACAACCTGAGCGCCGGATCGCTCACCACGATCGCCGGGTCCCTCGGCGTGACGGTGGGCGTCAACACGGGCACCACTGCGACCTTCAACCTCAGCGGAACGGGCATTCTCAGCATGCCCGCCACCTCCACCCTGCAAATCACCCGTTCCGACAACTCCGCCGCATCGGGCGTGACCGGGACGTTCAGCCAGACCGGCGGCACAGCAACCGTGGGCATCCTGCAGATGGGTGGCTCGAGTACAACGCCCGCCAACAACGCCAACGCGAATGCCACCCTGAATCTCTCGGGCGGCACCTTCGCCGTCACCACCTTCAACCAGCTCTCGGGTGCGAATGCGAGCACCTCCACCATCAACATCAGCGGCACCGCCGACGTCACCCTCCCCGCCTTCCCGACCGCTCGAGGGACGGGGGCGACGGCGACGATCAATTTCGACGGCGGCAAGCTGCGGCCTACCGCGGCGAGCGCGACCTACATGGGTGGCCTGACCAACGCCTTCATCAAGGCGGGCGGCCTGAACATCGAAATCGCCAGCGGGCGCGATATCACGATCACGCAAGCCCTGCTGGCGGATCCAATATCGACCGGTGGCGGGCTGACCAAGAGCGGCGACCCCGCCGTCGGCACCACCCTCACGCTTACCGGCACCAATACCTACACCGGCGGTACGACGATTAATGCCGGCCGCATCAGCGTCACCACCGCCCCCCCGCTTTCCACCGGCACCATCACCATTACCGGCAATTCCACCGTGGGAGGCCAGTTGTTTGTGAACGGAACGCCCACCATCGCGAACAACTTCATCCTTTCCGGGGTGGGTTTTCCCGACACGATCACCACCGCCAACACCGGCCGTGGAGGCGCGATCCGGGCCGGAAGCGGGCAGACTTACACCGGCTCGATCGCCCTCGCGGGCGATTCGCGATTTGGCGTGATCGCCGCCGCCACCTCCAACACCCTGACCGGCCAGATCACCGGCAATTTCGCCATGGACTTCTATGGCGGTCTGACCGCGAATGCCGCGACGCAGACTTTCATCCTCGCGAACACCGGAACCGCCAGCAACTACACCGGGAACACCTCGATCACCTCGATCGATTTCGGCGCCGCCCGAACCGGCGGCAAAGCCATCCTCCAGTTGGGCGCCAATGAGCAGATCCCCAATGGCACGGGCAAGGGCAATCTGGTGTTCAATGGCGCCGACGCGAACCACATCGCCGTGCTGGAACTGAACGGCTTCAACGAAACCCTCAACGGGGTCTCCAACAGCGCGGCGGCCGGGGCCGTCATTCAGAACACCGCAACCGGCGCCTCGAACCTGACGATTGGCGATGCGAACGCGACCAGCACGTTCTCCGGCGTCATCGCCGACGGCGGTGTCGGCAAGACCCTGGCGCTCGCCAAGACCGGCAGTGGGTCGCTGACGCTCTCGGGTGTGAGTTCCTTCATCGGCGACGTCACCGTCAACAACGGGACGCTCGTTGCGGCCGCCGTTGCCAGCGGGGGCAATTCGGTCCTGGGCAGCGCCAGCAACACCCGGACGATCGCGGTCAACACCGGCGCGACGCTGCAGTTCGTCGCCCCCAACGTCTTTAACGCCAACTTCAGTGCGACCGCCGTGCCCACGCTGAACATTAACGGCGGCATCGTGACCAACGCCAACCCGGGTGCCGTCCCCAACGGAATCAATAATGCGCTGAACAACGTCGTGCTGACGGGCGGCACGCTGACCGCGACGGTCGGCCAGATTAATGGTTACGCTGCCTGGAACATCAACGGGACGATTACCTCCACGGGCACTTCGCTCATTTCGACCAGCGAGCCAATCAATGGCACGGTGATGCTCACCAGCGCGGGGAACGCCAGTACCACCATTGATGTCCAGAGCGGCGTGCTCACGATTTCCGCCCCGCTGGTCGAAAGCACACAGGACGGCAAAATCAGCGGTCTGGCCAAGACGGGCCCGGGCACATTGGTGCTCTCCGCCTCCAACACCTACTCCGGCGGCACCACCATCGCTAACGGCATGCTCCAGGTGGGCGACAACACCGCCAGCGGCACCCTGGGCACGGGGGCGGTGGGCGTCTCCAGCCCCGGCATCCTCTCCTACAAGAGTTCGGACAACATCATCATTGCCAACGCAATCTCCGGCAACGGCGCGCTGAGCCAGGATGGCTCGGGAACGACGACGATCAACACCATCCTGGGCTATACCGGTCCGACGACGGTCAACGCCGGCAAATTGACCGTCAGCGGCTCGATCGCCAGTTCGGCAAGCGTGACGGTTGCCCCCGCCGCCACCTTCGAAGCGGCGGCCACCCAGACCGTGCAGTCTCTGATCGTGCAGAACGGCGGCTCGGCCGAAATCAGCGGCCCGGCGCTCAAAGTGCTGACCGTCAACGCTCTCTCCATCACCGGCCCCACCGGCAACGTAAACCTCCACACCAATGCGATGGTCGTGGACTACACCGGAACCAGCCCGCTCACCGATGCCGGTCCCACCGGCATCCGCGCCGCCATCGTCTCGGCCTATCACGGCGGCGACTGGCTCGGCAAGGGCATCGGCTCGACTGAGATCGCCGCCAGCATCGGCTCGAGCAAGCGCCTGGCCGTCGGCTTCGTCGAGGCCTCCGACCTGCTCGGCCCAACCGGTGGAAACTGGAACCTCGGCCAGACTGTTACCACACCAGTTGATGGCACGTCCATCCTGGTCCGCACGACCCTCGCCGGTGATGCGGATATGTCCGGCGATGTCGGGCTCAACGACCTCCTCCGCCTGGCTAACCACTACGGCTTGGCGACTTCACCCGCGACGAGCTGGTACGATGGCGACTTCGATTACAGCGGTGATGT
>JBBRTW010000179.1:0-13041 GCA_038244055.1 Tepidisphaerales bacterium | reverse complement strand
TGTATCCGAACGAACATCCTGGCCATACGAGACTCCTTTCCTGGTGAGTTCTTGATAAACCCATCCTAGAAAGGAGCTCTCGTATTTTCATTGTAAATTAAGCAAATACAGTGGCGCGCAGTCGCGCACAGCTATTTAGCGCATGTGCCGGCGAATTCCCGGTCCAATTTTAGGAGCCACGATGTCCCATTTCGCCGCCATCTGCCCCGATCTTTCAGGCCATCTCAACCCCATGATGGCCGTCTCCCGCCAGCTCCAGCAGCGCGGGCACACGGTGACTTTTTATCAGCCCCCGGCCGGGAAGGCGAAAGTGGAGAACGCCGGCTTCACCTGCCGGATTTTCGGGCAGCAGGAGTTTTCCGAAGACGCCCGGGAGGCCCGCCTGGCGCGGCTGGCGGAGCTCAAGGGGATCAAGGCGATGCGCTTCACCATCGATGTGCTGACGATTCGCACCGAGGCATGCCTGCGCGATGTCGCGCCGATGCTCATGGAGGACAAGGTCGATGCAGTCATGGTCGATCAGGTCTGCCCGGAAGGCGCGACCCTGGCGGAGGTCGCGGCGCTGCCCTTCGTGACCGTCTCGAACGCGCTGGTGCTCCATGCCGAGAGCGCGGTGCCCCCCTGCTACACGAGCTGGCGCTTCGGTGGGACGATCGTTTCGCGCTTCCGAAATTATGTCGCCAATCGCGTTCTGCGGCGATTGACCCGGCCGATCATCCGCGCCGTCAACGAGCATCGCGTCAACAACCGCCTGCTGGCCTACGAGACTTTTCAGGCCGGACATTCCCCCCTGCTGCAACTGAGCCAGCAGCCGGCGGAGTTCGAATATCCGCGCACGGTGCTGCCGCCGCACTTCCATTTCACCGGCCCATGGACAGACGCGGGCACGCGCGAATCGACGGATTTTCCGTTCGACAAGCTCGATGGCCGGCCGCTGGTTTACGCATCGATGGGCACGCTGCAGAACCGGCTGGGGGATGTCTTCCGCTCGATCGCCTCGGCCTGCGAGGAGCTGCCGGTGCAACTGGTGATCTCGCTGGGCGGCGGCGCTTCGCCCGAAGAAATCGGCCCGCTCCTCGGATCGCCGATCATCGTGAAATTCGCTCCGCAGCTTCAGCTACTGGATCGCGCGGCATTATGCGTGACTCATGCGGGGCTGAACACCGCGCTGGAATGCCTGGCCCGGGGCGTGCCGATGGTTGCGATTCCGGTGACCAACGACCAGCCCGGCGTGGCCGCGCGACTTGCCTGGTGCGGTGCGGGCGTCTTCATCGCCCCGGCCAAGGTCACCCCCCAGCGGTTGCGGCTGGCGATCGAAAAAGTCAGCAGCGATCCCGCGTACAAGGCGGCGGCCATGCGGATGAAGGATGCGATCGCCCGAACCGGCGGGCCGGCGCGAGCGGCGGATTTAATTGAGGAAGCGATGCGGACGGGCAAACCGGTGGTCAATGGGGCGGCGGGATAGGCGTCGCGGTGATCCCGGGCTCTTAGCCTGGTTTTTCTACGTCGTCACCTGCGGCGTACCGCACCCCCTCGACGGATGAAAAATCAGAACGCCGCGCCTCCCTCTCCCGAGTACAGGAGAGGGGACAAGACATTTTCAGAGCAGCTATTGTGGTGCGGGCTTTTGGCCTGCCTTTTCAGAGCAGCCTGAGAGGCCGCACCACAACTCACTTGCCGCCTTCCTTGACCCAGGCCGCCAGGGTCTCGGTCCCTGCCGGGCCAGCGCCCATGACGACTTTGATCTCCGCCCTCGTTACTTTCTCGCCCAGCTCGATTGTCAGGTTGGTCGCGCCCGCGTTGGTCGCCTCGGGCGGTTTTCGCTCGGCCGAGATCGCCTTGAAAACGGCATTGCCCGGCGCGGCGATATGGAGGGGCATGGTCTTGCCTCCTTCCGACAATGTCGCCGACTTCCCATCGGCCGACACTTCGACTTTCGCCATGGTATGGAAATTCCACACGACCTTGACCGGCGACGCGGCCTGCACCTCATCGATCACCACGACTCGCTTCTGATCGATGATCCCCACCCCGCGCTTCCAGCTCGTGAGCTTCTTCCCGAAGGCGGCCGACAGATCCGCCACGGCGAACATCTTCTCGGGCTTGGCGGAAAACGCGACGATCGGCCCGGCCGCTTTGGGCTCCTGGTTTTCATCGTCGATCGTCAGCGTGTTGTGCCCTTCGGTGCGCAGGCGGTAATAGGTCCAGCGCTGCGCGCCGAAGTAGCCCGGAATGTTGTAATTGTCGCTGCCCAGATCCTCCGCCCAGCGCTGCCCGAATGCATCGAGATTGAAGGTCCCCAGGTCCAGGTGCGAGTGATTGGCCTTGTTGTCGCCGCCTTTGAAACCAACCCAAATCGCATCTTTCTCCGTCCAGCTCGTCCGCATGAGCGCCACATCCACGCCCTTCCACAGGCCGGCCAGCGGCGTGTTCTTTTCCGGCCACTGCCCCTCGCCATTCCACCAGAGCAGATGGAAAATCGTCGCGTTGCGGACGTGGGCCCGCTCGTGGGCGGCGTAGGCGGGGCGCTCGAGGGCCTTGGCCATCCACATCATGCAGTAGGCGTCGCCCGCCCCTTCATGCGCATCGGCGTAGTTGAAGGTCTTGTCAATTGGGCTGATAAAGTTGATGCGGAAGTAACCGGTATCGCGGTAGCCGGGCGACTTGAGCAGGCCAAAATCCGTGCCCAGCGCGGTGGTGGTGGCCGCGAAGAAAAAGGTCGTGTACTGGTCGGCGTAGCCCCAATAGCCCGGGCCTTCATTCCAACCGCCATCGGGCGCGAACGAGCCCATGGCGCGGGGGATGCTCTTGCGGGCGTAATCGACGATCTTGGCCGATAGTTCCGGCTCTTCGGTGGCGATCGCCAGTGCGCCGACGGTCATCCCGCCGTTGCAGACCTGGTTCCAGTTGTGGGTGGCCTTGGCCCACCACGAGCCCTTTTCATAAACCTTAAGCCCTTCCTTCAGGCCCAGCTCAACGATCGCCTTGCGAATCGTCGCCTTCTCTTCATTCGATAGATAATCGAACAGCCAGTCATAGCCGATCCCCATGCCGTTGCTCATCTCGGCGGTGTCCAGAAAATGCTTGGGATTCCAATCGGGGAAAGCGGCCGCCGTCAGCATCTCCTTCTTAGCCCGCTCGGCATACTTTTTATCCCCATCCAGCCGGTACAGCCCGGCGAGCGTGCTGACGCGCGTGACCAGTGTGCGGCTCTTATCCAACAGGCGGGGGCCGATCAGTACATGCTCGATGGGCGGCATTTCGATCATCTTGTCGGCCGACTTGCGCACCTGCTCGTGCCAGGCCCGCGCCATGGGATCGGACTTGATCGCCTCCCTCACCCGCGCCAGGTCCGTATCCAGCGCCATCAAGCGCGGATGACCCTTGTGCAAAGTCGAAAGAACCGACTCCTCCGCGCGGGCGGGAATGCAGATCGCGATCAACACCACCAGCAGGCAAATTCGCTTGAGCACGATAGAGGCTCCATGTAATGAGGCTTTTAGGACGTCCGCATCCAAATACCGAGCTTGGGGCGGGCTGTTTGTGGGGGAAAGTGAATCCGACCTTGTCAGATGTCAATTGTTGCCCGGGACGTCCATTGTCCATTGTCAATTGTCCATCGTTCGATGGAGACGGCAATGTGCATGAGCAATGAACAATTGACCATGGACAATTGACAATTCCGGTCCCTCCAATGACAACATCTTTATGGCCGCAGTCCGAAAGAACATCGCCGTTGGAGCCACCGTGCTGGGGGCGCTCATCCTGCTGGGGGCGATGATCCTGCGCTTCGGCGATGCGCCCGTGAAATGGTTCCAGTCGGGGCAGGTTCCCGTGACTTTCTCGGCCGAGTCGGCCGAGGGGATTTCCAACGGCTCGCCCATCTTCTTCCTCGGCGTCAACGTCGGCAAAGTCGACTCGGTGACCATCGGGCCCGATTCGGCACGCGTGCTAATCAGCGGGCAGATCGACAAAACCCGCAACGTCCCGGCCAATGTCGAAGGCGTCATCCGCGGCACGCTCATTGGCGGAGCATCCTCGCTCAATCTCGAGCTTACCGGCAACCCGCCGGTCGCTTCGAAGCAAACTGTTGAGCCCAATGCCCAGCTCAAAGCCCGCTCGGCCGGGTCGGGGTTGATCCCGCCGGAGGTTTCCGCGCTGGCCAAGCGCTTGTCGGAATTATCAATGCGTCTGGAAATCACGGTGGACGATCTGAATAAATCCGGCGCCGTGAAAAAACTGGCGCAGACGCTCGATTCCATCCAGGTGACGGTCACCAAAGCCGGCGAAGCCCTCGATGATGCCCACAAGCTGATCGGCGACCCCAAGATTCAATCCGATCTCAAGGAAACCCTCGCCAATTTCCGCTCGGTGTCTGAAAACGCCAAAGTCATCGGCCGAAACATCGAAAAAGTCTCGGCCGACTTCGACAAACTCACCACCGATGCCACGCTCACGATCAACAAGACCGGCATGCGCATCGATGAAGTGTCCAAATCCCTGGCCGGCCGGCTCGACCAGACGGCGCAGATTCTGGAAAAGTTTCAGGTGATCGCGACCCGCATCGAAAAGGGAGACGGCACGGCCGGCAAACTGATCAACGACCCCAAGCTCTACGAGGCGCTGGTCTCATCGTCGCAGGAACTCAACCTGACGATTAAAGATTTGCGGCGGCTGGTGGAGCAGTGGGAGCAGGAGGGGGTTACGTTGAAATTGGGCGGTAAAGGGAAATGAAACCGGAAAAGCCCGAGTTGCTGGAGTATGCGTCGCCTGCCCGCGACAAATCATCGTGGCGGCCCGTGGTGATCTGCATCCTCCTGGGCATGGCACCGCTTATCGCCATCATCGGTTGGGCCGTGATCAAAGCGATGTATGGCCTTGGGCGGTGACGTTCGGCACATTCATTCATCCTTCCGCCTTCATCCTTCTGCCGTCATCGTTCTGCGTTCATCGCTTTGCCTTTTGCCTTCTGCCTTCATCCTTCTGCCTTCCTAATGATGATGCCCGCCCTCACCATGCACATGCCCGTGCTGGATTTCTTCGGTCGTGGCGGCGCGAATGCTGACAATCGTGACGTCGAAATTGAGATCAATGCCGGCCAGGGGATGATTGGCATCGACCGTCACTTCATTGTCATCCACCTTGATCACCGTCACCACCCGCGCCCCATCGGCCGTGCGCGCCTGGAACTGCATCCCCGGCTGAATGTCCTGAACGCCCTGAAAATTCGAGCGCGGCACGGACTGCACCATCTTGGGGTCCTTCGCGCCATATCCATCGGCGGCGGGGACTTTGACCTTGATGTTGTCGCCGACGTTTTTGCCGGTCAGCGCTTTTTCAAGACCCGGAATGATGTTGGATGCGCCATGCAGATACGCCAGCGGCTCGCGGCCTTTGGAGGTATCGATCACCTTTCCATCCGGGCCGGTCAGGGTGTAGTCGATCGTCACGGCCGAGTCTTTCGCGATCTGCATGCGAGTTTCCTGAAGAAGTATTGGTGCCGGCCCGGCGCAACTCTGCGCCGGCGCTGGCCGGTGGCATCGTCGCCCAGAGGGATTGAATTCACAACGGGGAAAGGGTGGAAAACGGGAAAACAGTTGCAGGGCCATCGAAAGCAAAGCCGCATCGATACGGTCATCCTGAGGGAGCTTGAGGCGACCGAAGGATCTGGCCAATCCGTCGCGGCTGATTCCATTGCGAATGAACCAATACGCATCAACAGGATTCCTCGGTCGCCTCAAGCTCCCTCAGAATGACCCTGTAACGCCTTCACGCTTTATGATTTTCGCGTCCCACACCCTACTTCTCAAACGCCCCCAAATCCGGCTTGGCCCCATTGAATTGAAAACCCACATCCACGCCCTTGTCGATCAACTGGCTCCCTTCGGCCAGATGGAGAAAGTTGATCTTCGGCAGATCGCCATTGGCCTGGCGCGGTTGGATCAACTCTTTCTCATCGACACTCAAGAAGTCCTTCTCGGTGACTTGCAGATCGAGCGTGAAAGAATTGCTCGCGGAATCGCATTTGGCGGCATCCATTCTCACTAAATCCTTTCCGCCTTTGAAGCTCAAATTGTTCCGCAGCTTGTGCCCGTATCCATCCACATCTGTTTTGTTATCCGCCAGCCGGCAGAGCATGTTGAAATTCGCGCCGTTGCGGTAGGCGGTGTTGTTGAACCAGTCGCTGCCGCCGATGTGGTGATTCGAATAGAAGCCGCTGGCCTTATTACGGACGGCCAGGCAGAAACGCACGGTATGGCGCGGAATGGGGTTGGGGAGCCGGTCCACGGGCGATGATCCGTAGCCGCCCCCTTTGAAGCCGTTGCCATCGCCCAGCTTCTCGAACTTGGTGGAGTATCCATTGTAAAACGCCCAGCAATTCTCGAACGTCACCGCCTCGTGGGCATTGATGCAGTCGTACCCATCATCGCTGTTGAACCAGGCGCGGCAGCCGCGAAAAATATTCCCCGTGCTCCCCTTGGGCGGGTGGCAGCCAAAGCCATCGACATTGCCGCCCTTGCCATCTTCTGAAGTCGTATCGTGGTTGTTCCAGGCATCGCAATTCAGAAACAAATTATCCGACCCGCGCACGCTGTAGATGCCGATCGCCTGGCCATCGTGCATGCTCAATAGCTCGAAGATATTGTGGCTGCCATCGTTCTCGAAACAGATCGATTGCGTGTGGGTTTTGATGGTGACCTGGACGCCGATCACCTCCAGCCCCTTGATATGAATCCACGATCCTTTGACGTAAAACGCATCGATGCGGACGCCCTCGGGTTTGACCTTGGAGAAATCGAAGATCGGCCGCTCGTTTTCGTAGGCCCAGTAGCGAATCGTTTTGTCGGCCGTGCCGCTTTTGTCGAGATAGGTGACATAGGCCCAGATGCGCTGCTTCCTGGCGATCTGGTTCTCGGCCATCGTGTAAGTGCCGCCGCGGATGAAGACGGTGTCGCCGGGGCCGGCCGCATCCTGGGCGCGCTGGAGGGTGGCGAAGGGTTTGTCTTTGGTGCCGGCGGCAGTGTCGCTGCCGGTGGGGGCGACGAAGAATTCGGCCGCGGGGAGGGATGTGGCGGCGGTCAGGATGAACAGCGCCAGGAGCGCGCGGGTGAAGCGATGGTTCATGGTGTGGCTCCGGTCCCCTCTCCTGTTCTGGTCCCCTCTCCTGTACTCGGGAGAGGGTTAGGGTGAGGGCCTTCATTCGATTTGGAAAGTGATGCTTTTTTCGCCGAAAAGACACCCTCACCCCCACCCTCTCCCGAGTACAGGAGAGGGGGCAATGCATCTCCCGAGTACAGGAGAGGGAGTAAGACCTTGGCCGCGACATCGCGGTACTCGGCCGCGACATGAATGCGGCGGAACATCAAGCGCCGATTCAACGCTTCGGGCACGGGAGATATTTCGTTGAAGGCCGTCAGTTTCCCGGAGGATTCGCGGACGACGATGGCCGCTTCATCGGCATGGCCGGTCACGTCGCTCTCGTAGGGTGTGTCGGCAGGCTCATCGAGAAACAGGTCGTAATTGCGATCGCCGCCGGCGCTCTGCACCGCCTCGGCGGCACGCTCGAAGGCAGCTCGGGCATCGGCCGCATCCATCCCGGAGAGATCAATCGTCTTGTAAACTTTGCGGAACATCAGCCCATGGCAAATTCGCGCCAGCACCGCATCATCCCCCTGGGCCCAGATCTTAAAGCAGTAGTTGATGGCGACATCGTCCAGGTCCGTGAACTGGCCGATGGTCAGGCGCTGGCCGAGCAGGGCGCGATGGACGGCGCTTTCGCGCAGAGGCCATTTGAGGCGGTCCTGCACCGCCAATCTGCGGGCGCGCTGGAGGGCGAGTTTGACCATTCCCTCGGCCGAACGCACCACCTTATGGAAATACACATTGCGATACATATTGTAGCGGGCGTGGAGGTAATCCTCGATGGCGCTGATGCCCTTCCAGGTCACCGCCAGTCGCCGGCCTGTTTCATCCACCGTCAGGGCATGCAGGAGCCACTCGAGATCGAACTCTCCGTAGCGGCTGCCGGACATATGGCTGTCGCGGAGGAGATAATCGAAGCGATCGGCATCGAGTTGGGAGGAGATCACATCGTTGAAAAACGTCCGCTGGCTGGCTTCGACCGTGAAAAACGCCGCCACCTTTTCCGGCAAGAATCGGTCATGTTGCCAGAGGAGCCGGTGTACCTCGCTATCGGGGTCCTGGACCACGCGAAGGGTCAGTTTCTCATGGGGAAATCCGGAGACCCGCTCAAAGACGTGGGAAAACGGGCCATGACCCAGATCGTGGAGCAGGGCACTAACCAAACAGACGGTCCGACCCTCTTCATTGATGGAGGAAGTGGATTGCTCGATGTGAAATAGCATCTTCCGGGCCGTTTCCAGCACGCCCAGGCTATGCCCGTACCGAGAGTGGGTGGCCCCTGGATAGGCCAGATGGGCCATGCCCAACTGCATGATCCGCCGCAATCTTTGGAACTCGGCCGCGTTGATGAGCTTGAAGAGAAGCGCATCCAGCGGCCTGCCCGTCTGGAAGGCGATAACGTCGTGTACGGGATCGCGAATGATCTTCTCGGCCATCGGTATGGTATTATGTTGAAGTCCGGGCAGACCGCCATACCGATAACATTGCAGTAGCACCGGCTGAATCAACCGCCTTGACCGCCCGCCTTTCCATCCTCGCCACCTTGATCGCCGGCCTTGCGCTGGTGTTATCGACCGCGCGCCCCGTGGAGGCGAAAGATGCCAAGGACCCGATCAAGGATCCCAACGCGCCGCGCAGTTACACGGTAAGCATTCGCGGCGGCGCATTCACACCCGCCAAGTTGACGATTCGCGCGGGGGATACGGTCGTCTGGGTGAACGGAGACGATCGCGACCACACGGTGACGGCGGTGGATGGATCATTTAATTCCGGCAATATTGGTCCGGGAGGCTCGTTTACGGTTCGCTTCGCTAAGCCGGGGAATATATCGTATTCCTGCACATTGCACCCTAGGATGCGCGGAACGGTTTCGGTGCAGTAGTAGGGGTTCGGGGTTCAGGGTTCGGGGTTCAGGGTTCGGGGTTCAGGGTTCAGGGTTCGGGGTTCAGGGTTCAGGGTTCAGGATTCAGGGTTCAGGGTTCAGGGTTCAGAGAAAAAAACAATATCAATGAGGGGTAATCGCATCTCTGGAATTTGCTTTTGTGGAGATGATGGTCCGATTTGGGGTTGGGCAGTATAGAATGAGTGCGGAGTGGGTATTCGCCTGATGGGACATGCCGGAGTTGAGGATGCTTAGAAAACCGATCGCCCGTGCCTTTACGCTGGTCGAGTTGCTGGTGGTCATTGGGATCATCGCGCTGCTGATCGCGATCCTGATGCCGGCCTTGAGCAAGGCGCGCGAACAGGCCAACAACGTCAAATGCCTGAGCAATCTCCGCCAACTCGGCACCGTCTATCAGTTGTACGCCAACCAGAATAAAGACCAGATTCCCATCGGCTATAGCACCGGTCAATCCTGGACCGGCTATTTCATCTCCGACAGCAGCGGGGCCTTCGGACTCATGGGTTGCATCTATCAGGCCAACCTCATGGATGCCCCGCAGGCCTTTTACTGCCCGAGCCAGAACGATCCGCGCTGGCAGTTCCAGACGCCCGAAAATCCCTGGCCTCCGGGCGTCGCGGGCGTGCTGACGCGCGTGGGGTACACCAGCCGGCCAAGCGTGGAATGGGCCGGGGCGATTCCCAAGACTCCAATGGCGCGGATGACCCGGTTGAAGAACAAGGCGATCCTGTCGGATGTGCTGGGGATTCCGCTGTCATCACCGGATTTCACTTCGGTGCATCATAAAAAGGTGAATGTGCTCTTCGCGGATCGCTCGGCCCGCCCGGTGGATACGGCGGCCTACGACAAGCAGCAGAAGCAAATCCAGTCCGTTGGTTTTTCAGCCACGATGTCGCTGTATCTGGATGAGACCAATCCCGATGCGGATACGATCTGGAATAACTTTGATAAGAACTGATCGCATTGTCGATTGTCGATTGCGGATTGTGGATTGATTTGTCCATTGTCAATTGCCCATGGTCCATTGTCTGGCGTTTTCAATCCGCAATCCGCAATCGACAATCCGCAATGCTCCCCGCACGATTGACCTTTCCGACCAAGCCGCTACGATATTCGCACATGATGACTGCAATCATTTCCATCGCCCCCACGATTATTACCCCCCCGCGCGGGTAGGGCCGATGGTTCAGGTTCAATGACCAACGACAGCCCTGCCCCGCGGCAGGGCGTTTTCGTTTTGCTCCACTCATCGGAGCCGCCCCGCCTGGCATGGCAATGACCCGAAAGGTAACGGTATTGCGATGACCCCGACACGCCGGATCGAAATCTACGACACCACGCTCCGCGATGGCACGCAGGGCGAGGGATTCAGCCTGTCATTGCAGGATAAGCTGCTGATCGCGCAGCGCCTGGATGACCTGGGCGTGGACTATGTCGAAGGCGGTTTCCCGCTTTCCAATCCCAAGGATGAGGCCTTTTTCCGCGAGGTGCGCGAGTTGCATCTCAAGCACGCCAAAGTCGCCGCCTTCGGCATGACCCGCAGGCGCGGAATCAAGGCCGAAGATGATCCGGGGATGAAGGCGCTGCTGGCCGCCCAGACGCCGGTGGTGACGATCGTCGGCAAGACCAGCGATCATCAGGTGCAGGTGGTGCTGGGCGTAACGCTGGAAGAAAACATCGCGATGATCGCGGACACGGTTCGGTTGATGAAATCGGCCGGGCGGCAGGTGGTGTACGATGCGGAGCATTTCTTCGACACCTACCGCCGCAACCCGGAATATGCACTGAAAACCCTGCGGGCGGCCGAGGAGGCGGGGGCATCGGTGCTGGCCCTGTGCGATACCAATGGCGGATCGATGCCCGAGGTCGTGGCCGAGGCGACGGCGGCGGTTAAACGGCATAGCTCGGCCATGGTCGGCATCCACACCCACAACGACTGCGGCCTGGCCGTCGCCAACGCCCAGGCGGCCATCCATGTCGGCGCCGATCACGCCCAGGGCACCATCAACGGCGTCGGCGAGCGCTGTGGCAACATGGACCTGATCACGCTCATCGCCAACCTTCAGCTTAAATACAAACTCGACTGCCTTCAGCCAAACACATTGACCCGCCTGACCGAAACCTCGCGCTACGTCTACGAAATCGCCAACTACAACCTGGTCTCCGGCCAGCCTTACGTCGGCACATCGGCCTTCGCGCACAAGGGCGGGATGCACGTTCACGCGGTGCAGAAGGATGTCTCCACTTACGAGCACGTCGCGCCGGAATCGGTGGGAAACACCCGGCGCATCCTGGTCTCGGAATTGTCGGGTGTATCGAATATCGCCACCAAGGCCGGGCGGAAATTCAACATCGAGAATGATAAAGAGACCCTGCGGCGCGTGCTGATGC
Source organism: Tepidisphaerales bacterium (assembly GCA_038244055.1). Classification (GTDB taxonomy): domain Bacteria; phylum Planctomycetota; class Phycisphaerae; order Tepidisphaerales; family Tepidisphaeraceae; genus DASPKW01. Next base: position 1,604 of record JBBRTW010000179.1, on the reverse strand, counting down.
AGGTGCAGGATCTGGAGAATCTCGGCTATCAGTTCGAGTCGGCCGAGGCGAGTTTTGAGCTTCTTCTCCGCAAGCAGATCGGCCGGCATCATGCGTTCTTCCAGCTCGATCACTATCGTGTGACCGTCAACAAGCAAAGCGGCGGCGAGGCGGTTTCGGAGGCGACCATCAAAATGCGCGTAGGCGACCCGGCCATCACCGAGCACCGCGTTGGCGAGGGAGACGGCCCCGTCAACGCACTGGATACAGCGCTTCGCTTGTCGCTGAAAAATCACATGCCGGCCATCAAGGATGTTCACCTGGTGGATTACAAAGTGCGGGTGATCAACAGCCGCGATGAGACGGCCGCCGCGGTGCGCGTCGTAATCGAATCGAGGCGCATCCGCCGCGATGGCAGCAAGGAACTTTTTGGCACCGTTGGCGTGAGCGGAAACATCATCGATGCGAGTTGGCAGGCGCTGGTCGATGCCTACGAATATCACTTGCTGCACGTGGAAGAGGAAGCGCAACATGGCAAATCGGTTGATGCGGCGGTACCGGGATACAGCGGCGTATTATGATGCGGAGAACGAGCGGCACGAGATGCTGCAGAGCGATGTGCCGTTTTTTCTGGGGCAACTCCCTGGGAAGAAACAATCCATTTTAGAGATTGGCACCGGCACGGGCCGGGCGGCGATCCCGATCGCGCAGGCCGGGCATCGCGTGGTGGGGGTGGATTATGTGCCGGAGATGCTGGAGATCGCCCGGCGCAAGCGCGATGGAGTGGGATTGAAGGAGAAGGAACTGGCGCTGGTGGAGGCCGACGCGATGAAGCTGGACCTGGGGAAGAAATTCGACTGGGTGTGCATTTTCTTCAACACGATGCTGGCGTTCACGACACTGGAGGAGCAGGACCAATTGCTTCAATCGGTCGTCCGCCACATGAAGCCACGCGGCCGATTTTTCCTCGATCTGTTCAATCCCGATTACGCCATGCTCGCCAAATCTTCCGAGAAAGGCCTGGAGCGCGATGCGTTTTTCGTGCCGGAAATGAACCGCACCGTCTTCCGCGAAACCGAGATCACCCGCGACATGTCCAAGCAGATCATGCACGTTGGCTTCCGCTACAAGTGGTTCGATGAGTTCGGCCAGGAAAAACGCCAGAAATTCGAGTTCGACATGACCTGCATTTTCCCAAGGGAACTGGTGCTGCTGCTGGAACGGAATGGGCTGCGCGTGGAGGAATTGTGGGGGAATTACGATGGGACGGAGTTTGGGGATGATTCGCCGAGGATGATCGCGCGCTGCGTGCGCGGCGCGATGTAGTTCGGTGGGCGATGTAAAATGTTAAATGGCAAATGTCAAATCGGATCAGCGCGCATGTCGAGTCCGCGCCGAAGAACGATCGCGCCCCACAGTACCTCGACATTCCGATGTCGAGTCCGCGCCAATGAATGCCCTGCTCTCACCCGGCCCGTCAAAGCCTCGACATCGGAATGTCGAGCTACAGTAGTTCCAAGTTCGCCGCTTAAACGCAAGGCTCCTCCTATGATGAAGTTGCGCAACAACATCATCAACCACGGAGGAGCCCATGCGTTCACGGAAGAACGACCTGGTAACGGCCA
>JBBRTW010000178.1:0-13066 GCA_038244055.1 Tepidisphaerales bacterium | reverse complement strand
CCGTGGCCTCCTGTTGGTTGGTGACTTTAAGCACACCACCATTCTGACAGGAGGCTACGTCTTGCGCAAATGCAGTAAGTCCAGCTACGGCGCGGAGTTATGGGAGGGTCGGCTTATCTTGATGACATTAGGGACGGGAGCCTTTTGAACGTGAAAAAAGGGACGAACGTGAAAAAAGGGACGGGAGCCTTTTGGGTCCCTCGCGTATATAATCGTAGCGCATTGAGCGATACGCGATGGAGGCGTCTTCATGCCCGACCAATTAACCGGCCAACTCGATGATCTGAGCCACATCGCCTGCGCGATCGAGCAATCGCGCGGGATTCTTTCGGATACCGATGACAATGGCGAGGCGGTTTGTTCCCCGATCACCCTTGAACGCGCCGTGAACTTCCTGGCGAATCATTTGCATAGTCTTTGCGATCGATTCCCCGTCGGCGCGATTGTTCCAGCCATTCTGCCCGGACCGGGTGCGAGCGTTGACCTGCATTGGGACCTGCCTGATTACGAAGTGCTCGTCAATGTGCCCTTCGACCCGTCAATGCCAGTCAGCTTCTACGGTGATGATCGCGCTGGAAATGGAACGAAGGGAACGTGGGAGGCGACACGTGAAACTTAAAGGTGAATCATTTGAAATTCCCGACAAGTTTATTTTATACCTGCTCCTTCTCTTTGTCGCTGGATACCTGCTGCGGCTTCAGGACATCGTCGGCCTGTTTGGAATCACCTGCTTCACGGCGGCCGGAGTCGTCGCAATCGCACACAGGATGAAACTTCGCCAGCGGAAGTCAGTAACGCCATTTCAGACTGAATCGAATCCGCACGCAGAGGACGAAAAAAAGGGACGGGAGCCTTTTTGATTCCATGGGACTCGCAACTCACAACTCACAACTCGCAACTCTGCCGCAACGCGCAACTCCCCTCCGCGCCCTCTTCGTGACCACCACTTACCCCCTCGCCCAAGGCGATTCCATCCCCGCCTTCGTCGCCGACCTCGCCCAGTCCCTCGTAAAGCACCACGGCATTCAGGTCAAAGTCATCGCCCCCCACCGCGCCGGGTCGGCCAGGTATGAAACCGTCAATGGCGTCGAGATCGAACGCTTCCAGTACGCGCTCGATCCGGCCCAGCAGTGCGTCGCCTATGGCGGCGGCATTCCCGACAATCTCCGCAATTTCCCCCGCGCCAAGTTTCAGCTTCCCGCCTTCTTCACCGCGATGGCGGCCGCTGTCTGGCGCAATCTCCACTGGGCCGATCTCATCCATGCCCACTGGATCGAGCCGGCGTTTCTCTCCATGCTTGCCAATCATTTGCATCGGCCGCTGGTGATCTCGGTGCATTCACTCAAGCCCAGGCGCAGCCGACTGCATGCCTGGACCCTCAAGCGCGCCGATCGCGTGCTTTTCAATAGCCGGTACACGCTTTCGCAGGCGGCCGACAAGGGTTACGCCTGTCGGGGGCAGGTGATTTATCAGGGGTATGATGAGGCGCTGTTTGGGACGGGCGCGGTGGTGCAGCCTGGCGGCGAAAAAGATTCGATTGAGCTAGAGAATCCTGTCGGCGAAGAGTCTCGACATCGGAATGTCGAGCTACATCAATGCCGTCAGTCGCTGGGCATTTCGGATGATGCAACCCTGATCGTCGCGCTCGGGCGGATGATCGAAGTCAAAGGCCTGCACATTCTCGCGGGCGCGGCCGACGCCATTCTCGCCAATCGTCCCAATGTGCATCTGGTGATCGCCGGCGACGGCCCGCAGCGGCCGGAGATTCAGCGGATTGTCGATCAAGCGGCCTCGCGCGGGCGCATCCATCTCACCGGCGCGCTCCCCCGCGCTGAGGTCGCCCGGCTTCTCGCGGCGGCCGACCTCTTCATCAACCCCGGCGTGATCGATTCGCGCGGCCGAGCTGAAGGCCTGGGCATCACCACGCTCGAAGCCATGGCCAGCGGCCTGCCCGTCATCGGCAGCCGGGTCGGCGGAATCACCGAAACCATCCTCGATCACCAGACCGGCCTGCTGGTTCCCCCCGGCGATCCATCCGCCCTGGCATCGGCCGTGAATGATCTCCTCGAAGACCCCGCCCGCCGCGCCCAATTCGGCATCGCCGCGAGCGAGTTCGCCCGTAGGAACTTCACCTGGCCAATCCTGGCGGGGCAGGTGGCGCGGGTTTATCGGGAAGTAATGGAATAAATCGGTCATGCGCCGGTTTGCCTCACGCGGGAGTGGGTTTCGATCTGATGGTTGGCGGCCTCGATTGTCTTCGCCCAATCCATAAAAAAACCACGGCCCGCTCGCGCGGGCCGTGGGTCTGACTCTAATAAAATCTTCTTCGAGCCTTCGTGTCTTCGTGGTCAAGAGCAAGCCTTAGATCAGCTTGGTCTTGCCCGGCTCGGGGATTTCAACCGGCGGGGCCGGCGTATCCTTGGTGATCGCATCGGGCATGGTCTTGAGCTTGGACTGGTTGAGGGCCCAGTCCCACTTGACCTCCTGCCCGGTGTAGCAGGCCATCCGGCCGATGATCGCGGTGAGCGTGCTCTCGGCGACCTGCTGGGCTTCATTGAGGGGCTTGCCCGCTTTGATGCTGTTGAGCAGGTCCATGTGCTCCTGGACGTAGCCCGAGCGCGCGTTCTTGGCGCTGATGCGGTCCTTCTCGCCGGTCTTGAGGATCCAGCCGCCGGGATTGCTCGTGCCCTTGGTGCCGATGGCGAACTCGCCAACGATCGACTTGGCCGGGCTGGGCCAGTGCCGCCCGAAGGAGATGACGCGCCCGCCGTTGGGGTATTCGTACTCGACGTTGGTGTTGTCCCAGATTTCGCCGGGCTCCTTGCGGCTCTGCCGTGCGCCGGAACCGAACGCGGAGATGGGGTGGGACTTCATGACCCAGTTGGCCACGTCGATGTTGTGGATGTGCTGCTCGCAGATCTGGTCGCCGCTGAGCCAGATGTGGTGATACCAGTTGTGGATCTGGTACTCGATATCGGTCATCTGCGGCTCGCGCTTGCGCCACCAGATCCCGCCGCCGCACCAGTAGATCGACATGTGCATGATGTCGCCGATTTCGCCATCGTGGATGCGCTTGATGGTGTCGATGTAGTTGGTCTCGTGCCGGCGCTGCGTGCCGGTGACCATGGCCAGCTTCTTCTCGGCGGCCATCTTGCCCGCCGCCATGACCACGCGCACGCCCCACGGATCGACCGCGACGGGCTTCTCGAAGAACAGGTGCTTGCCGGCCTCGATGGCGGCGGCCGCGTGGATCGGGCGGAAGCCCGGCGGCGTGGCGGTGATGATCAGCTCGACATCGCTGCCGATGACCTGCTTGTAGCCATCCAGACCGCTGAAGGTCTTGTCTTCCTTCACATCGTACTTCTTGGCCAGGGTCTTGGCCTTCTCGGGGAACATGTCGCAGACGGCCACGACCTTGGACTTCATGCCCACGAGCTTGGCCGCGTCCATGTGGTCCTTGACCGCGCCGCTGGCGCGTCCACCGGCGCCGATGACGCCGACCTTGAGCTCTTCGGAGGCCTGCGCCCAGGCGAAGTTGGTGCCCAGGGCCGCGAACGTGGCCGCAGCGCCCACAGCGCCGCCTTTCAACATGCCGCGTCTGCTGACCCCCGTGCTTGCGATCTTGTCTTGCATGATGCGATCCTTTCCTCAGCCAAATTAAAGGACTCGAAAACGATTGGTCCGGCTCGCGAAAGCGCCAGCCTCCGGCACGCCCGCCCGCAGACATGGGGGCGGTCAAAAACGTGGGATGCGTATCATCGAACCAATCGTCCGGAAAATCCAGCGCGGAATGACCCCGCGACAGACCGATTTAGCCGGATGACACCGGCCGACTCCGGTTTCTTTACAGTTGAGCGGAATAACTGTTTGACCGGAAAACAAATCGAGGCGTGGCGTGTGTGTATGCGCTCACAGCCGCCATTGTGATCTGGTCTTTCCAGCCTGCGGCCCCGTTCGCGACCGTATTGTTGGGGGAGGCAGGCTGGAAAGCCCGCGCCACAACTCAAGCACTCATAGCCGCGTCTTGCGCCCCTGCAATTTCAACTCCGCCTTGACGGGTTTTCCCGCCACGATCTTCACATCCGCCATCGCCATTTCCTTGAACATCACCCCCGCGATCAGCCGGTACGGACCCGTTGGCAGGTTCTCGATCTTGAACTCACCCTTGTCGTTGGTCGTGGTTTCCGCGACCGCCTCGGCCTTTTTCGAAGGGGTTCCACTGGCATCCACGGCCGTCGAGTAAAGCTTGATCCCGCATCCCTTGGCCGGGTTGCCATCGGAGCCTTTGATCGTGCCCAGAACCGTCCCTTTGCCGATCTCATCCTCCGCCCGCGCCAGGTTCGCGCCAACGATCGCCAGCGCCAGCACCATCGCGCCGATGTTCCAGATTCGCTTCATCATCGCCTCGTGTTGGAAAGGGGGGTCGAACGATCACCGGTTGAGCAGAATCATCGAACGCATCACTTCCTTCTGACCGAGCGTCTCCACCCGGCCATCGGGGAAGAGGAAATTGGACGCCCCGCGCGGGCTCTTGGCCTTGGAATCGCGATGCCGCCAGCGGATATCGCCGAAGGTGTCATTGGAATCATCGTTCATGCCCGGCTCGATCGGGAAATTCGGCCCCCAGAGCGGATCGCTCGCATAGGCCGGCCTGGAGAGGAAATCGAGATACCACTGGTTCAGATAGAAATCTCCGGCCGCCGTGCCCGCATAAATGTACGCAGGCGGGAAAATTCCCCCATCGATGTTGTACGCGACCGGCCAGACGCCCCAGTCCGGCGGGTACTGCGCCCCATCCCAGATCATCACGTTGTCCGGGCGCAGCTTGGACATCTTCATCGGCTTGACCGGCACGGGATACCACAAGTCCGGAAAAATCCCCGGATGGCAGGAATAGTAATAGTCGAACCCTTCGAAGGTCCCATCCGGGCAGAGCAGCACCGGGCTGTGCTGATGGATATCGGTGGTGCCGCGCGTGTTGCCGGTGGTGGTCAGGTAGGCGTTGACGTAGTTGGCCCACATCGTGCTGTCGACCACGAACCCCGGAATGTTGGGATCGACAATCGGAATGAACCCCGGCGGAAGCTGATCGGAATTATCCACCGAATAATTCCGCAGCGCCAGCCCGATCTGCCGGAGATTGGAGAGGCATTGCGTCGTCCGCGCCTGGGTGCGGGCTTTCGACAACGCGGGCATGAGCAGGCCAATTAGCACCGCGATGATGCCAATTACGACCAGCAGCTCGACCAGCGTGAACGCCCGCCACCGCGCCCCGCTTAGCTTTGCCGTCGTGGTATCCATAAGCCGAACCTGAACCGGCGGGAAAGATGCCTACAGCCACCCGGCCGCCGCCACTAAGCGCAAACATAACACAGGGCGGGCTAGATTCCATATTTTTTCGAGACCCGAAAGTGGGTGGTCCACCGACAAGGCGTTTTTGCCACGGATGAGCACAGATGGGGCACAGATGAAAAAAAAGAGAAAAGAACGGACTTCGAACCTTTTTCGTTTCTCAGGGATGTTGAAACCAGAGCTTCGACTATCTGTGTTCATCTGTGCTTATCTGTGGCAAATGTGTTTCTCTGTGGCAAAATTCCCCCCATGCTCATTCGCGTCACTGTCTGGAACGAAGGCCGCCACGAAAAGACCAAGCCCGGCGTGGCCGAGGTTTACCCCGATGGCATCCACGGCGCGATCGCCGGGGCATTGGCGGCGGCCGGTGGATTCGAGGTTCGCACTGCCACGCTCGATGAACCCGCGCATGGGCTGAGCGAAGAAGTCATCAGCAACACCGATGTCCTGACCTGGTGGGGCCACGGCTATCACGGCGAGGTGGCCGATGCGGTCGTCGATCGGGTCCATCATCGCGTGCTGGCGGGGATGGGCCTGGTGGTTCTGCATTCGGGGCACTATTCGAAAATCTTCAAGCGGCTGATGGGCACGAGTTGCAGCCTCAAATGGCGCGATGATGGCGAACGCGAGACACTCTGGATCACCCGCCCAGGCCACCCGATTTTGGAAGGCATCGACGATCATTTCATCATCGAGCGCGAGGAGATGTACGGAGAATACTTCGACATCCCCGAGCCCGAATGCACGTTCCTGATTTCGAGTTTCGAAGGTGGTGAAGTCTTCCGCTCCGGCATGACCTGGACCCGCGGGGCTGGCAAAGTCGTTTACTTCCGGCCGGGCCACGAAACCTTCCCCACCTATCACCACCCCGCCGTCCAGCGCGTCATCGTCAACGCCGCCCGCTGGGCCAGGCCGAGCGGGCCGGTGAAAGAAATCGCGTTCGGACATCGCGCGTTGGGCTCGACGCAAACAGAGAAACCGGTGTCATCCTGAGGTACTCCGAAGGATCAAGCCGCTCATTTGTGGCCCGTCAACTTTGGAACGACCCAGCACGGGCGCGGCAAGATGTTTCGCTGCGCTCAAGATGACGGCGGGAAACCTGGTCACAAGGCAGGTGCAACTTTCCACCGCTCTCCGCATGATTTAGGTTGGAGATCACCCAACATGAAGCCTCAAAAATTCTCAGGCGCCCTCGCGGCGTCCGCGGTATTGTTCTGCGCCTTTTTCATCACCGGTTTCGCCACCGCCGATGAAGCCCGCCCCGCCTCCAAAGAGGCCCGCGAGAAGATCGACTCGCGCGATGACCTGCGCGATCTGCTCGGCACCGGCCCCGTCGGCCCCAACGCGCGGCTGAGCGACCGCATGGCCGAATCCGCCAAACGACTGGGCAAGGATCTCGATGCCGGCCCGGGAACTCAGCTCATCCAGCAGCGCATTCTCGAGGACCTCGATGCCCTGATCGATCACATGAACAAGAAGCGCCGGTCGCCGAAGGATGGCCCGGTGGAAGACGGCCCGACCGCCCCGGCCGAACCCGGCGATGATCCCGGCAAGGCCAAGGTCAACCCGCCGATCGCCCCCGTCGATGCCAAATCCCCGGGCGACAAATCCTCCGTCAGCAGCGCCGCCACCCAGCCGGCCAAGAAGCCGGTCCGCTTCGAGGACTGCTCCGAAGTCTTCATGCAGATCAGCCCGCGCACCGTCAAGGCGGGCATCGAAGGCTCGACCGAGCAGATTTCCCCCAAGTATCAGAAGCTCACCGAAGACTATTACCGCCGCATCGCCCAGGCCGGGAAATAGCTCACGCCAGAACCTCGCGGATGACGTGCCCATGCACATCCGTCAGCCGGCGCTCGATGCCATTGTGATAGAAGCTGAGCCGCTCGTGATCCAAGCCGAGCAGATGCAGCAGGGTCGCATGGAGGTCGTAGATGGTTGCCGGAGATTCGGCCGCCTGATAGCCGAAATCATCGGTTGATCCATGCGAGAACGCATGTTTGACCCCCGCGCCGGCCATCCAGACCGTGAACCCGCGCGGGTTGTGATCGCGCCCCGATGCGCCTTTCTGGAAGGTGGGCATGCGCCCGAACTCGGTCGTGAAGAGCACCAGCGTCTCATCGAGCAGCCCGCGCGATTTGAGATCGCTCAGCAGCGCCGCGGCCGGCTGATCGATGATCGGCCCGTGAACATCGTACTGCTTTTTGAGCGATTTATGCCCATCCCAGTTGCCCACCCCCTCGCCCATCGCGTACGCGCCATTAAAGAGTTGGACGAAGCGCACTCCGCGCTCGAGTAACCGCCGCGCGAGAATGCAATTGCGCGCGAAACCGGCCTTGAGCTTGTTGGGATCGTTCGCGCCGTAGAGATCGAGCGTGGCGGCCGACTCTTTCGAGAGATCGCCCACCTCCGCCGCCGACAACTGCATGCGCCCGGCCAGTTCATACGATGCGATCCGCGCCGCCAGCGCGGTATCGCCGGGATGCTGTTCGAGATGGCGATCGTTGAGGAGCTTCAAAAAATCGCGGCTGGCGACATCCGCCGCCGGCGCGATCGAATCCGGCCGCGCCAGATGCGGGATCGGCCTGTCGGCATTGAACGCCGTGCCCTGGAAGACGGCCGGCAGAAAACCGGCCGCCCACTGCGCCGCCCCGGTCTGCGGCACCCCGCGCGGATCGGGTATCGCCACAAACGCCGGCAGGTCGCCCGCCTCGCATCCCAGCGCGTAGGAAACCCACGCCCCCATCGAGGGAAACCCTTCGAGCGTGTAGCCCGTTCCCATCTGGTTCTCGGCCGGTCCGTGCGTGTTCGACTTGGCGGTCATCGAGTGGATGAAGCACATCTCATCGGCGAGATTGGCGAGATTGGGCAGCAGATCGGAGATCATCTTCCCCGAGCGACCGCGCGGCTTGAAGGAGTAGAGCGGCGCGGTGAGCATCCCCTGTTCCCCCTGGAAGGTGATGAGCTTGTCCGAGCCGGGCAGGGGAGTGCCAGCGCGGCGGATGAGTTCGGGTTTGTAATCGAACGTGTCCAGGTGCGAGAGCGCGCCCGAGCAGAAGATGACCAGCACCTTTTTCGCCCGCGGCGCGAAATGCGCCGGCCGGGCCGCCAGCGGCGCGTTGGCGCGGATCAGCGGGCGCACCGGCTCGGCCCCGAGCAATTTCTGATCGCGCAGCAAACCCGCCAGCGCGATACCCGCGAGTCCGCCCAGCGAGCCGCCGAGAAAAGCCCGGCGGTCCAGCAGCGCGCGGCCGGTATGGGACAGGTCAGTGGACATAGACCCCCTCATTGGCGTTAAAGAGAGCGCGGCAGAATGCGGGCAGACCATGCGCGCGAATCAACTCGATGGACGCCGCCGTTTCCGCATTCTCAGGCGGCCGGGCGAATGCAATGACAAATGCCAGCCTCACCTGCGCGCCCGGATCATCCCCCGCCTCCCGCGCCAGCCGCTGCGCGAAGAACTCCGCCTGCTGCAGGATGAATTGACTGTTGAGCAGATTGAGCGCCTGCAATGGCGTCGTCGAGACCGGCCGGCGCGGCTGGGTCTGCCCTGCATCGGGGCAATCGAACGCGGCGAAAACGCCATCCGCGCGCATGCGCGGCTTATGCTGGTAGATCATCCGCCGAAACTGCTCGGGTCCAAAATCCTCGCGCGGCTCATAGACGCGCACATAATTGGTGTTGGCCTTGAAGAGATCGAACCCCGGCCCGCCCATCGTCAGATCCAGCTTCCCCGAAATTGCCAGGATCGAATCCCGCAGCGCCTCGGCCTCCAACCGCCTGGCCGGATAGCGCCAGAGCAGCGCGGCCCCCGCATCCACCGCCTGCGCCTCCGCGCGGATCGCCGATGATTGCCGGTATGCCGCCGAAGTCACGATCAGCCGGTGAATCGCCTTGAGATGCCAGCCGTTCTTGATCAACTCCGATGCCAGATAATCGAGCAACTCCGGATGCGTCGGCCGAGCGCCCATATGCCCGAAATCCGAAGGCGTGGCGACGATGCCGTTGCCGAAATGATAATGCCAGAGGCGATTGACGATCACCCGCGCCAGCAGGGAGTTCTCCGGGCGGGTCATCCAGTTCGCCAGCGCGATTCGCCGCTGCTGCTCGGGCGCATCGGCCGGCAGATCCAGCGCGGGATGGACCGCCGACAAACCACCGGGCGTGACCGCCTCCTTGGGTGCCAGCGGATCGCCGCGAAACAGGCGATGAGTCGGTCCGGGTTGCACGAATTTCCCGGCGTAAATTTTATCCTCTTCAGCGAGTCGTCGGACCGTTTCTTTCGCCGTCTTCTGCTCCGCGAGCAATTTCGCAAGCTCCGATTTCTCGGCATCGGTTTTAGCGACATAAGGAGCAGGCTTCCCGGCCGCCGCATGATCCGTCGATCGCGCCACGCTCCGCCATGGCCCCGCAACTTTATCGGCCACCTCGATCGCATATTCCGTTGGCACGCGATCGACCAGCTTCCCCTCGCGGTCCCGCCCCCAGGTGATGCGATCGATCTTCGCCGCCGCCGGCAACTCGATCCGCACCCAGCCGCGCCCCGCTTCGTTGGAAATCCAGCTATGCGAATTGCCGTACTGCCCATCGTTGAGATGTTCGAGCTTGTGAATTGCGTAACCCGGCAGCGTGCCCGATGCGGCCAGCTTCGCCCCGCCGGCCGCCAGCGCCAGATTGCGCGGCGCATCCCCGGCCGACCAGATTTCCAGCTCGTCGATGCAGGGCTGCGAACCATTGTTGCTTGCGGTGATCGTAAAACGAACGAACCGCGCATCCACGGCTGCGAAACGCTCTTCGTTCATCGTCGCAGCAATCGGAGAGCGCGCCATCGATTCCCCCGCCGGCAGAAATCGCTTCAGCTTCTTCTCCACTTCTTCCAGCGCCCCCCGCGCCGCCAGCAACTCCTGCCGCCGCGGTGAATCCTTTTTCGTCACAATGCTCCGCTCCCCATGCTGCACCCCCGCGAATACCGCCGTCAAACGGTAATAGTCCAATTGCGCGATCGGATCAAATTTATGATCGTGGCAGCGCGCGCACCCCACCGTCAGACCCAGAAAAGTCGATCCCGTCACCGCCACCATATCGTGCAGTTCATCGGCGCGCTGCTGCGCCGTCAGCCCGGGATCGGGGCTCTTGACCTGATCCCACGGCCCGGCCACCAGAAAACCCGTCGCCGCATCCGCCCCCAGCGCATCGCCCGCGATCTGCTGGCGGACGAACTGGTCGTAAGGCAAATCCTGGTTGAACGCCTGAATCACCCAGTCGCGATATGGCCACGCCGCCGGCCGGGGCTGATTCATCTCGAACCCATGACTGTCGGCGAAGCGCACGATATCCAGCCAATGCCGTGCCCATCTCTCCCCAAATCGCGGCGAAGCCAGCAGGCGATCGACGACTTTCTCATAGGCATCAGGCGATGAGTCGGCTAGGAACTGATCGACTTCCGAAGGCGTGGGCGGCAGGCCGATCAGGTCGAACGTGACCCGCCGAATCAGCGCCCGCCGCTCGGCCTGCGGGTTGGGCGCGAGCTTGGCGGCTTCAAGTTTGGCGAGAATGAATCGATCCACATCGTTGCGCGCCCAATCGGTCTGCTGAACGTTCGGCAGCGCCGGCCGGGCGATCGGCTTCAGCGACCAGAGATTCGCCTTATCCGCCGCCGCCGCGATGGCGGGTGAATCATCGGGCCAGGCCGCGCCGCCCGCGACCCAGGCGCGGAACAACTCCACCTGCGCCGCCGTCAGCCGATCTCCCTTGGCCGGCATGATCCGGTCCGGATCCTGGCCGGCGATCAACTTAATGAGCAGGCTCTGATCCGGCTTGCCCGCAACGATGACCGCCCCGGATTCCCCGCCCTTGAACGCGCGCGATTTCAGATCGAGCCGAAGTTCACCCTTCTGGCGATCGGCCCCATGGCACGAATAACAGGCGGTCGAGAGCAGCGGCTGAATCTGCCGGGCAAAATCGACCGGCTCGGCCGCCGACGTGGAGATAGCGCACAAGCAGGACCCCAGCCAGACGGCGATGGGCCGGATCAGACGGGCGAAATGGGAAAATAGGGAAAGCATGTCGGGTAAGAGGCATCCATGATACCCAATTCAAATCGCACCTGTTGAGTGCGGCCAGCCTCTTCAAACCGCAGCGCGGCAAGTTTTTTTGCCTCATCCCGAAATTCCCGGAATTTCACCGTCTTATCATGAGTTTTCCAGTAACGTGGAGATGGAGCGGTGCTGCGCCCAGTCGGAATCCGGGTAGGCTGCGGCGCAGGGAATTGATGTGGTCTGGATTCAGGAGCGGGACGATGAAAACGCGAAGTTGGGCGATTTTGATGGGCTTGATCGTCTGGGCGCCCTGGGCAAGCGCGGGGACCATGATCCGCCAGCCTTCCAAGGACAATACTCTCTTTGAAAGCACCACGGGGGACCTCAGTGACGGAGTCGGGCCGACCTTTTTCATCGGCCTCACCGGCAGCCATGGAGCGCGCCGTGGATTGATGGCCTTCGATCTATCGAGTGCTCCGGCCGGGGCGGTGGTCACCAATGTGACCCTTTCCGTGAACATGTCCAAAAGCTCTTTCTTGAATTCACAATTCGACCTGCAACTGCATCGGCTCACCAGGGACTGGGGAGAGGGAACTTCGTCTTCCAGCGGCGGCGGCGGACCGGCCACCGATGGCGATGCCACCTGGCTTTTCCCCTTCTTCAGCGCAAACAATCCCCCGGCCTGGACCAATCCCGGCGGCGATTTCATTTCGACCCCCAGCGCCGCGGTTTCGGTGCAATTCGCGGGAAGTTATACGGTTCTATCCACCCCCGCGCTCGTCGCCGATGTGCAATCGTGGCTCAACAACCCCGCCACCAATTTCGGATGGGCCCTCACCGGCGATGAAACCACATTCAACTCCGCCAAGCAATTCGACACCCGCGAGAACACCGCCACCGCGCCCACTCTGACCGTCACTTTCTCCGTCCCCGAACCCGGCGCGGCCAGCGCGATCGCATTCCTCTCCATCACCTCCCTCCTCCGCCGATCGAGAACCCGCCAGCCCGCCTGATGCCCTCGCTCCTCCCTGAACCCCGAACCCTCTTCTCATCCTTCATCCTTCATCCCTCATCCCTCATCCTTCATCCTTCTGCCTTCGCCCCCCTTCCCCCTCCCCGCGCTTCCCGTATACTTGTCGCCCTCACAAAACGAGGAACCAAACTATGCCAGCGACATCGGTGAAGCAGCTCAAAACCCTGACCGCAAACGTCAAATCCGCCGCCGAGGCGGCACTATCCGAAAATGGCGGCCTGCTCCGCCTCGCACCCTGCTGGGTGCCGCGCTCTTTCCTCCAGCCCGGCAAGCGCCTCAAGCTCGACCCGCGCGATACCTATGCCTTCGGCCTGAATCGCGGCGGCATCGATGAGCGCTGGTTCGGCTCCACCACGCCGGCCGCCAACGACAACCGCACGCCCGATGAAGGCTTCTCTTATGTCGTCCACGCCGGCCAGCGCTTCACGCTCGCCGATGTGGTGGCCGAGCTCGGCGGCAAAATCATCGGCGATTCGATTTACAACAAATACAAGAAGTGGCCGGTCTACTCCAAATTCTTCGACAACATGGGCCCCATCCCCCACCACATGCACCAGTCGGCCGCGCAGGCCAAGCTGGTCAACCAGGAAGGCAAGCCCGAGTCCTACTACTTCCCCCCGCAGCACAATAACGTCGGCAACAACTT
>JBBRTW010000177.1:0-13079 GCA_038244055.1 Tepidisphaerales bacterium | reverse complement strand
CGCGATCCGGCTCACGCCGATCGAGGCTCTGCGGCACGAGTAAAACCCCATGAAACACGGTCAACCGATGATGCGCCTCACGGGCATTTCCCGCACCGCTCTCTGGATCGCGCTGGGGCTGGCCTGCGCTTTCATCGGCTGCTCGGCCCTGGATGATGCGCGGCGCGGTTATCCGATTGCCTCCGGCCCCCTCGGGGAAGTGGGCGTGGTTGATTTGCGCGATCTATCGACGACTCTTCCCTCCACACTCCCCTCCACCCGCGCCGCCACCGTTCCGACCACCCTTCCCATCCCCGCACCGCCGGCCGAGATTACGCTGACCATCGAACAATGCCGCCAGTGGGCTCTTGCGAACAATCTCGAACTGCGGGTCGAGCTCTTCAACCCCACTCTCTCGAAGCAGGCGATTTCCGAAGAAGAAGCGCGGTACGAGGCGGTCTTCACCGGCCGGGCGGGGTACTCGATCATCGACAGCCCCGTCTTCAGCCGGATCAACAGCGCCCAATCCAAGGGCCTGACGACCGATGCCGGCATCAAGATTCCCCTCCGCACGGGCGGCAGCATCGGCGTCGATCTCGGGCTTTCCAAATTCGAAAGCGACAACGAATTCACCACCCTCAACCCCGCCTATTCATCCACCGCCAATGCCTCGCTGTCGCTCCCGCTCCTGCGCGGCGCGGGTATCGCGGTGAACGCGATTCCGCTTCGCCTGGCGGTATACGATTATCAATCCGCGCAAGCGCGGACCAAGCTGGAGGTGATCCGAGTGCTGGCGGATGCCGAGCGGATTTACTGGCGTTTGTACGCCGCACGGCGCGAGCAGGATGTCCGGCGTAAGGAGTTCGATCTGGCGGTGGCGCAGATGGAGCGGGCGCGGCGGCAGGTCAAGGCGGGCGCGGCCGCCGAGGTCGAGGTGGTGCGGGCTGAGTCGGGCGTCGCGGATCGCGTGGAGGCGGTCATCGATGCGGAGAATCGTCTCCGCCAGCGGCAACGCGAGATGAAGCGCGTGCTCAGTGTGCCGGAGATTGGCCTTTCCTCGCCGACGATCATCCTGCCCAGCACGCCCCCCGATGCGCTTTATTATCGACTTGATTCCGCGCAGCTCGTGCGCACCGCCATGGGCAAGCGCATGGAAATGCTCGATGAAGAGCTTTCGATCGCCCGGCAATCCGCCAGCATCGATCTGGCGCGTAACGACCTGCTGCCCCTGGTCTCGCTGGATTACACCTACAGCGTCGGCGGGCTGGGCGGAACGACTTCCGATGCGTTCCAGGTGCTTAGGAGCAAGCGTTTTGAGAATCATACAATCGGGCTGAGCGTGGAAGTGCCCATCGGAAATGACGCCGCCCGCTCGCGACTAAGGCGATCCCTGGCCGGGCGTTTGCAGGCCTTGGCATCGAAGGAGAATCGCGCCAGCCTGATCGAGAAGGAAGTCCTGGACGCCGCCGACCAGCTCGATGTGAACTGGCAGCGCATTCTCGCCGCCCAGCGCCGGGTGGTGCTGGCGGCCAGGGTGGTCGATCAGGAAACGCGACAATTTATCGCCGGCCTGCGCACCAGCACGGATGTCCTCGATGCCCAGGCGCGATTGGCCGATGCCCAGTCTTCCGAGATCGCCGCATTGACCGAGTACCAGATCGCCCAGATCGATATCGCCTTCGCGACCGGCACACTGCTCGGGCGGTCAAAGGTAGTATGGCAAGCCGCACCGCCCCCGCGCGATTGAAAGTCGAAGAAAATTCACCGCAGAGGCGCAGAGTTCGCAGAGAATTTCAGAAGTGAGTGGACTCTGCTGAAATCTTCCAATGGTATGCCGCCCCCGAAGGTCCGGCGCCAGACTCCCTCTCCCAAGCGGCGCAAGTTCGGTTACTTCGCCGTGCCGCTTTCTCGCCGCGTGGGAGAGGGCGGGGGTGAGGGGTTGGCGTCGATTCGCAGGCAACGTTAATTCAACGAAGCAGTTGAGGATTTCAGCAGAACGAAGTCCGTGGCAAAATGCTCGCCGCCTCTCTTGGATTAATGGTCGGACCGAGGCCAACCCTCCCCACCCGACCTTGGGGCACTAGGCTTCCTGTACCATCCCTCCGGCCCTCATTCCCCACTCCATATGCCGATCGGCCAACCCCTCAGCAATCTGCTGAAAAACCCCGGAATCCCCGCAAATAACCGCCATTTCCACGTCCCAAAATCCGCGCCGCCTCATAAGAATGCCCCGCTTAGGGCACCCTCACCAGGCTCTAACCATGCCCCCCGGCCTCTGTCTATCATCGTGTACGAACGTGAGAGAGATTCAAACAGACACTTACACCGAAAGACAGAGGTTCAACATGAAACGGATTCTCACCAAGTCGTTGATCGCCGTTGCCGCCGCCGCCGGTCTTTGTTCGATCCCCACCATCGCCAGCGCCCACGAGCGCGATCGTGTATCAATCATCGTCCGCGAAACCCCCCGCGAATATTGCGCCCCCCGCCGGGTCTGGTGCGAGCCGGTGTATGAAGAGCGCTGCAACAAGGTCTGGGTCGAGCCGGTCTACCGCACCGAATGCACGACCGTTTTCATCGAGCCGGTCTATCGCACGGTCTGCGAGCGCGTCTGGGTCGAGCCGGTCTACGAATTCCGCACCCGCTGCGTCACCGATCGCTGCGGCCGCCGCATCGAAGTCCGCGAGCGCGTCTGCGTCCGCGAAGGCGGATGGACTTCGGTTGAGAAGCGCGTGGAAGTCTCCTGCGGCCGCTATGAAAAGGTCGAGCGCCCCGTGCTGGTGGTGGCCGGCCATTTCGAAGAACGCCGCGAGCGCGTCTGCGTCCGCGAAGGCCGCTGGGATGGGGTCGAAGTCGGTTACCACAACCGCGGCGGCGTCGCGGTCGGATTGGGCTTCGGATTCGGCCGGTAATGCCGGCCTGAACTGAAGTGAATGTGAACGGTAAGAACCACACGAATACCAACCCCGGCGGATCAAGGCATCATGCTTTGATCCGCCGGTCTGGTTTTGTGCATCACCGGCACCGCGTTGGGTGACATGGGGTTGGGTGGCATGGGGCTGGGTGGCATGGGTAAGACTCTCAGGTCTTACCCGTGGGGCCGATTCGCCAGGCTAGCTTCATTACCGCCCCACCACTCCAAACTCGCTGGCGATCCCCTGGTTCTTCTCGATCACCTCAAGCTGCTTGCCGATCGCCTCGGGAAGCGCCTTCCTTTGTTCATCCGTCGTCACCGGGCCTTCGAATCGCACCTTCCCGTCGGCCGTTGAGAAGGCCATCACATACGCCGGCTTGCCCTTTTCGAAGCGGGCGAGCATGAGCGTGTCCTTATCCGTGCTGGTGAGGATGCGCGGGCGATTGTTCGGGCCAGGGCCGCCGAAGACCAGGTTTCCATTGCCAACCACCTGCGGGTCCACTTGCAGAGTCATCGGAGCGGCCGCGATATTGAGATTGATCCCGCCGGGAACGCCCCCCTCGGCCTGCGCGAGCTTGGCGGCCAGATCCGCCGGCAACGCCTTGCGCTGGGCTTGGGTCTCCACCGGGCCATTGAAGGTTTCCTTGCCGGCGCGGTCGTGGGCGATGAGTTTGGCGACCTTGTCGCCCTTGTAGTCCATGTCGAGCGTGGTTTCGCCATCGCTCCAGTTGACGCGGTTGTTGCCGTTGACGTTCACGACCATCATCCGCCCGCCGCCGGGTGGGGCATCACCGCCGCCGAGCGTGATCGTCTGCGCCTGGGCCATGCCGGCGGCGTTGGGGTTCCAGCCCATGACATCGACGGGCTGCCCGGGCGTCATCATCGGGGCCGCGCCTTCGACCTCGAACACTTCCTTCTGCCCGAGTTCGACATTGACGGTGGCGGGCTGGCCCTGGCGGATGAGCTCCAGTTTGGCGTCGTCGCTGGGCTTCTTCAGGCGCACCAGGGCGCGAAGTTGCTCTGGGTTGACCAGGCGCTGATCGTTGAATTTGATGAGGATGTCATAGAGCTTGACGCCGGCCGATTCGGCCGGGCTCTTGGGCTCGACCCAGTCCACCACCAGTCCCATGCCGGGCTGGAGCTTGAGCTGAGAGGCCAGGGCGGGGGTGACCTCGGACGTGCCGATGCCGCAGTAGGCCACGATCTCTTTCTTGCCGGCCGGCATGGCCTGCATGACGGCTCCGCCGGCGGCGGCGGCCTGCAACTGGGCCTGGGCGCGGACCAATTCCGTCATCCGCTGTATTTCCTGGGCGGCGCGGAGATGTTGCTGCTCGATGGTTTGCGGGTCGGGCTTGGCGGGGGCTTCATCGGCGCGGGAACCGGCGGACCAGCCGGAGAGGGCGAGCGATGCGGCGATCAGGATTGCGGTGGTTTGTTTCATGGTGGGATTTCCTTGCGAGCGTGAATCAATGGGCTGCGATGGCGGATTGTTCCGCGTTTCAGCTATCGACGTGAGAGGGTCAGGAGCCGGGGGACGGTTGTGTACTTGGTCGAGCGTTCTGGTGGACGGCTCCTAACCCTGGGGCGGGCCGGCCGGCGCCTGACCCTGATACTTGCCTTATTTCTTCTCGACGGCCGCCGCGCCGAATTCTTTGGCCATCTCCGGGTGCGCCGCGATCGCGCCGAACGGTTCGACGATTTCCGTGGGCAGGCCCTGCTTCTGTTCATCCGTCATCACCGGGCCGTCGAAGAGCACCTTGCCATCCTTCTTCGACAGGGCCAGGAGATAAGTGGGCGTCTTGCCCATGATGCGCAGGACCAGCATGTGATCGTTATCGCTCCAACTCACCACGCGCCCGCGCGCCGCCATCGGGCCCATCGCGCCGCCCATGACCATCGGCCCGCCGCCATTGATATTGCCGTTCAGCCAGAGGTGAACCGGGCCTGCATCGTTGGCCGGATCGACCTGCTCGGCCTTCTCCAGTTTCTTGAGCACATCGGCCGGGATCGCCTTGCGCTGCTCCGCGGTCTCGGCTGGGCCATTGAAGATTTCCTTGCCGCTCTTGCGGTCGATGACGATCAGCTTCTTGGTGGCGGCGTTTTCGCGTTCGAGCTTGAGCGTCGTCTCCTCATCGGACCATTCGGTGGTCTGCTTGCCTTCGATGTTGCGGACGAAAACGCGCTGGCCCGTTCCCGGCATCGTTCCGACCGGGGCGGCGGCCGTGAAGAACATTTGGTTTTTCTGAATGGCGGCCGATGCGGCGGCCATATCTTTTTCAATGAGCTTCGCCTTGATCGGCAGCGCCTGGCCCTGCCGCACCACAGAAAGCGTCGCCGTATCGCCAGGCTTCATCGCGCGGACCAGGGCATCGAGCTGCTGTGGGTTGATCAGGATTTGATCGTCGAGTTTGACGATGACATCGCTCTGCTTGAGGCCCGCCTCCTCGGCCGGGCTTTTGGCATCGATCGCCACCACGACCAGGCCGGTTTCGCGTGCCAGCTTGAGCTGGTCGCGCAGGGGGGTGGTCGCCGGTTGAACCTGAGCGCCCAGGTAGGTTCCCTTCTCCATTTTCCCCATCGTGCGATATGCCAGGACCTGCGGGCGCGCGGTTGCGGTCCAGGTAGCCGTGCCGGCCGGCTGCGCGGGAATGGGCTGTCCAGGCGCGCCATCGACCTGTGCATCCACGACGATGGTGATCGTTCCCTGAGCGCCATCGGCCGGCTTGGATTGATCCGCGCCGACGCGCCCATCCTGCGCCAATCCCATCGACGCCGTTCCCAGCACCGCCATCGCCATGATCCATCGTCGCATGTCGCACCTCATTGGTTAGTCCCATCATTCTGGGTGGCATGGGCAACGATACTCCTTTGCCCGTGTCTTCATTCACTTACACCATCCACGTCCACGCCCACGGGTAAGACCTTAGAGTCTTACCCATGCCACCCGGCTTCTGGCACTCCATGCCACCCGGCTTCTGGCACTCCATGCCACCCGGCTCAATCCGCTTTCACACCGATCAAAATAATCTGCTCGCGCGGAATCATCATTCGCACCGTCGCCTTGGTCGCCGGGTCGTAGTATTCGACTTCCTGCAGAATCGTCCGCCGCAACTGCCGCGCGGGCTGATTGTTCACCATCGTCATTCCATCATCCATCATTCGGGACCACGAGGCCGACTGAACCATCATCGGCGCGGTCTTGGGCGTTTCGGGAGCTTTGGCGACTTCCATCGGATGGGCGGGCTGGCCGGGCTTGTTGTTAGGCCGCGTCAAGGCCGCCATGACGCCCCACGCGATCATCATTCCCGCCGCCACCGCCATGAACGCCGACCAGCCGATCCGCCGGCGGCGCGTGTGCTGAATCTCGCTGCGAAATGCCGCCAGCGCCCGTCCGCTCTGGCCCGCCAGCGCACCGCGAAAGTGTTCCGATAGAATCGCATCGAGCTGCGCCATCGCTTGCGGCGACTCCGGCTCGATCTTGTTTTTGTTTTTCTTCTTCATCGCATCTCTCTCGATCAACCGCACAATTCAACGGTCAATTTATCTTTCATCGCCTGCCGCCCGCGCATCAGCCGCATATCCACGGCGGCCGAGGTGGTCCCGAGCACACTGGCGATTTCGCGGCTGGACAGATTCTCGTAATAACGCAGGATCAAGGCCGACCGCGTGAGCTCATCGAGCGTCGCCAGCGCCTCATTGACGCGCACGCCGGTCTCGCGGCGATGGAGTTCATCGGCCGGGTCGGAGGATTTGGCCGTCTCGCGCCGGGCCTCCTCCAGTTCGCAGGTCGCCAGGCGCTTGCGCCGTTTCTGATCCACCGAAAGGTTGCGGACGATTCCGCACAGCCACGATGGGAAACTCCCCGGCTGGGTCAGATCGGCCAGCCGCTTCCACGCCTTGAGGAACGCCTCCTGCACCGCATCGCCCGCGAGTTGCGCATCCTGCAGAACGCCATACGCCACGCCCAAAGCCAGCCGCTCGTGCCGCGAAATCAGCGCTTCAAATGCCCGTGCGTCCCCCCGCCGCGCGTGCGCGACCAACTGATCGACTGCCAGTTCGCCGTATGAGGTCATCCTGCGTTCCCTCATCAGGACGGGAGGGTGAGAGGGATTCTAACCGAATATTCATCCCCGTAACGCTGGCCGGTGACATGGGCGTCCCGCCCATGCGAAGGGCACCGGAGCACATAAGGCCTTTGCAGCAAGGCGTTTAGGATTATCATCACGCTCGCACGGCCGGGACGGCCGTGTCACGGTGGACTCAGAAACCCTTTTCCGCCACTTCCACCGCTTTGAGCATGGCCTTCGCCTTGGCCATCGTTTCTTCCCACTCGGCCGAGGGGATCGAGTCGGCCACGATGCCCGCGCCGGCCTGGACGTCATAAACCCCCGAATTATCCCCGGCCGACTGCCAGACGATCGTGCGCAGCGCGATGCAGGTGTCGAGATTGCCCGCGAAATCGAGGTAGCCGATCGCCCCGCCATAGGGGCCGCGCCGAGTCGGCTCGAGTTCATCGATGATCTGCATCGCCCGGATCTTGGGCGCCCCACTGACCGTCCCCACCGGCAGGCTGACGCGCAGGGCGTCGAGGGCCGTCTTCCCCGGGGCGAGCATCCCGGAGACATTGCTGGTGATGTGCATCACATGGCTGTAGCGCTCGACCACCATGCACTCATTCACCTTGACCGTCCCGATCACGCTGACCCGGCCGACATCGTTGCGGTGCAGGTCCACCAGCATGATGTGCTCGGCCCGCTCCTTGGGGTCGGCCAGCAGTTCCTTTTCCAGTTCCTTATCCTGCGCATCGGTGAGTCCGCGCGGGCGCGTCCCGGCCAGCGGCCGGCTGGTCACCTGTCCATCCTGCACCCGGCAGAGGATTTCCGGGCTGGCGCCGATGAGCGTGCAGGCCGGGCTTTTCAGGTAGAACATGAAGGGCGAGGGGTTGATCACCCGCAGGGCGCGGTAGACATCGAAGGGATCGGCCTTGCTTTTCACGCGCAGTCGCTGGCTGGGGACGAACTGGAAGATATCGCCCGCCTTGATGTACTCCTTGCCCGCAACGACGGCCTGCTCAAACTGCTCGCGCGTCATATTGCTCTGAAACCGCAGAGTCACCGGCCCGCGCGTGTCGATCTCCCCCGTCTCCCCCGCCACTGGCCTCTGCAGCCGCGCGATGATCGCATCGATCCGCGCGCACGCCTCGCGGTAAATCTCCTCTTCTCGCTTCTCGCTTCTAACTTCCAACTTCTGATCTGAACCCTGAACCCTGAACCCTGAACCCTCATCACACAACTCCGCATTCGCCACCACTTTGATCGTCTTATCCAGATGATCGAAGATCACCGTTTCGCCATAGAAGCCGAATTGCAGATCGGGCAGATTCCGGTCATCGGCCGGCGGGGCGGTGAGTTTCTCGGATTCGTAGTAGCGAATGGTGTCGTAGCCCGCGAAGCCGACCAGACCCCCGGTGAAGGCGGGGAGGCGCTCATCGTGGTGGTAGCGCCGTTTGGGAAGGAGCTTTTCCAGATCGGCCAGCGGGTCGGCCGTGTTGTACGCGGCGATGGCGTCTTTCGCGGCTGCGCCGGGTTTTCCGATTTGGGCTTTCCCATCCTTCACTTGATAGACGAACCGCGGCGCGGTGGCGATGAAACTGTAGCGGCCGATCTTTTCGATCCCCACCACGCTTTCGAGCAGGAATGCGTGCGATGAATCGCCCAAAAGCTCAAACGCGGTCACGGGTGTCAATCGGTCGGCCAGCAACTGGCGATAGACCGGCACAATCTCGGCCCCATCGGCCACGATTCGCTTGAATTCCTCAAAGTCCGGAAAATACCTCGGCATAGGCCGGGAAGGTAAGAGGGATTGGGTGAAACGTCAAAATCCGTTGTGGTGCGGGCTTTCAGCCTGCGTATTCGGATGGGAGAAAAGCAGGCTGAAAGCCCACACCACAACAACAGATCGCTCAATCTAGCAGCGAATCGCTCGACTTGGGCGCTGCGATCATGAATGGTGTTGCCTTCGGCGCGGCCGTCAGGACCGTAGCGGTCGCCGCCGGCGGCCGCGCGACGAAGGGGGTTCCGCCGGTCGGCGCGGCCTGGTCCATCAGCATGGCGACTCGGGTGATGCGCACCAGATCGGTGGGCACATCGATCGGGCCGGTGGGATCGAGGCTGGGAATTTCATTGAAGGGAGAATTGGAGTTGGTCGGGTCGCCCTTGCGAATCGCCAGGCTATTGATGGCTTCAATGACGGCCTGGCTTCCGGCATCCATGACCACGCCGAAGACCGTGTAGCCGCCGCCGAAGGTGTTGAGGGTCGTGTTGTCGTTGACGTTGAAGAACCACTGGTTGACGTTCGAACTCGGGTCGGACGTGCGGGCCATCGCCAGCGTTCCCTTGAGATTGGAAGCGCCGAGCTCCAGGCCGACGCCCGTGTGGGTATGCACCGAGCCGATGTTGCCCCCGGAATCGAGATTAAAACCGCCCCCCTGGACGACCTGAATCCCGCTGGTCGCATCGGTGGTCGAGCGGTGGAACCAGGTGGTGTCCCAGGCACCTTCATTGGCGTAGTGCTTGAAATTGGTCACCGTAACGGGCGCGACCTTGGTCAACATGGCCACGTTGATGAAGTTGTCGCCGGAGGCGAATCCACTGACCGTGTAGCGATAGTTGGTGCGCACGGGCCCTTTGGCGATCACATCATAATTCCCGCCCGCAACGCCATTGCCCGATGCCTTCCCCTGGCTGTTAAATTCGCCATCGATCGCCCGCCCGTAAATATCCTTGATCACGGCCGCATTGAGAATGACGCGGTAGGTCTGATTCAGGGGGACGGCGGCATCGAGCACCAACCGGCCTTTGCGATAGGCGACGGCGGTGGTCAGGCGGATATCATCATTGGTGCCGATGATCGTATCCGGCCCGGCGGTATAGATGGCGGCGGTTCGTTTGGAGAGGGTGGTGGTATCGAGGGCGACCGTGAAGGTCATGAAGGCCCGGCCGCGGTTGTCCAGATAGGCGGTGGCGACCTGGGTCGGCTGAACTTTCTTGAAGGGTGTGGCGTGGGTTACGGAAAGATGCGTCCTCGTCTCCAGAGGCTCGACGGAGGGGCTGCGCGGGGGGGCGGCGGGGGTCGGAGTGGGCGTGCGGTGAAAAAGCCGGCGGAAAAATCGAATGATGAACTTGAACAGGGGAGTACCCTCCGAACCGTGGCTGAATGAATTCAATGAAATGCTCCGGAAATCGCCCGGGGGCGGCAAACTACTCAGGGGCGGAAAAGATGTCAAAAACGCGCCGGGATCGGGGCGAAGAGGCCTCGATGATTTTCAAACGTCGGCATTCCCCCTGCGATTCGATCAATCCCAGCATCAAATGGCTGCGATTCGGCGATTCGGGACAGGTATTTTCACGGATGCGGCAAGGGTCGGACCATTTATCGGACCTTTGAAGAATCGGCTCGACCGGCGATCCTGATTCATCCGCTCGCACGGGCAGAGTCGCCGCGCTTCACCGCGAATTTCATCAATCATCAAGCAATTCGCGAAAATGTTTGTACTCTTCCGCATCATGGCCAAACTGCGCGAGCTGCAAAATTTCCGGGGAAGGCTGCAACTGATCGTCGCCATCCTGGCGCTGGTCTTCGTGGCCGCCAGCCTGATTCGGATGATTTCGGATCGGTCCGGCGGTGGAAGCGACTCGGCCGAGTCGCGTAAAACGGGCCAGGTCAAGCGCGCCATCATCATCAGCGTGGATGGGTTGCGCCCGGATTTGCTGCTGCGGGCCAATACGCCGGTGATGAAGGGCCTGATGAGCCGGGGCAGCTACACGATGTGGGCGCGGACGACGGAGATGTCCATCACGCTCCCCTCGCACACGAGCATGCTGACGGGCGTGACGCCGGAGTACCACGGTCTGCTCTGGAACTATTACATCGAGAATGTGTACCCCGATGTGCCGACGATTTTCGATCTGGCGCACAAGGCGGGTTACAAGACGGCGCTGATCAGCGGGAAGACGAAGTTCAACGAGCTGGCCCGGCCGGGTTCGGTGAACTGGTCGGAGATTTACTGGGACAAGCCGCATGTGGGCCCGGATCTGGCGGTGGGGGAGAGCGCGGCGGACATCCTGCGGCGGCACAGGCCGGACCTGCTCTTCATGCACCTGGCTCAGGTGGATGAGACCGGCCACGCCATCGGCTGGGCGACGCCGCAGCAGATCCAGGCGATCGAGCGCGCGGACCAGGCCATCGGCAAACTGATGGATGCGCTGCGCGAGACCGGCCTGGAGGGGAGCACGCTGATCATCATCAGCGCCGACCACGGCGGGCAGGGCAAAGTCCACGGCCCCAACGACCCGCGCAGCCGGCATATTCCGTGGATCGCCGTGGGCCCGGGAATCCGGAAGAATTACGATCTGACGCGCGATGCGAGCCTGGTGGTCAATACCGAGGATACGTTCGCGACGGCGTGTTATCTGTTGCATATTCCGGTGCCGAAAAAGATCGATGGGAAATTCGTCAAGCAGATCATGGAGAAGTCGGAAACGAAAAAGACGATGGCCGATACGGGCAAAGAGCTGCTGCACGATTTCAACGAGGATGAACTCTGGGAGCCTGCGCCGTATAAATATGAGTGGGAGCGGATGGAGCCGGGGCATCGGTGAGGGTTCCCTGTGGCACGGGCATCTTGCCCGTGTAAAATGCGACGAAACTTGGAGATGTATTCTTCACCTTTGCATAATTTGAAACACGGGCAAGATGCCCGTGCCACGATCGAGGGATCATCGCATGGCAATCGTCGGTCACGGCATCGATATCGTTGAAACCGCGCGCCTGCGCCGCTCGATCGAGGAGCATGGCGAGCATTTTCTGGAGCGGGTCTTCACGCCGGCCGAGCGGGCGTATTGCGAGGCGGGGAAGAAGCGGCGATTCGAGCATTACGCCGGTCGCTTCGCGGCCAAGGAGGCGGTGCTGAAGGTGCTGGGGACGGGCTGGCGCGGGGGAATCGCCTGGACGGATGTGGAGGTGGTCAAGCGCGAATCCGGCCAGCCGCAGATCAAGCTCACGGGCGAATGCGAGCGGATCGCGCGGGAACTGGGAATCACGCGATGGCATATCAGCATTTCGAATATCGAAACCCATGCGACGGCGAGCGCGATTGGGGAGAGGGCGGCGGAAGACGGAGAGACGGAGAGACAATGAGACAATGAGAAAGAAGGAAGAAGTTAGAAGGTGTCCGCTCCGCGAAACACAGGTGCGGGTGCGCGCCTGTACCGAACCTGGAATCAGTTCCAGGAGGGTACGGCGGGGCAGTTTGCCAGCCGGGTCGAGGCGGTCAAGGCTTGGTCTGTTTATAAGGAAGTCAATGGGATCGTTACGGGCACCGTTCGCAGCCAAGCGGCAGGCCGCCAGTTCCTCAGATCACTCGCAGACGATTACCGCACACCATCATGGATGAAGCCATGGCTGAGTGAGGGCCGCCGGCCACCGGGGTACGAGGTCGATCACATCAAGCCGTTGTCCATCGGTGGGGAGGACGTGCCGGCCAACATGCGACTGCAAGGCGCGGATTTACACGACATCCATCACAAGTGGTATGATCCCTGGAACTGGTAACACGCTATGACCGAGAAAAATCCGACAACCAAAAAACTCCTTGTGACGTTCGATCAGGCCAAGCCTGATGGCGGTGCCGGTGACTTCCTCGTCCCGGTGCGGGAAGAAGGGCGCCCACGCTTCGTCGGGCTTCGGTCCGGGAAGGCCGCGGACCTAGGTCGGATGGTATTCGTGGGCAAGGAGGTCACCGTCAACGACCTGTTTGCAAAGCTCGTCGATTCAGGCCACAAGGTGGGAAGTGTAGATCAGACGGTGGGAATGCTGGGCGATTACCTGGAGATGCTCCAAGAGCACAAAATCGGCAATGTGATCGAGATTCAGGCGGTGGCTGGGGGTACCAGCCGCTTCCGGCTCGTCAAGGTCGCTAACACGCCCTCAGGAGCAATGAAGCCCAGGGAGTGATCGCGGTCATTGCAGCATGGATTCCGCCGCGTCCTCCGCCTTCCACTTCTCCGGCAGGAACTGATCCAACTCGCTCATCGCCGTCTGGCCGATCTTCGCCAGCACGCTCCTGAGGTATGCCTGAGGGTCCACGCCGTGCCGCTGGGCCGACGCAATCAGCGTCCACAGCCGG
>JBBRTW010000176.1:0-13119 GCA_038244055.1 Tepidisphaerales bacterium | reverse complement strand
GGCGGCTCCAACGTTTCGGATATCAAGTCGTTCTTCTGGAAGTGGCGGCGGAATCATTATCCGCGCTCGGAAATGAGCAACGCCAAGAGCGGCTCGAATCTGGTCAAGCCCAAGGATCGCGCGATGGATTATCTCGGCGCGTTCGGCTCGATGGTGGCCGACCAGGATGAGCGGCGGAAGCTCAAGGCCGCGCTGGGCGAGGGTGGGGTCGAGTACGAAGCGACCGAATTTTCATACGATGGCGGCGGCCCGGGAATGGGTCGCGGCGGCGGGTTCGGCGGCGGTGGCAGGGAAATGCAGCGCGGCTTCGGCGAGGCCAAGGCCGCCGGCGCACCCATGGCCGCCCGGTCAATGAATGCCCTTCGCAAGGCCGATTCCAACGCCGCTGCGGCCGGCGCGGATGAGCAACTCGCCGCGGGAGACCCGGGTGGCGGGGGTGAGCCCAACCAGGCCTCGGTCGAGCCGGCCATCCGCAAGAACTTCGCCGATACCGCCTACTGGGTGGCCTCGGTGGAGACCAACAAGAACGGCATCGCCGAAGTCGAATGGCAGATGCCCGAGCAGCTCACGACCTGGAAAACGCGCGTCTGGGCCATGGGCGCGGGCACGCAGGTCGGGCAGGCGGATGTGGATCTGATCACCACCAAGGACCTGCTGGTGCGCCTGCAGGCGCCGCGTTTCTTCGTGCAGAAGGATGAAGTGGCCATCTCCGCCAACGTCCACAACTATCTCAAGAACAAGAAGAACGTGAAGGTCTCCCTCGAACTCGATGGCGGCTGCCTGGAGTCGCTGGGTTTGGCCAATGCGCCTCAGACCAAGCCGACCAACCTGGTCGCC
The DNA here is from genome assembly GCA_038244055.1 of Tepidisphaerales bacterium. Taxonomy (GTDB): domain Bacteria; phylum Planctomycetota; class Phycisphaerae; order Tepidisphaerales; family Tepidisphaeraceae; genus DASPKW01. Next base: position 12,282 of record JBBRTW010000176.1, on the reverse strand, counting down.
ATCGATATCGATCCCAAGGGAGAGAAGCGGATCGATTGGGTCGTGCGCGTCATCAAGCCGGGCACGGCGATCGTCCGCATCAAGGCGATCACCGATGAAGACTCCGATGCGATGCAGATGAGCTTCCCGGTCTACGTCCACGGCATGCTCAAAACCGATTCCTACGCCGGCGCGATGAAGCCGGAGCAGGGCTCGGCTTCGCTGACGTTCAATGTGCCGGCCGAGCGGAATCCGGCCTTCAGCCGTCTGGAAGTGCGCTACTCGCCGACCCTGGCGATGGCGATGGTCGATGCCCTGCCCTATCTCGTGGAATATCCCTACGGATGCACGGAGCAGACGCTCAATCGCTTCGTGCCAACGGTCATCACCCAGAAGGTTCTGCTGGATATGAAGCTGAACCTGGCGGATATCCGCACCAAGCGGACGAATCTGAATGCGCAGGAGATCGGCAACGATCAACAGCGTGCGGCGGGCTGGAAGCGTTTCGACCGCAACCCCGTCTTCGATGAGGCCGAGGTGGCCAATGCCGTCAAGGAAGGCATCGCCAAGCTCACGGCCATGCAGCTCAACGATGGCGGCTGGGGCTGGTTCAGCGGGTTTGGCGAGCAGTCTTACGCCCACACCACCGCGACGGTGGTGCATGGCTTGCAGGTCGCCAAGGCCAACGATGCGGCCATCACGCCCGGCGTTTTGGATCGCGGCGTGCAGTGGCTGGCCAACCACCAGACCACGCAGGTTCAGTTGCTCAAGAACGCCGGAACCAAGGCCATTCCCTTCAAGACCCGCGCCGATGATATCGATGCCCTGGTCTACATGGTGATGGTCGATGCAGGGCAGGACAACCGGGCCATGCGCGATTTCCTCTACCGCGATCGCAATGACCTGTCGGTTTACACCAAGGCGCTGGTCGCCATCGCCTGCCACAAGATCAACGATTTCGAGAAGCGCGACATGCTGATCAAGAACGTCGATCAGTTCCTCGTGCAGGATGCCGAGAACCAGACCGCCTATCTCAAGATGCCCGAGGCCAACCGCTGGTGGTACTGGTATGGGTCCGATGTCGAGGCGATGGGGTACTACCTCAAGCTGCTGGCGCTGACCGATGCCAAGTCGGAGAAGGCTTCGGGGCTGGCCAAGTACCTGGTCAACAACCGCAAGCACTCGACCTACTGGAACTAGACGCGCGATACGGCCATCGTGGTCGAGGCGCTGGCCGACTATATCCGCGCCTCGGGGCAGGATAAGCCGGAGATGACGGTGGAAGTGTACGTCGATGGCAAGAAGAAGAAGGATGTTTCCATCTCGGCCGCCAATCTTTTCAGCTACGACAACAAGCTGGAGATGACCGGCGAAGAGCTCACCAGCGGGCCTCACAAGGTCGAGTTCAAGAAGTCCGGCAAAGGCCCGCTCTACTTCAACGCCTACGCCACCAACTTCACAATGGAGGATTCGATCACCAAGGCCGGCCTGGAGATCAAGGTCAACCGTAAGTTCTACAAGCTGATCGAGATCGATAAGAAGATCACCGTCTCCGGCCAGCACGGCCAGGCCACCAAGCAGAAGGTCGAGAAGTATCAGCGCATCCCCCTCAAGGATGGCGATACGCTCAAGTCCGGCGACCTGGTCGAGGCCGAGCTCGAGATCGAATCGAAGAACGATTACGAGTACATCCTCTTCGAGGACATGAAGGCAAGCGGCTTCGAGCCGATGGAAGTCCGCAGCGGCTACACCGGCAACGACATGGGCGCGTACGTTGAATTCCGCGACGAGCGCGTCTGCTTCTTCGCCCGCACGCTGGCGCGCGGAAATCACAGCGTCTCCTATCGTTTGCGGGCCGAGATCCCCGGCAAGTTCAGCGCCCTGCCGACCAAGGCCAGCGCGATGTACGCGCCGGAGCTCAAGGCAAACAGCGATGAGATGAAGTTGAGGATTCAGGATTGAGGGCGAGGTGGCATGGGCGTCCCGCCCATGAAGGGGGGAGAAAGAAAACATGAAGACATGAAACATGAGGTTTGTCGTGGCGTTTCTTCATGTTTCATGTCTTCATGTTTCACGTTTCTCGGAATGCCGCCGTCGTATGTAAGTGAAGAGAATGAATGCACCCCCCTTCACGGGCGAGATGCCCGTGCCACCTCTTTTTTTCTTTCCCAACCGCAAACATCTGATTAGAATGCCTGCCCGGCTCGGCCTTCTCACAGTTTACGGAGAAACTATGCTTATTCCGCCGCGTTTGTCGGTCATCGCAACCATCCTCCTTCTTGGCGCGCTCTCCGTCCGCGCGGCCGACCCCGGCGTCGCTCCCGAGGCGGCCGTCTTCGCACCGGGCAAGGAAGTCAAAATACTCGACCCCAAGACCGGCGGGCTGGGATGGTATTTGGTTTATCTGCCGAAGGATTACTCACCCGATCGCGAGTGGCCGACGATCTTCTGCTACCACGGGCACAATGGCGACCCGACCACCTGGCCCTTCCGGCAGGTAATGGATGGGAACCATTTCATCATCGTCGGCATGGAATACCTCGACCGCGAGACGGCCAACGATCCCAAACAGGACATCGACAATCTCAACCGCATCCGCGCGTTTGTCGCCTCCAAGGCGCGGATCAATTCCAAGCTGGTGTTCATGGGCGGGTTTAGCCAGGGCGGGTGGTCGACCTCCAGGTTCAGCAGCTTGTACATTGACCAGCTCGCCGGCCTGCTGATCATGGGCGCGGGCGGCGCGCCCAAGGAGAGCGCGGTCCCCCTGCTCAAGGGCAAGCCGGTCTTCGTCGGCATCGGCGAGCTCGACCCGGCCAACGCCAACGCCAAATCGGCGCGCGATGCGTACACCGCAAAAGGCGCGGAGGTCACTTTCGAAGAATTCAAAGGCCTGGCGCATACCGCCGATGTGAAGAACGTGCCGCTCAAGGAATGGCTGCTCAAGTGGGGGCCGCACAACCAGATGATCGCTTCGCTGGCCGTCGCCAAAGCCGCGGAGAAATCCAACAAGCTCGGCGAGGCCTACACGCTCTATCTCGCCACCGCGAAGATGACCGGCGGCGCTGAGGCGGGCGATCTGGCCAGGGCGATCGGCGATGCGGCCGAGAAGAAACTGGCCGAGGCACAGGCCGCGATTGGGGCGAAAAAGTACCCCGATGCTATCAAGACACTGGTGCCAATGGAAAAGCTCTACGCCGGATCTGCCTTCGCCGAGAAGGCGACCGCAACCATTCAGCAGATTCGCACAGACCCCGCCATCAAGGCGGAGATCGAGTCGGCCAAGCTCAACGCCACGGCAGATGCGATCCAGGCGCAGGCCGAGTCGGCCGAGAAGAGCAAGGAATTCGCGCGGGCTCTTTCGCTGTATGAATCGTATATCGCCCAGTGCGCCGGCGCGGCCCATTTCGATCTGGTCAAGGCGCACTACGAAACGCTCAAGGCGAATCCCGCCATCCTCACCAGCGCCAAGGGCCAGTCGGCCGACCGCGAATGCAAAGGATGGCTCTCAACGGCCGACAATTATCTGAGCAACAACATGGGCGAAAAAGCTCGGCCGTATTTGCAGAAGATCATCGATAAATACGGAGATACGCCATGGGGAACCGAAGCCAAGCAGCGGCTGGCGGGGATCAAGTAGGACTTATTTCACCGCAGAGGAGAGCGGAAAAGGTAAAGGAATGCGATTGACGAAAACAAAACGGCGCAAATTTACTGGAGTTTAGTCAGCCATGTCGAAACGAAACGGTGACTGGTGGGAACGGCATCCGTACGCCCGATTTGCGTTCTTTTTTCTTTGGAGTGCGTTTGCGCTGACGTGGGGTGTACTGGTCCTTTACCAGGGGAGTTTTACATGGGGCCGAACGGGCGGGGCTAAGATCACACCGGCATCAAATCCGATCCTTTTTTGGACATGGGTCTGCGGTGCGTTCTTGGCGGGTGTTATTGTCCTGGTCTTCAATGTTCGTGGACTCGTTCTCTATCGACAGCAACAGCGGCGGTCATAAACCGCCCACTTCGCAGAACGGGACTTTCTCTTCTCTGGCGTCTCCGCGGCTCTGCGTTCATGGCTGAAGATAAATCGGTCAGAGACTTCACAGAAACGCCTGAAATTCCTCGACCGAAAGCCCAGCGGCACGAATCAGAGACCGTAACGTCCCCGGTGCCAGTTCGCGATGCTGCGGCACTGAAAGGCTCGCGGTCTGCCCGTGTTTCAACAACACGACATGGCTCCCGCGCTGACGGTCGACCCGCCAGCCAACTCGGCAGAACGCCTTGACGGCGTCCGCGCCCGAAATCACCGGCAGCTTAGGCATCAGACCGCAACCTCGACCTGCCGCACCGCAACCGTCAATGGCATTCCCGCCTGCGCCCGCGCCTCCAGGCAGCCTGCAATGGCTTCGCGAATGTTCTCCATCGCCTCGTCCTCAGTCGATCCCTGAGAAATGCAGCCCGGAATTGATGGGCATTCCACTACAATCATTCCTGTTTCATCGCGTTCAAGTGTTACAAGTAGTTTCATGCGTCATTACCTCATGTGATCATAGGACCTGTATTGGCTAGCGGGCAGGGACACTCTTCAATCCGCCAGCGGCTTGATCAGCACGCTCTTATAGACCACTTTCGACTTGGGATCATGCCCCTGGATCGCGATCGTGCCGTGCGACAGAACCCGGCCGCTCGGCTTTGTCCCTGGGCCGGTCCAGCCTTCGGGTTGTTCCCATTCGCTGGTCACCACATCGTTGATCTTGAGGGTGACTTTCTTCCCCTGCACGATGATGTCATAGGTGAACCATTCGTTGTCCTTGTGCGGGGCGGTGTTGAGGACATCCTTGACACCGTAGAGCCCGCCCGACTTCTTGATGTCGGAATGGGTGGCGTTGACCTGGCATTCAAAACCCTTGGAAGGCCAGTTGGCATCCTGGAACTCGGTGTGGAAGTAGATGCCCGAGTTGGCGCCGGGGAACGTCTGCAGGACAGCGCGGAGGTGGAAGTTCTTGAAGTCGTGCTTGTTGACCGGCCCATCGTAGAACAGATGCGCCCGCGCGCCGTTGACGACGATGTTGCCCTCCTCGACCTTGAAGGTCTCGGGATGCTCGGCCGCCTTCCAGCCATCGAGCGATTTGCCGTCGAAGAGGGCGTAGAAGCCATCCTTATCCGGCTGCGGCGCGGCGGCGTCTTTTTTTTCCTCGGCCGGGCAAAGGCTCAGCGCGGCGAACAGAATCAGTGCGGCGGCGGATGCTGAAGCGATGAAGCGCATGGGTGGGTCCTTCTGCGGGTTGATATGGTTTGGATCGAAAGTTGGATGAAGGGTAGCAATTTTGCGTGCGCATTCCAATCAGACGCCGCGCAACCGCGTGAGCCGGGTCCGCATTCTGCGTTCATGTGTTGTGAAATGGCGTTGAATGGGTGTTGCAATCCGGGAGTTCGGCTGGTGTGCGCGATTTCGCAAGGCGGCGCCATCCGGGGCGGCGCTCCGGTCGCTGCGCTCCCGGCGCGTTACCCCGGCTTGTTCAGATCGGGTTGGATCGTTTGGCAACTTGGCTGGCAATCGCGCTTCCTGCCTCATTCACCCCTTTCGCCCATCTTTAACGCCCTTGCGCAACGCTCAAATTGCCCGACTTCCCAGGAAGTTGTCAAAAATTACATGTTGAAATGTAAGCCATGCAATACAAACGAGATACAACAATCCCCGCAACGCGGAAACAGGGTTTGGATCAATTTCAGAGCCGTGATAGGGTCGGACTTGGCCGGGATGATCGGAGCAGCATTGAGCCGATCGCCCGCGCGGCCGATGTAACGCACACCACGATGATGCCGTGGGTGCGGCGGGCCGGCGATTTTTCGCGCTCAGGCTCTTTTACCGCGCTAAGATTGTCCGTGGGCGTGCTTGTGCTGCGCCATGGATTGTGCGTAGGCGTGCCCGGTTGTTTCGGCGACAATCGCAAACGATGGGAATGGATTTCTATCTTGCTGAGGTGCTGACATGCTCGTGCTGACCCGCCAGAAAAATGACAAGGTTGTGATCCAGGTGGCGGGCCTCTCCATCGAAATCACGGTTGTGGAGACGCGCGGCGATCGCGTGCGCATCGGTTTCGACGGGCCGCGGGATTTCAAGATCATCCGCAGCGAGTTGATCGATGAAGTGAAAGCGGAGAACAAGAGCGCGGCGACATTGAAGGCGGGGGAAATTGGGGAATTGGGAGCGGCGTAAGGGATTGCGGGTTGGCGATTGCGAATTGAGGATTGAAGAAAGAAGCGTGAAATAAAGGGTGGCATGGTTCAGGTTGGCCGGTAGAATTCCGCCATGCTTTCAACGAGCGCCAACCGCCTGTTTCGCCTTGTCGCCCTGCTCATTTTGATGGCCCAGGCCGCGCCGCCGGCGCGCGCGGCCGATCAGCCGGCGACCCGGCCATCGACGATCGTCAATGCGGCCATCGATCGTCTCGCGCCCTTGATCGAGCCGCCGCCCGGGGCGCAGGCGCAGACCTTTCTGGCATCGCTCAAAGTGACGAAGGCCGAGGGGCTGCCGCCGGAAGTGGCCAAACAGGTGATGCTGGCGGGGATCGATGTGGCGCTGCAAGCGCCCGATCGCGTCGGGCTGGTCGTGAAGCTGAACGGGCAGACCTACGCGGCCTGCCGCGATGGCCAGGAAATCTGGGCCCATGTGCCGGATAAGAAATTCGGCGTCGTCGGCAAATCCGGCGTGGCGCGCTTCTCGGCCGATCCGAATTCGATCGACCGCTCCAGCCTGCCGCCCTTCAAGCTGCCGATGGGGGCGATGCAGCTCAAGATGGGGTTGATGCTGGCCAGCATGGATTATCTCGGCGAGGAGAAATTGGACAACGAGATTTGCGACGTGGTGGCGGTGGCCGCGCCGGAGCGGATTACCTCGCTCTTCAAGCTTCCGCCTTCGAGAATCGAGCTGGCAGTGCGGCGGGTGGATAATTTCCCGGCCAGGGTGCGCTACGGCGATGGCAAGCTCAGCGCCGAGATTCTCATCCAGAGCCCGCGCCTGATCGCGGCCTGGCCGGCCGAGAACTGGAAGATCCACCCGAACCCCGACGATCGCATCGAGACCACCGCCCTCTCGCACCTGCTCAAATTCGCCGAGGTGGTCTCGACCGCGCTGCAGCAGAAGATCCCCACACTCGGGCCGGCCACCGGGCAGCGGCGCGTTCACAATATCAGCGGCAAAGGCCGCCTGGAGATTCGCGATGAAACGCGCGTGCTGTTTCTCGCCGGCACGCCCGAGGAGATGGGAAAGCAGCAGGGCGATTTGCTGAAAGCCGAGTGCCGGGATCTGGTGGAGAAGATTCTTTATGGCGTGGGCGTGGGCTCATCGTTCGCCAAGGGGCGGTGGTTTTTCGGGGAGATCGAGGAGGCGCACAAGCATCTTGCCCCGTTTATTTCCGAGCGCACCTATCGCGAGATGGACGCGATGGCCGATGCGGTGGGGATCACCCATCAGGAATCCCGGCTGGCGAATTTCTTCCCCGAGCTTTTCCATTGCACGGGGTTTGCGATCACCGGCGATGCAACCGTCGGCGGGCATATGTATCACGGGCGCGTGCTCGATTACCTCAAGGGCGTCGGGCTGGAGCAGAACGCGGTGGTGATGGTTTACAAACCCGATGTCGGGCATGCCTGGGTGAACTGCGGCTACGCGGGTTTCGTGGGCACGGTCACGGCCATGAATGAGAAGCATATCTCGGTTGGGGAGATGGGCGGCCGAGGCCAGGGGAAATGGGATGGCAAGCCGATGGCCCAGCTCCTGCGGGAGGTGATGGAGAACGCGGCCACGCTCGATGAGGCGATCGAGATCATGCGCAAAGGCCCGCGCACCTGCGAATACTACTACGTCATCGCCGATGGCAATTCGAAGCAGGCGGTGGGGATCGCCTCGACGCCGGAGACGTTTGAAGTGGTCAAGCTGGGCGAGGCGCACGCGCGCCTGCCGCACAAGATCAAGGATGCGGTGCTGCTGTCGGCCGGGGATCGATATGAAGAGCTGGTCAAGCGCGTTCAGGGCGGCTACGGGCAGTTCGATGCCGATAAGGCCCGCGACTTGATGACCCGGCCGGTGTGCATGGGGAGCAACATCCAGTCGGTGCTCTTCGCGCCCGATACGCTCGATTTCTGGGTGGCCAATGCCGATGGGAAAAATGTGGCGAGCCACACGCGCTATACGAAGTACAACCTGCGCGAGCTGCTCGATTCCAAGCCGAACTGAGAGTCGAATTCATCGGATTATTCGTTCGATTTGGAATGGGCGAGCCGTCGCCAGATCGTTCGCCCTCCGGCTTCGCCCACCGGCGCATAATGCGTCTCGATGTACCGCTGGATCGCCTCCCCCATCTCCAGATAGCTCCGCGCCCGCGCTGGCCGCTCGGAGAAAAGCGGCATATCTTTCGCCTGGAATTCGCGATGTTTCCGCCAGGTTTCCGGTGCTTCAAACACCGCCCATTCGGGTTTGTTTTTCTCCAGATCGGAGAGAAACCGCCCGCCATACTCGGCCGGGGCGGCATCGTGATTGGCGAGGTAAAACAGATGCGCATAGCGCGTCCCGCAGCGCAAGCCCGTCTCCATGAGCAGCCGCTCGATCCCATCGCCAACCACGCGATCCGTCGTCGCGGCGCGAGCGAGAAGAAACTGCGACTCCGCCAGTTTCGCCGGCCCGGTCGTGGCGAGGATTTTGAAGTCGGAGAAGGACCACGCCAGCGAGAGCACCAGCGCCGGGGCAAGTGCGGCGATCAGGCCGGGAAGTTTGATGATGCGATTGTGGAACATGGCTCCGAATAGAAGGGCAATGGGGGAGACGATGGGAAGGAAATGATAGGCATACAGGCGCTTTTGCGCGGCGACGCCGAGGCATTCGAGGATCAGCCAGGAGAGGAGGAAGACATTGGCGATTGTGGATTGCGGATTGCGGATTGAAGAGGAGGGGTCGATGGCAGTTCTCCGATTTTCAATCCGCAATCCGCAATCCCCAATCCGCAAGGGCCTCGTTCCCATCCTTCTTGCAACAACAAACGTAAACGCACAGATCAAACCAATCATCCCCCATTTCAGCGCGATCTCGCTCCAGACGATCGGCGTCTGCGCGCCGTAGAGGGAGATTTCACGCCACAGCCCCGGCATCTGATCGAGCAGACCGGCCTTCCAGGTCCACACCGCCACGACCGCGGCCGGAATCGTGAATCCGAAAATCGCGCCCGCGATCGCGCGCCACTGGCGACGCAAAAGCATGGCGATCGCGAATGCGCCAAGGACCGCCCCGCCTGTGGGCTTGAGCATGGCGGCGATGCCGGCGAAAATGCCGAGCATGAGGGCGGGGAGGAATTGCGGATTGCGGATTGGGGATTGCCGATTGGGGGAACGATTTTGAGGACAACGCGCCGCTCGCACGGGCGGGACGCCCGTGTCACTGGCGAAAATCAACTTCGCGCCGGCCCATGCACCCATTGCCGCGACGAAGGTTGTCACCGTCTCCAACTGAAACCCGCGATACGCCAGTGGGCCGAGATTGAGAAAGACGGCCGCGAAGAGAAATGTCGAGACCCCGGCCGCGGATCGCATCCCCGTGGTTCGTTCGTGGTGCGAGCTTTCAGCCTGCGTGGAATTCGCAGGCTGAAAGCCTGCACCACAAAAGGCCCGCCCCGCGATCCCCGCCAGCGCCATCGCCGCCCCCAACGACATCGCCAACTGCACCATCACCCACGGCCACCACGCATCTCCAAACACCTTGTACAACCCACCCGTAAACAGCGCCACCCCCGGCGGCTTGGTCTCATAAAAATCGTGGTAGAGCGTGCCGTACTGCCCGCCGGTTGCCACCACCTTCCCCATGTAAATGTAAAGCCCCGCATCCGATTCGAACGGCCGGGCCAGAAAACCAATGCGCGGGAGAAAGGCGAGAACGAGCAAAAGCGCCAGGCTGACACGAGCCGACCCGATCGCCGCGCCGGCGCGCGCCTTCGGCGCAGCGGCGCGCTCTACCTGATCCACCGGCCATGCGGTCATATCCAGAACATCGAACCGCCGCCTGTCGTAGTTAATTGAATGTCGGCAAATGGATTTCGCAGCCGAGTCTGGCCTGCGGGGGTCAATCAGGCTATTATCATCCTCATGATTCCCACGCCCCGATCCCCCGGTAAGCGTTAGCGCCCGTCGCCCCTCCCCCCGCTGGCCTGGCGTTCGATCTTCTTTTCCCCATTCGCTTGCCGCCCCATTCAACCGCCCACAGGAATCCCCATGTCCGAATCCACCGCCCTTTCCGCGCCGCCCGCTTTGATCCGCAAGCTCGAGGAGATGAACCATCGCCTAACCGAGCTTCAGGAGCTGATGAACGATGCCAGCTTCGTCACCAAGCCGCAGAACATGATCTCCGCCTCGCGCGAGATCGGGCAGTTGACGCCGGTGGTCAACATCTATCGCGATTATCTTAAATCAATCCAACAGGTCGCCGAGCTGCGCGAAATGGCCGCCGCGGGCGATGCCGAAATGGCGGCGCTGGCGGCCGATGAGCTTCCGGGAGCGCAGAAATCCATCGCCGACCTGCTCGAATCGCTCAAGGACCAGTTCATCGCGGCCGAGGATAACGCGGTCGATTCGTTCTTCCTCGAAATCCGCGCCGGCACGGGCGGGGACGAGGCGGCGCTGTTTGGCCGGGATCTCTACGAAATGTACCGCCGCTTTTGCGAGCGCAAGGGGTGGCAGTTCATCGTCTCCGATCTCTCGACTTCCGAGCGCGGCGGATTCAAGGAAGTCATCATCAACGTCAAGGGCGATGGCGCTTACCGCCATCTCCAGTTCGAATCCGGCGGGCATCGCGTGCAGCGCGTCCCCGAAACCGAGGCCCAGGGCCGCATCCACACCTCGGCCGCCACGGTCGCGGTCCTCCCTGAATTGCAGGATGTCGAGATTCACATCGACCCCAAAGATATCGAGGAATTCGGCTGTCGCGGCGGCGGGCCGGGCGGGCAGAACGTCAATAAAGTCGAAACCGGCTGGTACATCAAATACAAACCCACCGGCCTGAGTTTCAAGATGACCGAGCACAAATCGCAGACGCAGAACAAAGAGCGCGCCTGGGCCCTGCTGCGGTCGACGCTCTACCAAGCCGAGCAGGCCAAGCAGCACGCGGCGCAGATGGGGGCGCGCAAGGCGATGATGGGATCGGGGGATCGCAGCGCCCGCATCCGGACGTACAACTTCCCGCAGAACCGGTGTACGGATCATCGATTGGGCGGTGAAGGCGGCGGGGAGAAAAATTTTAATCTCGATAAGATTGTCGCGGGCGAGATGGATGAACTGATCGCGGCGATTTTGGAGATGGATAAGAGGCAACGGTTGGAAAATCTGTAATTGCGCCCGGCCATGCTGAGCGTAGCGAAGCATCTTGCCGCGCGGTTGGCGGACCGTTCCAGACGCCGTGAATGCTGTCGAATCCGCCCGGACGCCCATGCAAGATCCTTTTGGTCGCTCCACTCCCCTCAGGATGACGGCGGGCCTCCTCTTTTCTTTTTCATCCTTCATCATTCGCCCTTCACCCTTCATCATTCATCATTCATCATTCATCATTCACCCTCACCCCGCCGCCGCCCGCGCTTCATCGCGCTGCAAATAAACCGCGCCCCACAACCACAACAGCGCCGCGAAGACCATGATGCCGGCCACCAGATAGAGCGCGGCGTCCCATGAGAATCGGCCGACGAGATGGCCGAGGATGGGGGGAGAGATGGCATCGCCAAGCGCATGGATCACCAGGATATTCACCGCGAACGCATTGGCGCGCATCGCAGGCGTGGTGACATTGGCGAGGATCGTGTTGGAGGGGCCGGTGTTGATGAAGAGGAAGAAGACGGCCCAGAAGAGCCAGAACCAGGCGAAGGGGAAGGGTGTGTTGATCATCAGCACGATGAACGCGGCCGACAGGAAAATCCCCACCGCCGAAACGATGAAATACGACCCCGACACCCGCTTCTTCAGCCAGTCCCCCAGCCACCCGCCAATCAACGTCGCACTGATCCCGCACACGACCATGATCCCGCCAAAATAAGTGTTCACCTGCGCCAGCAGTTCCTTCGGCGTCGCCCCCTCCTTCGCGCCGACATGCGCATGATCCACCAGATACGCCGGCATCCAGAATGAGAACCCTCCGATCGCGAAGGTCATCGCCGCCATGCCGGCCGTATCCAGGACGTACGAAGGAATCTTGAGGACGGCGAGATAGTTGGAGAGTTGCGAGTTGCGAGTTGCGGGTTGCGAGTGGGCGGATTGCGGATGGGATGATGAAGGATCGCC
>JBBRTW010000175.1:0-13138 GCA_038244055.1 Tepidisphaerales bacterium | reverse complement strand
GGCGCGGGCGATGGCGACGCGCTGTTGCTGGCCGCCGGAGAGCTGGCTGGGGAGGGAATGGCCGCGATCGCCGAGGCCGACGCGGGCGAGCATTTCCCTGGCGCGCTGGAGTGCGAGTTTGCGATTCATGCCGCCGATGAGCAGGGGGACCGAGGCATTTTCGGCGGCGGTGAGCGTCGGCAGGAGGTTGAAGGCCTGGAAGACGAATCCGACATTCCGCCCGCGGAAAGCAGTCTTGTCGCGCCCGCTCATGGCCAGCAAATCCTGCCCGAGGACCCGGCAATCGCCGCTGTCCTGATCGAGGATTCCGGCGATGACGGAGATGAGCGTCGTCTTGCCGCAGCCCGATGGCCCGACCAGCATCATGAGCTCGCCCTTGAACACATCCAGATCGATGCCGCGCAGCGCGACGACGGCCGAGGAACCATAGCCGTAAGTCTTGACCACATTGCGGCAATGGACGGCCACATTCTCGGGAATTTCTTCCCGGGGCTTCATGGATGAATAGGGGAGGACATTCGCACTCATATCAAATCGCCTTGCAATCATTACGCCAGCAAATGCCGCAAATCCAACTTTCTTCTTCGTGCCCTTCGCGTCGTTCGTGGTTCAATCAGCCTTTGAACACAATCGCCGGCTCGAGCTTCATGACTTTACGGATGCTGATGAGGGATGCGAAAACGCAGATGAGCGTGACCGCGAAGCCGGTGAAGAGCAGAAGCTCGAAGGGCAGCTTGAACGCCAGTTCGGAATTGCGGGCGCTCCAGCCGATCAGGGCGGCCGCGCCGACGCCCAAACCGTAGCCGACCAGGCCGACGACCATACCCTGCAGGAGGATCATGCGCAGGAGCATGGCGTTACCCGCGCCCATGGCCTTGAGGGCGCCGAAATGGCGGAGGTTGTCGAGCGTGAAGTTGTAGAAAGTCTGGCCGGCGATGGCGGTGCCGACGATGAAACCGAGGGCGACGGCGATGCCGAAGTTGATGGGGATGCCGGTGTACTTCATGAAGTACCAGACGGTCTTTTCCTTGAACTGCTCGCCGGTGAGCGCCAGCAGGCCGGTGGAGGCGTGGATGCGCTCGCACAACTCGGCCTGCGACACGCCGGGCCTGGCTTTGACGAGGACGAAGCTCAGGAGCTTGCGCTCTTTGGGGGCGAAGCGGGTGGCGCGGGTGTAGGTGGTGTAGATGACCGGCTGGGACTGGAAGGTGCGCGAGACCCGGCAGATGCCGACGACGATGGCGCGGTTGTCATTGAGTTCGAGGGTATCGCCGATTTTGAGTGGCGTGCGGCTGCCGTCTTTGTTGATGCGGGCGAGCTTGGTGGCCGCGCCGACATCATCGACCAATACCCCATCGGCGCGGCGGAGGTCGGCCAGGTTTCCCTGGAGCATCTCGGGCGGGCCGCCGATGAGCGTGGCATCATCGATGCCGAAGACGTTGCAGGTCTGGAATTCGCCGGAATCGAGGCGGGCTTTGATCAGGCCCTTGTAGAGGGGGACGGCCCAGTCGATCCCATCGATGCCGCGGACGCGGAAGAGGGTGGTGTCCTGGAGGGGTTTGATGTCATCGATGAACTGCACCTTGGGGTCCATGACCCAGATATCGGGCAGGCCGAGATCGGAGACCGCGCCGTAGGTGCGCGAGAGCAGGCCGAAGAAAATCGCGAGTTGCTGGGTGATCAGCAGGGACGCGAAGGTGATGCCCATGACGATGCCGATGTACTTGGCCTTGTCGCCGATGAGCATTTTGATGGCGATGGAGTTCATGGGTGTTTAACCACGAAGGGCACGAAGGGCACGAAGGGCACGACGAATTCAAAACAGATCACCGCGGAGACGCAGAGGGCGCAGAGAATTCAAAGAAAAGAAAAAGGCGTTGCTGTCGCAGAAGATGGATTGTTTCGTGAAGCATTTAAACCTCTTTTCTTCTTCGTGTTTTTCGCGCCCTTCGTGGTTCAATCTCTTTGGCCATTTGTTTGATGCCGGCGAGGGTGAGGGAGGTGATGTGGGCGGAGAGGGCGGGGACATCGGCGGTGGTGTGGGGGTGGCCGGGCATGAGGCGGGAGGAGATGGGAGCGCCGAAGTGGTAGAAGAGGCACTGGCCGATGACCGAGGAGTTGGTCATGCGGAGGGTGGATTCGGAGGCGGCGGGGCCGAGGAGGTCGCGGATGATCTGGTTGAGGGCGAGGAAATTGGGGCGGATCTGCTCGTTGACCAGCACATCGAGGGCGGGGGTGGGCTCGGCCAGTTCGCGGGTCATCAGGCGGGCATGCCAGGCGGGCCGGCCCGCATCGAGCAGGCGGAGGAGGAAGGATCGGATGAAGGCCTCGAGCTTGGCCTGCGGGGTGGCGGAGGCGGGCAGGCCCATATCGGCGGGGTATTTGGCGAAGGCGCAGGCGTGGGCATAGCGGAGGGCGTGGGCGTAGAGGGATTGCTTGTCGCCGAAGTAATAGTTGACGGCGGCGATGTTAGCGCCGGCGCGGGCGCAGATATCGCGGACGGTGGCGCGGTGGAAACCCTGATCGGCGAAGATCTCGCCGGCGGCCTCGATGAGGCGCTGGCGGGTCTTGTCGGGGAGGATGGGCGCGGGGGGGATGGCCATGGATGAAACGGCTGTTTGAATTCGAAGATTAAAACAGGTGTTTGGATTTGTCAAGGGGGTTTTTGATTTGATTATATCGGTCAATGAAACGGCCCCACGAATGATGTGGGGCCGAAGCGATGACTGAATTGCGAAAATCCTGCGCGGCATCATGGCAGCCGGGTGACGGAGGCAGACCGGAAAAAAAACTCAAATGCAAAGAGATTAAGCCACGGCGTAGCCGGTCAGCGGCCGAATATCGACGGGCTTGAACGCCAGGACGATATCCGACTTTGGAATTCCGCCGGCCTCAAGGTCCTTGGCCATGCCATCTTCCGTGCCATCCCGCTGAATCCAGCACTTGCCATCGATGATGTCGATATGAACCAGGCATCCATGTACCCGCTTCGGGTCCCACCCAATCGTCATCAGAAGATAATGATCGTTTGCAAGATCGAAGACAGTCTGGCGGTGAAGGTCGCCGTAGGCATACGGGAATTTCGCGTAATCCAGAATGACCTGTTTGACGATCTCGCGATAGGTTTTCAGCTTTTCCATTTTACAATGACCTCTTCCTTGTCGTCGTAGACGGCCAGCCTGACTCTCCGGCTAGCGAGCAACAGCTTGCCGATCGGCTCATCTTCGAACAGTTCATCCCACGCATGCCGGGGAATCGCAAGATAGAGCAGGCGATCGGGCTCCTGTTGAAGGAGAATCTCGCTGTAAAGAACGAACTGGCCCAATGCCTTCTCCAGGTCGTTAATTTCAGAATCGCCCACGAAGCTCTTCACCTCAACCGCGATCTTCTCTCCCTTTCGTTCCGCGGCGAGCAATCGCTCGGCCCCGAGGTCGACGAACAAATCCTTTCGGCCGATTTTGAGTATCAACGGATCGTGCGTGATGGTCCAGCCGTCCCTCAAAAGGGCTCGCTTGACGGCATCATGATGTTTATCCTTCGCGGGCATTTAGCGAAACTCCTTTTCGGATTATACAGCCATTGACCCGGTCTTGTTGCGCCTGCCCCTTTATTTCTTCCCGCCAATCGATATCGTCTGCCTTCCCAAATTACCAAGGACCTGAACCATGAAAATCGCAGTCATGCCCGGCGACGGCGTCGGCAAGGAAGTCGTCCCCGAAGGCCTCAAAGTGCTCAAGGCGGCCTCGAAGAAATTCGGGTTCACCTATACGACAACCGATTATCCCTTCGGCGCCGAGCATTACCTGGAGACGGGGATCACGCTGCCCGATTCAGCCCTCAAGGAATTGGCGGCGCATGATGCGATTCTCTTTGGCGCGGTGGGGGCCGATCCGCGCGGAAACGCGAAAATCCCGCAGGGGCTGATCGAGACCGACATCCTCCTCAAGATGCGCTTCGAACTCGATCAGTACATCAACCTCAGGCCGACGCGCCTGCTGCCGGGCGTGCCGACGCCGCTGAAAAATATCGGGCCCAATGATATCGACATGATCATCGTCCGCGAGAACACCGAGGGCCTCTATTGCCAGAACGGCGGCTTTCTCTACAAGAACACGCCGCACGAGGTCGCCAACCAGATCGAAGTCACCACGCGGCATGGCGTCGAGCGGGCAATTCGATACGCGTTCGAGTACGCCAAACAGTACAACCGCAAAAAGGTCACGCTGGTGGCCAAGACCAACGTGCTGCGCTTCGCCCACAACCTCTGGATGCGCGCGTTCGAGGATGTGAAGAAGGAATATCCCGGCCTCGAAACCGACTACCACCACGTCGATGCCTGCTGCATGTACATGGTCGCCAAGCCGAAGATTTACGATGTGATCGTGACCACCAACATGTTCGGCGACATCATCACGGATCTGGGCGCGGCCATTCAGGGCGGCATGGGCATGGCCGCCAGCGGCAATCTCAACCCGACGAGACAGGCCGCCAGCATGTTTGAGCCGGTGCATGGATCAGCGCCGGATATCGCGGGCAAGGGCTACGCCAACCCGATTGCGACGTTCCTGAGCGTGGCGATGATGCTGGATTTCCTGGGCCAGCCTCAGGCCGCCGCGGCGATCAACGCCGCCTGCCGGGATGTCGTGGCGGACCCGAAGAATCACACGCGGGATTTGGGCGGGACGGCGTCGACGGGGCAGGTGGGGGATGCGATCGTGGCGAAGGTAAGCGCGTAGTGGACGATGATGCGTGAGGCGGCTATTCTGGAGGATTATGGGCCTGCCACAACCGGTAAAACGCTACACGCCAGCAGAGTACTACGCTCTTGAGCGCGCCGCGACCTACAAGAGCGAGTATTACAACGGCGAAATATTCGCCATGTCGGGAGGCACGACTCTGCATAGCCTCATTTCCGCCAATGTGGTCGGCGAAGTGCGCCAGCTTCTCAAGCGCAAGCCCTGCACTCCCTACGAGTCGAATCTTCGTCTGAAAATCAAGGCCACCGGCTTGCGCACCTATCCCGATGCCAGCGTTTACTGTGATCCAATTGAATACGATGAAGATGACTCCGGAATCGAGACCGCGACCAATCCAACGGTGGTGTTCGAAGTGCTTTCCGAATCCACCGAACGGTACGACCGCGGTTTCAAGGCTGAAAACTACCGCCGGCTCGAGTCTTTAAGAGTCTATGTACTGGTGGCGCAGGATTCTCCGCATGTCGAAGTGTACGAGCGGCAGGGCGACCATTCGTGGCTTTTGCGCGAGTACAAGGGTCTCGATGCGGCCGCCCCCATCCCGGCGATCGATATCGTGTTGCCGCTGTCGGAGATTTATTTTCGGGTGGTTTTCCCACCCCCATCGTTTCCCGGCCGCAATGGGGCAGCGCCAGCTCCTGAATAGGTTGCGGGAGCCGGGCCGCCGGTCGAAGTATCCATGCGTTGATGTCTAAACCGGGATCGTTTCGAAAAAACTTGCTGGCCGGATCGCCCGGCCGCCCGAAGCGCGACTGCTTTTTTCGCGGTGAGATTCCGCCGAGCAATCCATCACTCCGTCGCAATCGCACATCTCTTGAGGTTGACCCCGTCGATCCCAAAAAGAAAGCCGCAGCAGATTCCCTTGATCCTCACAGGGCTGCCGGCCGTGAGCCTCTTCGCCTGAGCATCATCGACGAAATCGCAGCGCACCGGCCGCTTCGGATCGCCGCTGTCGAGCAGGAGCATGCCGCCGTCGCCAATCCCGCGGACGACGCCATCGAGCTGGATTAGGTGTCCCTGGTATTTCCTGAATTCGGCGCTGTCATCGGTATGCAGGTAGGCATTCTCCAGGGCACCGGGCGTAACGGTCAGCCGCGCGGGGAGGTTGTCGAGTTTGACGAATGAAGTCGTCAGCACCGCGCCGCGCAGGAGGAGTGAGCCATCCTCGCGCCGGCCGGCGTAGCGGCCCTTCATGGTAATGTAACTGTTGTAATCGAGCATCAGAAAACGCTGATCCATCACCTTGCGGTCGAGCTCGAAGAAAAGCTTGGTGCCCTCGGCGGTGCTGCTCAACAGGGTGATATCGGTGGCGTGTCGATTTCCACCCTGGCCATCATCGAGATTCCAGGTGAAGAAGACTCCGGTTGCTTCCACCACTTTGCCTTTGTATTTGTCCTCCGCCGCCTTGGGGTCGGCCTGCAACTCCTCCGCCAGGTCGGTTGCCATCAGCCGAAAATCGGGGGCCACCTCGTCCAGATGGGGCGGCGGCGGCGGCGCGGAAGGCGCTTGCTTGCAGGAAATTCCAGCGAATAACGCGATCGCCGCCAGCAGAATGATCAGTCCGCGCATCTCTTAATTATCGGCGATCCTCCCCCCTATGGTTAGGCCAGAATATCCTTCACCACCACCCCTGATACATCCGTCAGCCGGAAATCGCGCCCCTGGAACTTGTACGTCAGCCGCTTGTGATCCACGCCCAGCAGATGGAGCATGGTTGCGTGCAGATCGTGAACCGGCACCGGGTTGACCACCGCGTTGTAGCCAAGGTCATCGGTCTCGCCGTAGGTGATGCCGCCTTTGATGCCGCCGCCGGCCATGAAGACCGAGAAGGCTTTCATGTGATGATCGCGGCCGTTGCCCTGGGCCATGGGCGTTCGCCCGAACTCGCCGCCCCAGATAATGAGCGTCTCATCGAGCATGCCGCGGATTTTCAGGTCGGAGATCAGCGCGGCCGTGGCCTGATCGACTTCGGGGGCGATGGTCTTGATGTTTCCCTTCACATCGCCGTGATGATCCCAGTCGCGATGATAGAGCTGGATGAAGCGCACGCCATGCTCCGCCAGCCGCCGGGCCAGCAGGCAGTTGGAGGCGAAGGAGCCATCGCCCGGCTTAGCGCCATACAGATCGAGCACATTCTTCGGCTCGCCGCTGACATCCATCAGCCCCGGCACCGAGGCCTGCATTTTGAAGGCCATTTCGTACTGCGCGATGCGGGTGGTGATCTCGGGATCTTCCGAAGAGTCGAAATTGATGCTATTTACTTTGTTCACGGCATCGAGAATATCCCGCTGCTGATCTCGGGAAACGCCGGCCGGGGAATTGATGTAATAGACCGCATCCCCCTTGGAATTCAGGCGGATGCCCTGGTACTTGGACGGCAAAAAGCCGGCCGACCACTGCCGCGAGGCGATGGGCTGCTGCTGCCCGGCCTTGCCCGTGGAAACCAGCACCACATACCCGGGGAGGTTTTCCGTTTCCGCGCCCAGCCCATACCAGCACCACGAGCCCATCGAAGGCCGGCCGGAGATGGTGGTGCCGGTGTTCATGAAGGTATGGGCGGGGTCGTGGTTGATCGCCTCGGTGTGCATCGAGCGGATGATGCAGATGTCATCGGCGACCGCGCCGATATGCGGGAAGAGCTCGCAGATTTCCTGGCCGGACTGGCCGAACTTTTTGAATTGCCACTGCGGGCCGAGGCACTTGAGCGCGGCATTTCCCTGGAGCTGGGCGATGGGCTGGCCCTTGGTGAGCGATTCGGGCATGGGCTGGCCGGTGAGCTCGGCCAATTTGGGTTTGTGGTCGAAGGTTTCGAGATGGGACGGTCCGCCGGCCTGGCAGAGATGGATGACGCGCTTGGCGCGGGGGGCGATGGAGCGGAAAGATGAAGGAGGAAGCGGAAAGGATGAAGGATGAGGGATGAAGGATGAATCGGGAGGGGCGGCGCGGCCGGAGCGCGCGAGAAGTGTGGCGAGGGCGGCGGAGCCGATGCCGTAGGTGGAGCGGTTGAGGAAGGCGCGGCGGGTGAGGTTTTGGAAATGGGTTGAGTTGAGCATGAGATGGTTTGTTGGTTTTCGGATGTCGTTTGCACGGGCGGAACGCCCGTGTCACGGGGAGCCGTTGCGGGTTGCGTGATGGGTTAGTTGCGGGTGATGACCTCGTGCAAATTCAAAATCGCCCGCGCTACGTTCGTCATGGCCGCCAGATCGGCGGTAGGGAGATCTTTGGCTTTCGGGCTGTCGCCGATGGCCAGGAGCGCCTCGGCCGATTTGCCATCCTGGGCGAATTCCGCCTGATGCTTGGTATAGAGCGCGCTCAGGGCATCGACTTCCTCCGGGTGAGGCGATCGCTGGAGTGCCGTTCGATAGGCCCAGTTCAGCCGATCCGGAGTCGTCGTGCCGCCCTCGGTGAGAATCCGCTGGGCGAAAACGCGGGCGGCTTCGACATAGGTGGGGTCATTCAGCAAGGTCAGCGCCTGCTGCGGCGTATTGGAGCGCGTGCGCTCGCAGGTGCATTCCTCGCGGCTGGGGGCGTCGAAATTGGTCAGCGAGGTATGTGGGAAGGCCCTCTGCCACCATGTATACAGCCCGCGGCGGTACTGGTTGGCGTTGTGATCGGCCATGTACGTGCGCCTGGGGAAGTTCAGGAAATCCCAATAGCCATCGGGTTGATATGGTTTAATTGAATCGCCGCCGATGCTGGGATTCAGCAGTCCCGCGATGGAGAGGGCGTTATCGCGCACGAACTCCGCATCCAGCCGGAACCGCGCCTGGCGGGCGAGCAGCCGGTTGAAGGGATCAACCTCCTTGAGCTGTCTGGAGGCGAACGACGATTGCCGATACGCCTGGCTGCTGACCATCAGGCGGATCATGTGCTTGACATCCCAGCCGCTTCTGACGAATTCAACGGCCAGATAATCCAGCAGTTCCGGATGCGTCGGCCACTCGCCCTGCGAGCCGAAATCCTCGAGCGATTTGGAAATTCCCGTTCCGAAATAGAGCTTCCAGAGACGGTTGACGACGACGCGGGCCGTCAGGGGATTTTCGGGCGAGACCAGCCAGTTGGCGAGGTCGAGGCGGGTTGCGCGTTGCGGCGCGATTGGGGATTGCGGATTGGGGATTGTGGATTGAAGAGTGATTTGCGGGAGGAACCGGGGGACCGCCGGCGTGACGATCTCGCCTGAGTCATCCTGCCAGTTGCCGCGCTTGAGGATGCGCACCGTCGCCGGAGCCTGCGCGACGGTGATGAGGCACTTGCGGACGGCCGCCAGTAAATCGGCCTTCTGCTTGTCGAGCTTGGCAATCTCGGCACGCTGCCCGGCCAGCAGGGGGGTGATCGAGCGGAAGTGCGCGGCGATCGTTTCACTCTGTGCGCCAGTGCGCTTCGCGATAGGGATATTCAATGCGGCCAGAACATCCTTCGGCAAATCCGAATCGATGCCCACCGGCCGAGGCGCATCGGTGACTGAAAGGCGGAAGCGGCCGAGCGTGTGCTTGCTGCCGTGATTCTGCTTGAGCGTGATTGTCAGGGCGAGCTTCCCTTTTTCGGTGGCCGGGCCGGCCGGGGGCGTCGCTCCGACTGCGCTGGGCGCTCCGCCCGGCGATTTTGGCCCATCGTTTTTGCCATTCGCCGACGGCGCATCGATCTCGAAGACCGCGTGATTTTCCTTGCCGACCTGCTCCATGATGGCCCAGCCCCAATTCGCGCCTTTGGCATCGCGATCGATCGCGGCCGATGCGGTCCACTTGCCGTAGGGATTGCCCGTCACCGCACCGACCTGCTCGTAGGTGGCCGAAGCACTGGAGAATTGCGGATTGCGGATTGCGGATTGCGGATTGGCGATGGCCACTTCGATCTCCGTCAGCACGAAGTTCCCATTCCCCGCACGCCCCGGTCCTTTCTGCGGCAGTGTCTTGTCCGTCAACACCTCCAGCTTCAAGCCCGTGAGATTCCGCGGATTCATCGTCGCCGTGATCGTGTAGGTATCGGTTTCCGGGGATTTTCCCGAGGCGAGGATGGAATGATCCTTCTCGATCTTCAATGTTGCCCCACCCTCCGATTTCGCGGTCTCCGGTATTAGCACGCTCCAGGCGATCGCCTTGCGCCCGCTCTGGCTCATCTCCCATTTCTTCTGCGCCTCGGCCAGCTCGGGCGCGGCCGTTTCCAGCTTCTTCCTGGCCTGCGCGATCAGCTCCTCCAGCTTCGCCAGTTCCTTCGCCTGCTTTTCATCGGGAATCGGAACCCCCGGCTCGCGCTTGCCGACGGCGGCCTCCTTGACATCCGCGAAAAACGCCTCCAGCGAATAAAAATCCTTGGTCGTGAAGGGATCGAACTTGTGATCGTGGCATTCGCAGCATCCCATCGTCCCGGCCAGCCAGACCGACGAAAAATTGCGGACGCGGTCGGACAGGTATTTGGCGGCGTATTCCTTGGGCTGGGCCCCGCCTTCCTCGGTCGTCTGCAGGAGGCGATTGTAGGCCGAGGCGACTTTCTGATCGGTGGTCGGATTAGGGATCAAATCCCCCGCAAGCTGATCGCGCGTGAACTGATCGAAGGGAAGATTCGCGTTGTACGCATGAATCACCCAGTCGCGATAGGGGCTGATATCGCGCGGTGTGTCGGAGTGGTAGCCGATCGTATCCGCGAAGCGCACCAGGTCCAGCCAATGCGTGGCCATGCGTTCGCCAAAATGCGGATTGGCCAGCAGGCGCTCGACGAGATTTTCGTAAGCCTTCGGCGATGAATCGTTCACAAACGCATCCACCTCGGCCGGCGTCGGCGGCAGCCCGATCAGGTCGAAGGAAATCCGGCGGATTAGCGTCGGGCGGTCGGCTTCTTTCGAAAACGCCAGTTGGAGCGGGGCGAGACGGTCGAGGAGGTAGGCATCGATCCGGCTTGTGACGGCCGGTTGTCCTTTGTCCGTCGTCCGTTGTCCGTTGTCAGTTGTCCGTTGCTGATTGCCCTCTGCAACTGACAACGGACCACTGACAACGGACGATGGCCCTTCTCGCTTCTCGCGTCTACCTTCTACCTTCTCATCCTTCGGTATCTCATACGCCCAATGCCCCTTCCAGGCCGCCCCTTGCCCGATCCACTGCTTGATCAGCGCGATCTCCCGCGCGGAGAGGTGCTTGCCGGATTTGGGGTCGGGCATGCGCTCGGAATCATCCTCGGTCACAATGCGTTTGAACAACTCCGAGCCCTCGGCATTCAAGGGAATCACCGGCGCGTGCTTCTTGCCGTCCTCGCCGATGGGGGTGAACAGGCCGGCTTTGGTATCCAGGCGCAGTTCGGCCTTGCGCTTGTTCTTGTCCGGGCCGTGGCAGAAGAAGCAGTTGTCGGAAAGGATCGGCCGGATATCGCGGTTGAAGTCGATCTTTTCCGGGAGGGGGGCGTTGCCACCGGGCAGGGGAGGATTTGCCGGGGCGGAAGGAGGATTCACCGCCGAGACGCGGGAGGCGCAGAGAAGACAAAGCAGCAGGTATGTGGGGATTAGGCGCGCGGTCATGCGAAAAAACTCCGTTGATCTGTCCACTCATCATATCGCGGCGGGGGGGCAAGTGTTCAATGGGAAATGGGGAATGTTTCCCCGTGACACGGGCGTCCCGTCCGTGCTGGCGGCGCGGAACGGGGAGGAAGACAATCAGACAATGAGACAATCAGACAATGAGATTTGGGTGGCATGGGTAAGGCGACAGCTTTACCCGTGTCCTTGAATCGCGGTGCAGCGCGGCAAACCAACGGCCTCCACGGGTCAGACCTGAGAGTCTGACCCATGCCACCTGGCGCGGCCGCTTTTCACCGGAGGGCGCGGGTCGGCCGGGGGTGGTGAGTTTAGCGCGTTCGCTGCCACCGGCAAGGCGGGCCGCGAGGGGGATGATGGCTTAACTACGCCCATGCCGTTGGCAGCTCTTGCGCTAAACTCAAAGGTGGAGCAGGACCCAACATGTGATTAAGATGCTGGCGGATCGAAGGATTCAAGTACGCCGTCCCGGAGAATAAAGGGTCTTGCCCTATGCCCTGTAAAACATGGAAGCCGCCATTCCTATTCGGCCACCGGCACGTGGCACTCACGTTCGTCGCGGGCCGCTACGAGCCATTGGCTCGCAAGCGATTTCCGGCCGGCTCGCTGGCGATCTATATGTCAAAGGCCCAACCCCGCCTGTTCTTTCAGATTTGGGGACGGAGTCATGAGCGCTATCTATTCTCGGTAGCAGATGACAACGGATACAATATCGAGCGGGTGCTGATCGAAGCATGGCTGAGGTTTCAGGTTCCCTTCGATCAATGGCGCATTCCCGTGCTCGGAGATCCGGAGCGCCTGATTCTGCGGAAACTTCGGTTGCTTCGCCACTACGAGCAGGTACTTAAACCGCTCGCGAGGGTGGTTTATGAGGCGCGAAGTTCCGCATACTGGACACCGCCCAAATCGTGGCCGAAGTCCAGGCCATGGTTCGCAGTTCATCCCCGTTCCGCCGCGGCAATCAGCAATGACCTGGAGGAGCGGAAGGCGATCAGTGACCTACTCGGATTGCCCCGCCGTTTTACTTCTTCATCACCCGGCGAACGTCAGAACTATCTCTGACAGCTTGCAAACCTCACCCGCGAACGCCAAGCATCTCCCTGCGAACGTGGAGAACTCCCCCGCCAACGCCGTGCATTCCCCTGCGAGCGCCGCGCATTCCCCCGCCGACGCCGCGAATTCAACTGAGAACGCCACAAATTCCCCTGCGAACGCCGCGCATTCAACTGCGAACGTGAAGAATTCCCCCGCGCAACCAAAAAATTCCCCCGTGAAAAAGAAAAATTCTCCCCACAAGTTAAGGCGCTCCGGCCGCGCTCCGATGAATTGAATGTCCGGGACCTATGGCCCGCTGGTGCGGGTGGTCCCCAAACCCGAGGAGTCGATCATGGCGGCGACAGTACCCCCCACCGGCGACCAGCCTTTCCTGAGCTGGGCCCAGGTGTTCGATGCGAAGATCAATATCGCACCGACATTATACGGATTGATTGCATCACAGGCAACTGTTTTCCACGGTCTGGTGCAGGACCTGAGCGCGCGGATGTTGACGGCGAATGACCCGGCCACAAGGACGAGCATCAGCGTGGCCGCGAAAAATACCTCCAAGTCGGCGACCCTGGCCAAGGCAAGGCAGTACGTGGCCATCGTCAATTCCTGCCCAACGGTCACCCCGGCCCAGCGCGCGGACCTGGGATTAAATCAGCGCGATTTTGAGCCCACCCCGATCCCGCCCCCGGTCACCCGGCCGCAGATCGCCTTTCGCGGCTCGATGTCGCAGATCGCCTATCTGGGCATCGTCGATGAGACGACCCCCACCCGGCGCGCCAAGCCGTTCGGCGTGATCGGCTGCGAATTGTGGGTCAAG
>JBBRTW010000174.1:0-13346 GCA_038244055.1 Tepidisphaerales bacterium | reverse complement strand
TTGTATTGTCGGCCATTCTGATTGCGGGTGCTGCATTCAGCGCGCTGGCGCAGAGTTCAGTCGAGCGCTTTTCCAGGCAGCTCGAACAGATTCAGCGGCAGACCACGCTCCAGGCCGATCCGGCCATACCGGTGGAGCAGCGAACCCTGATCGATTACGGCGGCTACCTTTCGGCAAATTATTTCCTGATCCAGGATCTCAACAATCAGACGCACATTCTGCGGCAGTACGATCTGGTCGGCTATGGCCGGATCAATATCGATGGCGTTCACGAATTCTTCGGGCGCGGCACCGCGCGGTGGCAGGATTTCGCGCCGGGGGACAGCTTCGACAATGAGGGAGACAAGTTCGATCTGTTTTTCGATCGCGCGTATTACCGGTTCGATCTCCAGCGCTACCGCGCGGCCTACGAGGGGCGCGCGACCAACGACAGTTTTGTCGTGCAGGCCGGGCGTCAGCTTGCGTACTGGGCCAACGGGCTGGTGCTGGGGCAGGTGCTCGATGGGGTCACGGTCGATGCCAAATGGGGGATTCTCTCGGTGGGCCTGCTGGCGGGGGTGACGCCGGTGCATAACACGGTGGATTTCGATTCTTCGCGGCCGCACTTCGATGACCACACTTTCCGCGGGTTCTACGGGGCGATGGTCGGGCTCCAGATCGCGCCCAGCCTCCGCCCTTACGCGTATGTTCTCTTCCAGCAGGATTACAATCACGACCAGACGCGCGAGACCGGCATCATCAGCACGCGCTTCGACTACAACACCTGGTACATCGGCGCTGGGTCGACCGGCACGCTGGGCGATCAGATGGTTTACGCGGCGGAGGTGGTTTACGAAGGCGGACAGGGTCTATCCAACAGTTTTTCGACGGCCGGTGGAACGCTCGCCCCGATCGATCAGACGCAGGAGGAGGTCCGCGCCTGGGCGGCGGATCTTCGTCTCGATTACCTTCTCGCTGATACTGGCCGGACGCGCATCAGCGCGGAACTGATCGTGGCCTCGGGCGACCCCACCCGCGGCCAGACTTCCAACACCTTTGAAGGGAACACGCCCGGCACGCGCGATCGGGCGTTCAACGCGTTTGGGCTGGTCAATACCGGGCTGGCCTTCGCGCCGCCGGTTTCGAATCTGATGGCGCTGCGGATCGGGGCATCGACATTTCCATTCATCCAGCAACCTTCACTGCAGCGGCTTCAGGCGGGCGTGGATGTGTACGCCTTCGCCAAGGCCAGCCCGGCCGGCCCGATCGATGAGCCCACCGAGCGCGGGCGATTTCTGGGGTGGGAGCCGGATCTTTTCATCAACTGGCAGATCAGCAGCGATGTCACGTTGGCGCTGCGTTACGGTGTCTTCTTTCCCGAATCAGGCACGATGGCCAACGATGATGCCCGGCAGTTCTTCTTCGCCGGGATCACGTTCGCCTTCTGAATCATTGCGCGCGATCGGGCGCTAATGGTGCGGCCGGCCCGGCTGCCATTGCTGGATCATTTCGCTTGCGGAGGCTTTTCATGCCGTCATTCGAATGCAAACCTGGCGACCGAAGAGTCAACCAGCGACGATCGCGCAGCGCATTCGGGAGATGGTCCGCATCGACACTGTGCGCGGCCCTGGTCGCGATGGTCCTGGCGACAATGGCGCTGTCGCAGCCCATTCCCAACGGACCGGCCGCCCCAGTGCCGGCAGCCACCGGGCCGGCCGCCGCGCAGGCGGAACCGCTCCGCGCAACCATCACCGCGGCGCGCGGACTGGCGGAGGTCAAAGTCGCGGAGGGCGTGGAGTGGCAACCGGCCAAGGCAGGCATGCTGGTGGATGAGGGGGGAGAATTCCGCACGGGACCGCGCAGCGCCATTCAATTCGCCATCCCGCCCGGCCAGGTGGTCACGCTGGATCGGCTGGGCACGGTGAAGCTCCTGACGGCGGTGCGCGAGGCGGGCGGCAAGGTCAGGACGGACCTGGGGATGAAGTATGGGAGGACGCGATACGACATCACCACCGGCGGCGAAGAACACGAATCGACGATCCGCAGCCCCAACTCGACCCTGGCGGTGCGCGGCACGATGGTGAGCCTGACCGATTCCCGGCCATTCCCGCCCGAGGCGATCAGCCTGACCGGACGAGCGCAGTTCCAGGCATTCAAGAAGCAATCGGTCGCCTTCGGCGGCGCCAGCAAGGCGCGCATCCAGGCGGACAAGGGCACGGCCGCCGAAACGGCGCTGGACCGGGCGGTTCTCGATCCGACATTCGCGCTCTCGCGCGATCGGGCGGAGGCGGCGCTGGTGGCGGATCTGATCTCGCGCGGGGCGGTGGTCTCGCTGGATCGAGACACCGGTTTCCGTGTCGTTCGCGGCGGGTCGGTGCCCAACGATTCGCAACTGGTCGGACTGCTGCCGGGGAATCTGAACTTCGTCCTGCGCTGGACGGGCAACGCCAACCTGGACCTTCAGATCGGAAACCTGGGCGCTGGCGAATCCGTTTACCCGACACTCAGCCTCAGCTCGAGCCGGTCGGGCGGACATATCGCGTTCGACCATCAGGGCGGGCCGCTGGGGGGGATCGAATTGACATCGTGGCCGGCCAGTTTTCCCCGCGATACTTATACAGTCGGCATCAATCATGTCTCCGGGCCGGCGGTGCAGGCGACTTTTGAAGTTTTCCGCGACGGCAAGCTATGCATGGGCGGATCGCCCCCTTTCGGGAACCCCAACGCGGGGTGCATTTTGACGTTCGACGCCAATGGCCTGCCGGTACAGACCTCATCGGTCACATTCGAGAGCGCTCCCATCGTCCCCGGGAAGAACGTCGAACTTTATACGCCCGGGATCGTGGATTTGACTGGAGTCGCGCCGTTGAGCGTTAGGAACGCGGGCGCTAAACCGGCGTCGGTGCAGGTAAAGGATGGGAAGGGGAAGAGTGGGAAGAGTGGGAAGTGAGGCCGAGGATGAGATGCAAAGTTGGCTTGCTGAAATCCATGGCTGGCATTGTCATCCTGAAGGGAGCTATGCGACCTGAAGGATCTGGCCTATCCGTGCTGGCCCGTCGGTCAGGCTAATAACAGCCCAATCCATCGAGGCAAGATTCCTCGGTCGCCTGAAGCTCCCTCGAAATGACGTTCAGCATGATGTGGCTCGTATCGATTGGGGGCGCGGTGGGACGCGCTCCGTAAGCGAAGCGGAGAACTGGCACCGTGCGGATAACTCGCGCGGCGCCTCAAGGTTTTGGAGATGGCTTCGAGGGATCGAGTTGCGCGGGGGTTGTGGGATTGGCGGGCGTGGTGGCTTCGGGCGGTTTGGCGGCGGGCTTGTCCGCGGGGGAGGGGTCGACGGGTTTGGGCGTGGCTGGTTTTGATGTCGTGGGCTTGGTGGCGGGGGTTGGCGGCACGGGGACCGGATCGGGGTCGTTGGCGGGCTTCTCCTTTAGCAGGGCCGGCTCGATCCAGTTGAGGCGGGACTGGGTGTCGATGGACCATTTGGTGCGGTCATCGGTGGAAGGGTCGCCGCCGGGGTGGGCTTCGAGGGTGAGGGTCTTGGCATTGCCGAGGTCGATCAGCAGAGCCGGGGAGAGTTTGTTGGGGGGGAAATCCTTCGCCTCGTGGACGACCTTGTCATCGAGGAGGATGCGGACGGTGACGCGGCCCTTGGTGACATCATCGTTCAAGGCGTACTGGATGCGGAGGACCTTGAACTTGCCATCGAGCTGGTAGACGAGCTTGCAGTAGGCGTGGACGCCGATGCCGCGGGTGAACTCCCGGCCCTGGAAGCGGATGCGATCGCCCTTGTAGTTGCGATCCATCTGCGGAGGGTAGGAGACATCGAACATCGGCTGGTAGACGGTCTGATCGGGCACGCGGGCGCTGAGCCAGGCGACCGGGCCGTTGAGCTGCTCGATAAGCACGACCTGGGTGAGATCGAGCGGGCGCTTGTCGCCGTTATTGAGCGTGAGGACGATCTGCGTGGCGGCCGGCGCGACGGCGACGCCGGGCGCGGTCAGCACCGAGCCATCGGAGAGCTGGATGCGGAAGCCGCGCTGGCCGGAGGATTCGGGCTTGCCGGCGGATGCGAGCAGGATTCGGCTGACGGAAACGAGATCGACCGGCAGGGCGTCGCCCGAGGCCTGCTTGACCTGGAGTTTGCCGGCATCGAAGCCGGAGAGAATGCCCTTGACGACGTCGCCATTGGCGAGGCGGACGACGTCTTCGGTCTGGTTGGCATCGTAGGGAACCGGATCCTGGCCGCGGGCGATGGCGCGGATTTCCTTGAGCGGGATGGCGAGATCGCCGGCGGCCTGGGAGCGCCAGGCGAGCGTGTCGTTGGCCAGCGAAACCGGCTCGCCGCCGAGTCGGTCGCCGCTGAGCAGGTGGAGGGTCCAGGCCCCGCGCGGCTGGGCGGTGGAAGCGCCGCGATCGAGCTGGAGGAATTTATCCCAGGGAACGGTGACGGGCTCGGCGCTGCCGTAGTAGAGGGCCTTGACGCCGGTTTCATCGATGGATTTGACGTTGGCGCTGCGGCGCTTGAAGTCGGAAGTGGTGAGGGACCAGCCGTCATCGGCGAAAACGGGGATATTCACCGCGGAGACGCAGAGAGCGCAGAGGAGGATGCGGTAGGGAAGCATGGTTGGGAGTTTATCAGGTTGACGAGGTTTTCGACATTTTGAAACACGGGTTAAAGCACGAAATCCGAAGCTCGAAATCCGAAACAAATTCAAATCAGAGGGAAATCAGAATGACCGAAACGGCCCTTCGAGACGCGAGGGGCCGTTTCGGTCATTGGGACATTGGACATTTGAATTTGTTTCGTATTTCGAAATTCGAAATTCGGATTTCCTCAAGCTCCCGGCCCTTTGCCGTGGAACACGGGCAGGTAGCGATGGGGCATTTGCAAAACGATCAGGGCCAAGGCGGTGGCGTATTCGTCGGTGACATCGCCGGACCAGCCGCCGGTGGTGCGGTTCTGGCGGGCGACGAGCTGGTCGCGGATGCCGGGGTACCACTTGGCCCAGTAATCGCCGCCGGCGAGGAACATCGCCTGGCAGGCGTAGTAGTGGCCGTAGAAATAGTGGCCTTCGGAATCCGATGCGCCCTTGCCGGGGACGAACTGGATCAGGTAATCGAGGCCGCGCTTGAGATCGTTGCCTTCGAAGACGCCGCCGTAGTAGAGGGCGGCCACTCCCGCGGCCGAGCGGGCAAAGCCGGAGCCCGAGCCCTGGCCGGCGACGTAGGAGAAACCGCCATCGCCGCACTGGCAGCGCTTGATGTAGCCGAGGGACTTGTCGATGACATCCTTCTCGACCTTGATGCCCGCATCGCGGGCGGCGCGCAGGGCCATGATCTCGCAGATGGTGACGGAAATGTCGGCATCGTAGGGGACGGGCTGGTAGCGCCAGCCGCCCTCTTTGTTCTGGGTTTTCTGGATGAGGCGGACGGCTTTCTGGAGCTTTTCCTTCACATCATCATCGCCGGTCATGCCGTAGACTTCGCCCAGGAAAAGGGTTGCAAAGCCGTGGCCGTACATCGGGCCGTGGGAATTGTCGGCGGCGATCAGGCCGGATTCCTGGGTGGCGTTGCAGACATATTCGACGGCTTTCTGGACGTTGTCGCCGTACTTGCCGCGGCCGGGGAGATTTCCGGCGGACATGAGGGCCAGGCCGCCCAGGCCGGTGATGCCAGCGCCGGAGGAGCCTTCGGACCAGGAGCCGTTCTTGGCCTGGCGGGAGGCGAGGAAGGCGAGACCTTTTTCGATGGCGGCCTGGGCGGCGGGGGTGATCTCATCGCCGCGCACCTGGTTGGGCTGGGCGGCGATGCCGATCTTCTTGGCCGCCCCGCCGGCCGCTTCCTTGGGGGCTTCGGCGGCGAAGGCGGGTAGCGCGGAGAGGGAGGGGACCGCGGCGGCGGCGAGGAGGGAGGCGAGGAGTTTTCTTCTTGTCATATCAAACCTCAAATTGCCGGGTGTCAAATCGCCGGGTGCCATATCGCCGGTGCCAAATCACCGGGGCGTCAGACCGCAGGAGCGCCAAATCGCCGGGTGCCATGCTCAGACCCGCGGCCGGAAGACATCATACTTGAAACGGTCCATCCGCGGGGATGAGCATGTCTTCGAGCACTCCATCACGAGTCACGCCGGCATGCTCATCCCCGCCGATTGATTCTATCAACTATCAGCCGTTCTTTCGGCGGGTCTGAGCATGGCATCCAGATTGCCCGCCACTTCTTACTTTACTGCTTGCCGCCGGTGGAGACGCCGCGGTAGTAGTCTTCGACCAGCTTACGGTATTTTTCGATGACCTGCTCGCCAGCGCCTTCGATGACGGCATCGCGCAGGCGGGGGGAGATCGAGCCCCACTCGCGGTTGGTCTCCTTGATGATCGAGGAGGTGTCGGCCGCGGTCGAGCCGCCCTGGGAGACTGTGGACTGGCCGGCCGGGCTGGAGCCGTTATTGGGCTTGGACTGGCCGCCGGGCTTCTGGCCGTTGGCCTGCTGCTGGCCCTGACCCTGGCCGTCGCCGGGCTTGGGCGGACCCTGGCCCTTGCCCTTGCCGGGCTGGGAGTTGGAGGCCTGCTGCTGCTGGGCCTGCTTGATCATGTCATCGAGGTCGACCACGATGCGCTTCTGGATTTCCTGGGTAACCT
Organism: Tepidisphaerales bacterium; assembly: GCA_038244055.1. Classification (GTDB taxonomy): domain Bacteria; phylum Planctomycetota; class Phycisphaerae; order Tepidisphaerales; family Tepidisphaeraceae; genus DASPKW01. Next base: position 6,726 of record JBBRTW010000174.1, on the reverse strand, counting down.
TGCCGGGATCGTTATCCAGTGCCAGACGCTGCCGCGAGCGGGCCATGCGGTCGCCGACGCGGTTGAGCTGCTTGGACTCGGCCGCGGCCTTGGGGTCGCCGCCGAGAAGCTCGGCATCGGCTTCCTGGTTTTCGATCTGTTCCTTGCCGGCTTCCTCGGGAAGTTTGTCTTCCTGCTTGGGCTCGGGCTTGAGGCCTTCCTTGCCCTGTGTGACTTTCTTGAGAAGAGTGTCGAGAAGGCTGCGAATCTGGCCCTGGCGGTTGCCGAGATTGACCAGGGCGACCTTGTCCTGCTCTTCTTTCGGAAGCTTGTCAGCCTCGGTGGTGTTCTTATTGATGGATTCCTGAAGGGCCTTCATCAGGCGCAGTTCGGCTTCAGTGGGGAGTTTTGATCCACCGCCGCCTCCACCCCCTCCGCCGCCACCGGGCTTCTGGACAAATGCGGACTGGTTCTTCTCCTGCTTGAGCGATTTGATCATGGCATCAAGCTCATCAATGATGCGCGCCTCGGTGAGCTGAACCGACTTGCCGGTCTTCTGCTTGGCAAGGTCTTCCTTCACCTCGTCCATTGCTTCAGCGACTTGGCCGGCAGCCCACGGATAAACAGTACCTTCAAGTTTGGCGAGTTCCTCCTTCAATACCCGCACGCGCTTGGCAAGATCATCCTGACGGGGGATGACCTGTTTGATACGAACGCCCGCCTCGCGCGGCAGCGTTTTATCCGCCAATCGCAGAGCTTCAACATCAGCGGTCGGCTTGTTCACGTCGGAAAGCTGTTCCGCGCGAATCTTCTCGAACTGCGCTTTAATAGCTTCCTTTTGTGCGTCCTGTTGCTGTTTCTCAACTTTGGCCTTTTCTTCCTCGGCCTTCTTCAGACCTGCTTCAAGAGCGGCCAAAGCTTCGACCTGATGCGGGTTGTAGGCGGCCGCGAGTTTCTTATCGCGCAGATCGACAATGGCATAGCCCATCTTACCGGCGGCGCGAACGAGGTCGGCGGCGGCGGCAGCGCCGACGGGCACTTCTTCGATGGCCTTGGCGGTAGCGCGGGTATTGCGCTCGGTTTGTTCCTGGCCGGAAGTCAGGACCCCTGGCTGGGGAGCGGGTGGGGGATTTTTCTGATCGCGCTGGGCCTTGGCATAGAGGACTTCAAGCTCCTCCTTGGTCATGGCCTTGACCTTGGCATCGCCGCCCTGAAGGTCGAGGTTGTCCAGATTATGGCCGGCCTGGCGTCGGACCAGTTCCTTGATGGCGGCGATCGCTTCATCGAGGGCCTTGGCGAGTTGTTCGAGCTTGCGGCGCTCTGCGTCTTTCAACGTGTTGAGGACGACCTCCAAGCCGAGCTGCGCCTGTTGCTGGGCCTGCTGCGCGCCGGCCTGCTGATTCTGCTGGGCCTGCTGCGCCGCGCTCTGCTGCTGCTGGGAAATCTGCTGGGATTTGGCCTGCTGGGCGGCTTCCTTCATTGCCTGGGCCGATTGCGGGTCAGATTTCTTCATCTGCTCGCCCATTTTTTCCATCTGCTTCACCGCATTGTCGGTCTTCTCGGCGGCGGCCTTCTGGTCCCTGGCATTCTGGTCCAGCTTCTTCTTCTGCTCATCCGTCAACTGCTCGCGCGGCTTTCCGAGGATTTCCTTGCCGAGTTCCTTGAGCTCGTTCTTCAGCTTGATCTGGTTGTCCAACAGTTCCTGAATGTCCTTGATCATCTTGGGAAGGTTGCCGACGCGGTCCATCTGCTCCATCGCCTTCTGGAGCTTGTCGGCGGCCTTTTGCTGATTGTCATCCGCCTTATCGAGCGACTGGCTGCGGGCCTGCTGCGCCTGCTTCTGCTGCTCGGGATTCGATGGGTTGGACTTGGACTGCGCGGCCTTGTTCAGATCATTGACGGCGTCCGTCATCGGCTTCTCGGCCGCCTGATCGAGTTGCTCCTTGGATTGTTGGGAAATTTCATTCAGGTCTTTGTCCTGAATGCGGTTTTCCTTGAGGAACTTCTGAACATCCTCGACCCGATTGGAGATCGTCTTGACGTTGTTGATGATCGTCGACTGGCGGGCGGCGAGGGCCTCGGCCTGGGCTTTATCGGCCTTGGACATCTCGGGCTTTTTTTCGGTGTCCTGTTTCAGTTGCTTGGTTTCGGTCTGATTGGTGACCTGATTGGCATGAACGCTCTTCACCTGCTGGCCCAGGGTACGGACGTCTTCAGTGGCGGCGATGGTGGCCTGCTCCTGGCTGATGATCGTCACCCGCAGCCGCGATGAGAACTGGGCGGGGTGGACCTGCACCGGCGCGCCGGGGGCTTCGAAGCGGAAGTTATCCTTCACTTCAACCGCATACTCCAGCACGTCGCCGGGGCGGAGATCGCCGAGGGTTTCCTTGAGCTCCCAGTCCCAGTTGAGGCGGAAGCGCTGCCGCTGGCCGTCGCCATCGATTTTCTGCCAGTTCTTGAGGTCGATTTCCCAGTGCTTGTGGGCGGTGGCGGCGGCCGCCGCGGGGGTGTCCTTCTGGGCATCGGGCGCGGGGGCCGCGCCGATGCGATCGACGATCAGGCGCATCGTGGCGATGCCGAAATCATCCTCCGCGAGAATCTGCAGGGGCAGATAGGCATCGGGGGTGCGCTCGACGTTCTTCTTGGGCGATTCGATCTGGACCGTGGGAAGCTGATCGGGCTTGACGATGATCTCGTATTCTTCCAGGCCGTTGTTATTGAAGGTGTCCTTGTCCTTTGCGGCGATGCGGAAGCGGAAGTTGTCTTTGGCGGTGAAGGTGGCGATGGCGATGCGGGGGTTGGAGAGATTCCACGTCAGTTCGGGGGCCGGGGCGGGCTTGACGGGCTGGCCATCGACGAGCGCGCCTTCGTTGACGATCTGGGTGAGCACGACCGGCTGGGTGGTATCGAGCTCCTTATTGAAGCCGATCTGGAGGGAGACCTGGGAATTGTTCACCATGTAGGCGGGGGCGGCCGCCAGGTTCTGGGTGATCGGAGGCATCTGGGCATAGGCGGGCGGGGTGACGATGGCCTCGACGCGCTGGATGGCCAGGCGGGGAACGACCTGGATGACCTGCTTGGCGGTTTCATCATCTTCGGAGGCCATCCAGACCTTGAGGTTTTCACCGCGGGCATCGAGCGAGGCGGTGTAGCGGCCGGTCTCGCCGCGGATCATGTATTCCTTCTGAATCGGGCCGTTATCGTACTGGTAGTAGATCAGGGCCTTGCGCGAGGTGTTGTCGCCCTTCTTGAGGGCCATGGAGACATCGATGCGCTGGCCGACCGGCACGCGCATGGGGAGCGCGGCGGCATCGATCTCCACCTTCTTGGCCCAGCGATCTCCGCCGAAGGGCTGGAAGAGGCGGGGAAGGCCCCTGCTAATGAAATCCGGCAGAATCAGGGAGATTGCGATGAAAATTCCAGTCGCCAGCACGGCCGACGAGACCGAGTACCAGACGGGCCGGGTGATGAGAGCCCGGGAGAGATCGACCTTCTGCACCATTTCGGTGGCCTGGGCGATGGTCTGCTTCTTCATGTAATCCGAGCCGGGGACCGAGCCATCGGCGAAGTTGACGGTGGAGCGGAGGCGGTCATCGAACTGGGGGAAGACCGATTCGAGATGCCCCGCCACATCCGAGAGTGAGATGCGCGAGACCAGGGGCTTGATGACCAGGCGAATCGAGGCGTAGACGACGGCCGCCACGATGGCCAGCAGGAGGAGCAGGCGCAGGCCCCCCGCCAGGTTGATGTTCAGCAGGTAGCTGAAGAGGAAGTCGATAGCCACGCTGCCCAGGACCAGCCCAATGGCCGAAGCCAGGGCGATGCCGATCCCGAAAGTGACCGAAAGGGTCTTGGCCTTGCGGCGAACGGCATTGAGCGAATCGAAGAGGAAGGTGGGGGGCATGGCTAACTCCTTCGGGTTCTTTGGCTCTGGCGCGGAGTCAATTGTCCATTGTCCATGGTCAATTGGTCATTATCGGCAAATCCCGCGACAAACCACTGGCAACGGACACCTGACTACGGAAATTCAAGCAATGGACAATTGACGATGGGCAATCAACAAATCACAGCATTCCGTATGTCTTACGTAGGACCCACTCGAATGTTAAAAGTAGCACGAATATCCACAAAGCGCGGTCTTTGTTCCAAAGGGGCTCGGAAACCTCGACCGGGATCTGCTTGGCGGCGCTGAGAATCAGCCCGGGGAGCTTGGCGCGGGCATCGGCCAGTTCGACGGTGGCGCCCATGGTTTCGGAGGCCAGGCGGGTCAAAAGCGTGCGATCGACCTGGGGCTGGCTGAATTCCAGCTTGGGGACGTTGACTTCAAAGAGCGTTTCCAGGGAATCGATCCCGCCGGCGATGGGGGGGAGCTTGGCCTGGAACTTACCGAGTTTATCGGCGGTGAACGATGCCACATAGAAATCGGTCTGGCCTTCCTGCTTGACGAGGTTCTCGCGATGCACCAGGTTGCCCTGGGCATCAACAATATCGACGGGGATGGCATCCGGAAGTTGCGTTAAAAGTTGCGGATCGAGCACGCGCAGGGAGAGGCGGACCTGGTCGCCCGATTCGTAGGCCGGGCGGAAGGACTGGAAAGTGAGCTTGCGCTGACCGAGCTTTTTGGAGCGGGCGAGGTAGCGGAACTGCTGAATCCAGTAGGTGTCGAAGACCGCCTCGCCGGTGTAGAAGCGCCAGCGCCAGGTGTCATCGACGCCGGAGAACATGGTTCGGCCAGCACCGTAGCGGCCGAGGACGAGGATGGGGGCGCGCTTGCCATCGGGGCCGGTATCGGAGGGGTGCTGGGCGTAGACTTCGCCGACGCCGGGCTTGACCTGAGCACCGCGGCAGTACCAGAAGAGGGGCTGGATCTCGTTCTTAATGTAGTTCTCGTTCTTCTGCTTGTCTTCGAAGAAGCGGAAGATGGAGGACTCCGCGCCGTCGCGTGTGAGCTCGGGACGCCAGCCATCCTTGACCGAGGCGGGGCGGGCATCATCCACCCGGCTGATGAAGACGGGGAGCATTTCCTCGATGGCGGTGTTCTTGTAGGCCACCGGCGAGAAGCGCGGGCCGGCGACCATGCCGAAACCGCCGCCGCGCTTGGAGACGAAATCCTTGATGAGTTGAAGCTGGGAATCGGTGAACTGGCGGGGGTCGACATCGCCGAAGAGGACGACATCGTACTTCATGATTTCTTCGATCGACTCGGGGAAGCGCTTGATCGGGCCGGGGAAGCCTTCGGAGGGTGGATCGCCTTCCTGGGCGAAAGTCGGATCGGCGCTGGTCAGCAGGCAGGAGATGTTGACGGTGACATCGCGGATCATCTCGTTCTTGATGTAGCGGTACTCCCAGCGCGGATAGCCATCGACGTAGAGAACGTTCAGCTTGGCATCGAGAACCGCGACCTGGGTGGAGCGGATGTTGTCTTCTTCATCGATCTCGCCCGGTTCCTTGGCTAGGATCACATCGATATCGACCGTATCGACGCGCTCGGGCTTCCATTGCAGCTCGGCTTCGATGGGCTTGTCGGGGTCGATGGCGATTTCTTTTTCGACCGGCCGGCCATCGGCGCGGCGAAGGGGGAGCTTGGTGCGCTTGTTGATGGCGGTGAGCTTGACGCGGTGGCCGGGCTCGTAGCCGACGCCGCGGACGGTGGCCTTGATGTTGACGATGTCGCCCTCGAAGGCGGCATCCTGGACGTTGATCGATTCGAGGGTGAGATTCTTGGGGGCCTTGTCGGAGCCAACCGCGACGGGGAAGACCTTGACGCCGAAGTTCTTCAGCATGGCCATCTGCTCGGGGATGACCTCGCGCGGGGTGGAGCGGCCATCGGTGATGATGACGACGCCGGCCAGGCGCTGGCCCTGCAGATCTTCGATGGCGGTGCGGATGGACGAGAGCACCTGGGTGGTTGCGCCATCGGGCTTGAGCTCAGAGATGGCTTTGACGGCGGCGGCGTAATCCGGGCCGGTCTTTTTTGCATTGGCGGCCGGCGCATCCGCGGCGGCATCGGGCGTAGAGTCGGGAGCTTTATCGGGTTTGCTGGCGGTGTCGGAGACGAGAGAGACCAGCGGCACGGCCTGTCGATCGAAGCGGTAGAAGCGGAGGATGTGGGTCTTGGCCAGTTCCTTGACCAGCGCCTGATCGCCGGCGCTGAGGAGCTGGGCAACGGCCTCCATGCGGCTGAGGGGATCGCCCCCCTGCAAGGGGCTGGGGACATCCTTGACGCGCATAGAGATCGTGTCATCGACGAGGATGGCCAGGACGGAGGGCTCGGTGCGGCTCTGGCCGATGGTGAAGACAGGGATATTCAGGAGGGCCAGAACGAAACCCAGGAGGAGGCAGCGGACGATGGCGAGCGAAATGCGCGCGCCGGTGGAGCGGCCTTCGCGCTGATAGACGTAGGCGACCAGGATGAGCCCGGCGGTGATGATGGAGGCATTCCACGCGACACTGCCGCTGAGTTGCGCGAGATAGAGCAGCCCGGCCTCGATGCAGCCGAGGATCAGGCCCAGGCGGAACAAGCGATTCATGGGGAGACAGAAACCGACCGCCACCAGCCCGGCGGCAAGGAGGACAATCGTCACCAGCATTACGCCCCAGTAGGGGCCATGCCCCGCCGAGTGGGCGGCCATGATCGTGAAGATGGTGGTGATGCGGTCGATGAAGAAGACGGCCAATGCGACCAGGCCGACAACCCGCATCATCGGTTTGGACTGTCGGGTGCGGACGGCGTAGATGAGCAGGCCG
>JBBRTW010000173.1:0-13405 GCA_038244055.1 Tepidisphaerales bacterium | reverse complement strand
GGTGCTGACCGCGAGCGAACAGATCCGCGACATCGCGGCGCAGTTCATCGACCGCGAGAACTGGCTCTTCCTCGGCCGCGGCTACCACTATCCGGTCGCCCTCGAAGGCGCGCTCAAATTGAAGGAAATCAGCTACATCCACGCCGAGGGAATGCCCGCGGCCGAGATGAAGCACGGGCCGATCGCGCTGATCAACGAAGGGATGCCGGTGGTCTTCATCGCGACCAAGGGCGTTCAGTACGATAAGGTCATCAGCAACATCGAAGAGGTGCGGGCGCGGGGCGGGCACATCATCGCGGTGGCGACCGAGGGCGATACCAACATCAAGCGCTACTCGAACCACGTGATCTATGTGCCGGATACGCTGGAAGGATTGCAGCCGCTGTTGAGCGTGGTGCCGCTGCAACTGCTGGCGTATCACGCGGCGGTTTTGAGAGGGTGTAATGTGGATAAGCCGAGGAATCTGGCGAAGAGTGTGACGGTGGAGTAGAGTCCGCATCGTATGAAGGATGAGCGAAAGCGCAGGCCGCCGGGTCATGTTAGAGCGGACATCGCGATGAAATATGTCGAGTGGATGTGCGCTCGAGCCGGTTTTGCCACAGCAGCGACACCGTCGGGGGCGGACTATGGGATCGATTTGAAGGTGCAGACTTTCGACCGAGGCGGAAACGTTGAGAGCGAAGAATTTCTGATGCAGGTCAAGGCGGTTTCGAAGCCGCGGATCATTGATGGCGGGCGTCGGATTGCCTTTTCAGTCGATAAACGTGACTTAAGCGCATGGCTTGCCCATATTCGTCCCGTAATTCTTGTTGTGTACGATTGTGCGCGTGATATCGCCTATTGGGCTTATGTTCAGCGATATTTTTATCGGCGACGCGGAATGTTGTTGAAAACGAGAGGAAAGACGAGAACAATACACTTGAGTGCATCGGACACGTTCACTGTTCGTGCATTACGAAATTTCCGACGATGGAAAAACGAAGTGGTGAGCCGTGTCAATATTTGGAAACTCCATGTTTGAGCAATCGATGAAATTCGAGCGGATGAAGCGCATTATGCGGAAACTGGGATTCATCGAAGCGATTGCGCAGCCCCCCGAGGTGGAACAGCCGCAGATGCTCTTTCATCATGGCCCCACTGATACGCTCTTCATTTTTCCGATTGAGACCACCGAGCTAGATGGAGCGCGCGTCGAGTCTATTCGCCGCATAATGGTAGGGCGCGGGGTTGTTTCAGAAGACGTGCTTGAAAAACTTCTGGCTGTAAAGCCACGGGCATCGGTTGGGTGAGAACGCCGTATTCCGTGTCTTGCGACCCTTCCTCTCACGACCCCAACCCCGACACCACCCCTCTCTGCCTCAAATAATTATTCCGATACGCCGCGATCAGCCTTTCCAGCATTTCGATCTCGCATCTGAATTGCTGCCCACGCTCGGTATCGGCCATTTTTCTTGGATGATCCCACGAGCGCACGACTGATGTGCTGGGGACGATATCGATCCCATCGCGCACCGCGGCCTCCACCGATTCGAAATGGTGGTGGCGGGCGAGGATGGTTTTGTCGGCTTCCAAAACCAGCGTGTAGCCGTGATCGCCGTAGGCTTCTGAAAACGCGCCGTCGATGGTGATGGCTTTGCCGCTCCGCTTCAGGGGGGATTCGCCCTTTTCGATTTTCACGGGGACGTGGCCGTTGACGATCAGGCCGCGCTCGGGGTCGACATCGAACTCGCGCAGGACTTTTTCGCAGAACTCGGTCTCGTGGATCAGGGAGAAATAGGGGTCCTTGGTCTCGTGATGGGAGGCCTTATCCTCGATGAAATCGCGCTCGAAGGTGGCGATGCGATCCTTGCCGAAAAGCGGCGAGCGCGGGCCGCTCCAGAGATACCAGAGAAAATCAAGGTCGGCCGCTTCGCGGGATTCGATGGCCCGGAGGACGACCTTTTCGATGGCGTCGAACATCGACCGCCCGGCCTGGTCCTGGCCATCGACTTGCAGCGATAGAAACCCGCCGAACTCATCGCAGGGGACGCAGCCGTGGAAAACAAGGTGATCGTCGCGGCGCAGGTACATCGAGCCGTTGCCGACGATATAGCGGATATGCTCCCAGAGTTTCTGGCTGTGCAGAAAAGAGTGGGTGAGGCGATCCATGCAGAGTTCTTCATCGGCCGAGAGCTTGTAGGGATCGGCCGGGTCGATCGTGGGGAGATTTTTATCGCGGAGGGGATAGGTCTGGCCATCGATCTCGATCGTGCCGCGGGAATGGTCGATGCGGTGGAGAATGCGGCGATGCTCCATCTCCCAGTGCGGGTTGCGGGCGATCATCTGCCCTTCGGATTTGAACTGCATGATCGCGATCGCCTTCTGCATCCGCGCAACCAGATCCATCGAGCGCATGCCCGGATACTTGGACATGAAATGCGTGGCCGGGTCGTTGGCGTAGACGGTATTGGCCAGATGCTCCAGGGGCGTGAGCGGGATGCTGTATCCTTCATCGATCTGCGCCAGGCGGCGGTAGCGCAGCGAGACGCGCACCACATTGCAGATCAGGGCCTGATGGCCCAGGGCTGCGCCCATCCAGGCGGCATCGTGGTTGCCCCAGATGAAGGAGACATTGGGCTGCTGGCGGAGGTAATCGACCACGCGATCGCCGCGCGGGCCGCGATCCCAGCAATCGCCGCCGATGATCAGCTCGTAAATCGCCAGGTTGCGAACGAGCCGGCCGGTGATGTGAATGAGATGGAGCACGCGCTGGCGGGCCAGAAGCTCATCGACGATCGCTTCGAGAAACTCCGGGCCGCGCTCGGTGGTCGGCTCGTGGAGCATCTCCGCCAGCAGCTCGCGGTACTCATCGGGAAAAACTTCCATGGCCCGCTTGAGGCTGTAACGCGTGGCCAATACGCGGACGAGCTCGAACTGGGCGCGAAGCGTGCGGATCGCGAAAGGGCGGAGGCGGGCGGGGTCGGTGAGTTCCTGTTCCAGGCGCTGGGTGACCTCGGCGGGGTAGAAGATGAGCTTCAAAAACTCCGCAAAATCCTCGGGAGGCATCCGATCCTTGAACAGCCGCTCGATGACCGGCCGAAGTGTGCCGGAGGCGTTGTTAATCACATGGCGGAGCTTCTGATCCTCACCGTGGATGTCGGAAATAATGTGAACGGTTCCCTTGGGAAGAGTGAGGATGGCCGAGAGGCGGGCAATCTCGGCCTCGGCGGCGTTGACGGTGGTAAACTGCCGCGCCAGGGCGCTGAGGAGGGTCAATTCGTATGGCCCGGGTCGGGAATCGGTGGGTCGGGAGTTCATCAGCCGTGGAAATGTACCAAAACGGTGGCGGATGCGAATGGGCGGCGGTTGCGGTAGAATCGGGAATTGTGGAACGGGCGTACCCCATTTTGCTGGATGTATCGCGGCGGCCGGTGGTGATCATCGGCGGCGGGCGGGTGGCGGCGCGGAAGGCGCGGGGGGTGATCGAGGCCGGGGCGCGGGTTGTTCGGGTGGTTTCGCCGGAGATTGGCCCGGAGATGCCCGATTCGGTGGAAAGGATCAAGGAATCGTACCGGCCGGAGCATTTGCATGGGGCAGGTGCGGTTTTCGCTGCCACTGACAATTCGGAGGTGAATCGGGCTATAGTGGAAGACGCTCATCGTCTGGGGCTGCTGGTCAACCGGGCCGACAGCGATGAGAATGAACCGGGCGATTTCACCGTCCCCGCGCTGTTGCGGGAGGGTGAATTATTGGTGACAGTCTCCACCGGCGGCAGCCCGGCCTTGGCGGCGACAATTCGAGATGCCCTGCGGGAGAGACTCGATCCCAACTGGGCGCTGATGGCAACGGCCATGAAAGAACTTCGGCCGAGAATTCTCGACAGCGGCTGGCCGATTGAGAAGAGGCGGGAGGCGTTTCGACTGCTGGCCAGCGTTGAAGCGATCGCGATGCTGGAGCGCGATGGGATCGATGGGCTGTGGGCGTGGATGATTGGAATGATCGTTCGTTAGCGAATTAACTTCGAGGAAAATGGTCACGACCGGTCAACTCATTCTGCTGATTCTCACGGTGCTCCTGTTCGTGGCGGGCGGGTGCTTCTCGCTGGCGCGTTTGCGCTGGGATCACGACCGCCTTCGCATTGGCGCCAAGGCGTGCATGTGGAGCGGGGTACTGGCATCGGTTGCGGTGCTGGCCTGGCATGTGATGACCAAGCCGGCGGGGACCTGGCTGCCGCTGGAAGACAATTTTGAGGCGTATTTGTGGCTGGCGATTCTGCTGGCGGTTTTTGTGATGTACATGCAGCGCACCCGGCCGATCGGCGGGCTGGACTGGTTCATCATGCCGGTGGTGGTGCTGCTGCTGACGGCGGCGGCGGTTTTCGGGAAGGCCAAGCCGCAGGATTACGATTCGACGACCTGGTCCTGGGTGCATCGAATCAGCACCTTTGGCGGGGCGGCGGCGTTCGCGGTTTCGGGGGCGGCCGGCGCGCTCTACCTGCTGGCCAACCGGCGTTTGCGGCAGAAGACCCCCCCGACCGGCCCGCGCTTCGGCAGTTTGGAGCGGCTGGAGCACATCACCTATTCCTACGTCACGCTGGGATTCGCGCTGCTGACGATAGGCCTGGTGACGGGGCTGGTTAAGGTCTTGAAAGACGGCAGCGGCGGGCGACTCGGAGCCAACTGGTTCGCCAGCCCCAAGGTCGTGCTGACGGTGGCGGTCTGGCTGGTTTACGCGTTGGTCCTCCATTCACCGATCAACCCCAGCCTGCGCGGGCGCAAAGTGGCGATGCTGAGCATCCTGGGACTGGTGCTGATGGTGGGCACGCTGGTGGCGGTCAATCTGATGCCGGGGGGGAAATAATCATGGCAAATGGCAAATGGCAAATGGCAAATGTGGGCAGAGGCACGGACTGGATTCGCATGGCGTGCATGTCTTGTGTGCGATTTCTACATTTAACATTTAATATTTCAAATTTGAGATTTTCAAATTTGAGATTCATGACTGGGGGCGCCGAATGAAGCGATTGATGCTCCTGGGCCTGAATCACTCGACCGCGCCGCTGGAAGTGCGCGAGAAGATCGCCTTCGCGCCGGCGCAGCGCGATGAGGCTGTGGCCTCGTTCAGAGCGAAATTCCCGGAGACCGAGATCATCCTGGTTTCGACCTGCAATCGCGTGGAGATCTATGCATCGCGAAAAGTGCATGGCAAGCCGCGGATCGAGGAGATCATCGCGTTCCTGGGGGAATTCCACGCGATCGATCCGGCCTCGTTCTCATCGCATCTCTACCAGAAGACGGGCACGGAAGTGGTCAATCACCTCTTCACGGTAACCTCCAGCCTGGATTCGATGGTGCTGGGCGAAACGCAGATTCTCGGGCAGGTGCGCGAGGCGTACGATGCGGCCAAGGCGCAGGGCGCGGCCGGTCCGATGCTCAACCCGCTCTTCCAGCGGGCGATCGCGGTGGGCAAGGAAGTGCTCAGCGCCACGGCCATTTCCGAAGGGCGCTTGAGCGTCGCCAGCGTGGCGGTGGATTACGCCAGGCGGATTTTCGATCACTTCGGGGATAAGACGGTCTTGAGCATCGGCGCGGGCAAAATGGCTCACCTGGTGTTGCAGAGTTTCGCGCAGCTCAAGCCGGGCAAGCTCCTGGTCTGCAATCGAACGCAGGAAAAGGCGGAGGAACTGGCCAGTGAATTCGGGGCGCAGGCGGTCCCATTTGAGAATCTCGGCGAGCATCTGACGGCGGCGGATATCGTCGTCTCCTCCACGGGCGCGCACCAGCCGATCATCAGCAAGGCGCTGGTGAGCGGGCTGCGCAAGGCGATGCGCTATCGGCCGATCTTTTTGATCGACATCGCCCTGCCGCGCGATATTGAATCCACGGTCGGCGATCTGGAAAACGTCTATCTTTACAACATCGACGATCTGCAGCAGGTGGTGGCCGGCACGCTCTCGCAACGGCGCGAGGCGATTGATGCGGCCACGGGGATCGTCAGCAAGCACGTCGAGGAATTTCTCGACTGGCAGCGGACGCGCGAGCTCGGCCCGCTGATCAATCGCCTGAGCCAGCGCTACCATCAACTGGCGGCCGAGGAATTGCAGCGGACACTGCACAAGCTCCCCAACATCAGCGGCCACGAACGGGCGCATCTGGAAGACCTGACCCGGCGGATCGCCGGCAAGCTGCTGCACGATCCGATCAGCATGCTCCGCGCCAGCACCTGCATGCACGGGCCCAGCGCGCAGTTCATGCGGGCGTTGGAAGAGCTGTTCAAAATCGATGACGATGCGGCGGCCGAAGCGGAGGAGGAAGTGAGCGGCGGCGCGGAGGTGAGCCGTGGCGAAGGGACGTAAGGACCGGCGGAGTGAACCGGAGAAGAATGAAGCGCGGGTGCCGGTATTAGAGTATCGCGCGCGGGACGATGTGGGGGCGGCATGGATAGGCGCATTGCGATCGCGGGGGTGTTTCATCATTTGCGCGCTGGCGATCGTAATGGGGGTCATCGCCATGTACGCGCAGGAGCGCTGGCTGGCGGTGGTGATGCTGATGCTCACCGATGGGCTGCTGGTGGCGCTGTGGGTGGGATCGGCGGCGCTGCTGGGATGGCGGGCGATAAAATGGGTGACGGGAATTCGGAGCGATGGCAAAGAAGATCCGGCAGTGAGCCGCGAGCGTGGTGGGCGGCTCAAAGGGAATTGGGCGCTGGTCTTTGCCACGTCGGCGGGTCTGGGATTAGGAATATTCAGCCTGGCGGCGCTGGGGTTGGGATTGGCTGGGGCGCTCAATCGGTGGACCGTGATCGCGATATTACTGGCCGGGCCGGGGATGGCGGTGAGGCGGGTGGTCGAGTTCGCGAAGGCGGGAAAACAGGTGCCGGTGCTGGCGTGGCTGGGCAAACCGCTGGGCGGGCAATGGCTTTTGCTGGCGGCCGGGCCGGCGCTGGGGATGATGACCATGGGGGCCTCGATCATGCCGGGTGTGCTGTGGAAGCCGGAGGATCCGCACCCGTACGATGCGCTGGAATATCACCTGCAGGTTCCGCGCGAGTGGTATGAACTCGGGCGAATCGTGGAGCTGCGGCATAACGTCTTTTCGTATTTTCCGTATGGCGCGGAGATGCAGAGCCTGGTGGCGATGCACCTGCGCGGCGGGGCGTGGGAGGCGATGTATCAATGCCAGTTTTTCAGCATGGCGTGGGTGGCGCTGATGGGATTGGCTGTGTATGGGGCGGTGCGCGGCGCCGTGGAAGATGAGACTCGTCGGCGGATTGCCGGGGCGGCGGGGATGGAGGTTGAGACGCCGTCGAAGATCGTGGACGAGGTGGTGAAGGATCGAAGCCGCGGGCGCATTCTCGCATCGGCCGCGACGGTGATGGCGGTGACGCTGCCGTGGATGATCATGCTCGGATCGGTGGCGTACACCGAGAGCGCGCTGGCGTGTTACACGGCGCTGGCGGTTGGGTGGTGTCTGCGCGGACTGCGCGATGAGCGGGGGCGAATGCGCACGATGGCCCTGGCGGGACTCATGGCGGGGCTGGCATGCGGTGCGAAATATACGGCCATTCCGATGGTGCTGGGGGGGCTGGCGATTTCGATCGGGATCATCGCGCTGGCAACGCGCCGACTACTGCAATGGTGGAAACCTCTCGGGTTATTCATCCTCCTGGCGGGGGCGGTGGTTTCACCGTGGCTCATTCGCAATGCGCTCTGGACGGGCAATCCGGTGTTCCCGCTGGCGATGAAGCAACTCGGGCGGGGGCATTTCGATGAGGTGCAGGTGGAGCGGTTTCGGATTGCGCATTCCGTGCCACACGATAAGGGTGATTCCGAGAACGGATTCAACATTGAGCATCGCCTCCGCTCCGCAAGAGAAGAAATTCTTACCCATTGGCAATACGGATATCTCTTCTGGCCGACAATTGCCCTCGCATTTGTGCTGTCGCCTGACCGGCACGAGCGATGGTTGATCCTTTGCCAACTGATCTTTGTCCTCATCGTCTGGATCGGCTTCACCCATTTGCTCGGCCGATTCTATGTCCTCTGTATCCCAGTTGCCGCGATGGCGATCGGACTGGCGCGCTGGAAGCCGTGGCCCGCCATCGCGGCCGGTTTGGCCATCCTGTCCGCAATTCTCTCCTGGTGGCCGATTTCCTCGTCCTCCGCGCCCGGCCCATCGGGCTTCTCCATGATGCACGCGCGGATGGAGCATTTCGCCGAACTTGGACGTCAGGGGCTCTTCGGCCTTGACGACCTCTCGTATCTGGTTCCGGAAAATCTGAAAAAGATGGATCAGCCGGGGGAAACCGTTTCGCTCATGGGCGATGCGCAGGGGTTTTTGTATTCGATTCCTTCAGCGCGGCTGCGGTATCGCACGGTGTTCGATCTGCCGGGGGATGCGCCGGATATGTATCGGGCGTGGCTGGGCGTGCCGAAGGAGAAGGCGCAGGGGCTGATCGTGATCAATCCGATGGAGATCGAGCGGTTGTCGAAGACGTATTATCGCGTGCCGGGGGTCGCGGCGGATTATGAGGGACCGCGGGACCGGCCGGAGGTGATTCGGAAGTGAGGGGGCGCGAGTCGCGGTGGGGCATGCCCAGACGAGCCGATGGCGCGGCGCTGCGAATCAGCTCTGTTTCAGCTCGTCAGGGCATGGCACCCCGGACGGGGCGGGCGCGCTATTTTCAGGGGTTGCTTCCGATTGGGCGATGGCGATTACGGGCCGAAACGCCGCTGTCGCCAGCACCTGCGATCGCGGATAAACGGCCGTGCCGGCGATGCGATCGTGCAGGGTTTGCCGGCCGCTTTGCAGCGCGAGGAAGCAGCCGCCGAAGATCATCAGCAGCAGCGAGCCGGTGAGGACCGTATCGATGATGGCGAGAATCCTGACGCCGACGGCCACGAAATCGGGCAGGGGAAAGTGGTAGTTGTGCGGGCTGAGAATCGTCCAGCAGGCGGCCATCGGCGCGGCAAAAAAGACGGGGCATTGCTTGACGGCCCAGCGCTTGAGGAGCGGCTTGGCGGTGGCCGGCCGGCCCTCTTCGGTGGCGATGATCAATCCGCAGACGCGCTTGCCGGGCGTGCCGGCCAATAGAACTTCGAGCAGGCCGTAGCCGATGAGGAGAATGCTTCCGCCGAAAAGGCTGACGAACCCGAAATTGTTGAGGGAGGTGAGCGTGTTGAGGAGCACGTCGACGATCGCGAACAGATGCACCGCGGCGGTGAAGATCCCCAGGTCGATCAGGAATGCGCCCAGGCGGGGAAGGAAGGGGATGCGCTCCATGGGGGCGTGTTATACCGTGCGGGGCGGGCGCTGCACACAGACGACGACTGATGACGGCGGCCTTGGGTGGCATGGGTAAGACTCTCAGGTCTTACCCGTGGGGGGGGGGTAGTGATTTCAGTGCTGATTCTTGAGAAGTCGCGACACGGGTAAGGCCTGAAAGCCTTACCCATGCCACCCAGAAATTCCAACCAGGAATATCAAGCGCGGGATTTGGCGACTCAATATTCCAGAACATCCGGATCGATCGCCATCAGCTTCCCATCCAGGAACTGCTGGAGAAATGAGGCCGCAGCCACCGCATCGAGTTGCTGCTTGCGGCGCTGGCGGGTCAGCTTCTCGCCGTGGCGCTTGCGGTTGTTGAGCGATTGCTCGGCCTCGAAGGAGCTCAGGCGTTCATCGACGAACAGCACGGGCAGGCCGGATTTCTGCGCCAGAGTCTGTCCAAATTCCACCGCCGTGCGCGCCTGCGGGCCGGCCGAATCATTCATGTTCAGGGGCAGACCCATCACGATGCGCTGCACGCCCTCTTTGCGGATGACGTCAAGTATCTGCGCGATGGCATGTTCATCGCCGGCGACGGTGAGCACTTCATAGGGCGTGGCGAACTGGCCCCCCTCATCGGACATCGCCAGGCCGACGCGCTTGGAGCCGGGATCGATGGCGAGTGTGCGCATGGTTGGGTGACTAAAACTAAATACGAAAAACTTAACCCAGATTATTCACCACGAAAAACACGAAATGCACGAAGAGGAATGAGCCAAAAGATTTACAGTCAAAAAGTCGGTAAACGGTGAATTGCACGTTGCGCAAATTACACACGCATCACCGCCTTAAGCTTTTAGTTTTTAGTTTTCGTCGACCTCTTCGATTACATCGCGCTACTGATACTTCTCCCCCGTCTTTTCCTTCACCCGATCCACCAGGTCCTTCACGCGCTGGGCATCGGCCTTGGGGCAGATGAGCGTGGCATCAGGAGTATGCACGACGATCATGTCGCTGACGCCGACCAGGGCCAGCAGATGACTGGGGTCGTGGCTGACGACGATGTTGTTGAACGAATCCACCAGCACGCAGATCTTCGCATCGACGGCGTTATCGTGATCGTCGGAGGGGATCGTCTCCGACAGGGCCGGCCAGGAGCCGACATCCAGCCACTCCACCGGCATCTCCACGACGACCACATGCGCCTTGCCCTTGCCGTGGGAGGCGGGTTCCATGACGGCGTAGTCGATGCTTTTTTTCACCAGGGTCGGGTAGACCTGTTTCAAGACGGCATCGCGATTGGGCGTGTTCCAGGCTTCGGCGATTTTCAGCAGGCCTTTGGATGATTCGGGAAGGTGGATGGCCAGTTCATCGAGCACCGTATCGCAGCGCCAGACGAACATGCCGGAGTTCCAGTAGTACCGGCCGGACTCGACGTAGCGGTCGGCGGTAGCGCGGTCGGGCTTTTCGCGGAAAGCCAGTACGCGGTACGCGCCTTTAGCGCCGCTCTTGAGCGGCAGGGGCTCGCCGCGGTGGATATAACCCAAGCCGGTGTGGCCGTGCGTGGGGACCAGGCCGAAGGTGACCAGTGCCTTGGGATCTTCGCTGACGGCTTCGAAGCCGAGCTTGAGCGAAGCGGCGAACTGATCGACCGGCTCGATCACATGATCGGCGGTGACGATGGCCATGACGGCCTCGGGATCGCGCTGCAGGAGGATCGTCGCGGGCAGGCCAACGGCGTGCGCGGTGTCGCGGCCTTCGGGCTCGCCGATCACGTTATCGGGCGAAAGCTCGGGCAGGTTGGCCAGCACGGCATCGCGATGCGCGGCCGCCGTGCAGACAAAGATGCGCTCGGCCGGGAGAAGGGCGCGCAGGCGCTCGTAGCTCAATTGCAACAGCGACTTACCCTGGACGACCGGCAGAAGCTGCTTGGGGCGGGCATTTCGGGAGAATGGCCAGAGGCGGGCTCCCCTTCCGCCGGCCATGATGACTGCATATTCCATAATTGAAATCCAAATGGGCGGCGCTATCACACACCAGCGCCGGCGGTCGAAAACGCGGCTAATCCTGATATCGGCCCGAAAAGTGCGGCGGCCCAGAAACCCGCATCAGGATTTCCCTCCAGGTCTCAACGGCAAGACCATGGAAGATTATAGCACCGCGAAAATGAGATATCGTCTATACTATGCCCATGCAATGTAATCTCGATTCCAGAGGCAAGGCCGTGCGGTTGATCTGGGGCATTCTCTGTCTGATCGCGGCGATCCTGCTCGCCCTGCTGTGGGCGCTGCCGGCCGGCAGCGCGATCGCCTGGACGATCACGGCGCTGCTGGCGGGCCTGGGCATCTTCGGCATCTTCGAAGCCCGATCCGGATGGTGCATCGTCCGGGCGATGGGGTTTAAGACGCCGATGTAGGCGTCAGAAGTTAGAAGTTAGAAGCGAGACGCAAACGCTTAATCCAGGTCATCCGGAATCTGGTCCAGGTCGCGATACGATCGCGGCCGGGATATGGGTTGAGGTAAAACGGGTTCATCGTGAATCAGATGGCGGTCGGTCGACCCCGTGCGCTGCACGGGCGCGGGGGGCGACTGGCGCGGGGCATTCTGCTGAGGCGCGGGGGGTTGATCGCGGCGATTGTCGGCGTCGCCGGCCGGGCCGGACTGATTGTCCTCGCCGGCGAAGTGATCGCCCGCGAAATTGTCGCCCGATTCATTGGCATTAAGATTTTCGCCGCCGCCGTAGCCCTGGTCGCCCGGGCCGCCGCCCTGGTCGCCGGGGCCAAAGCCGCCTTGCTCGCCGCCGCCCTGGCCGCCGCCGCCACGACGTCCGCGACGACGACGCCGGCCGCGCCGGGGACCGCCCTCGCCGCCGCCACCGCCGCCGCCCTGGGGTCCGCCATCACCACCGCCCTGACGACCACCGCCGCCCTGACGATTATCGCCTTCCGGACGACCGCGCCCGCCACCCTGCGGGCCGCCGCCTTGATGGCCGGGACCATGTTGCCGCGGCTGGTGCGGCGGGCGCTGCTGACCGCCGCCCTGACCGCCACCACCCTGGCCGCCCTGGCCACCGCCGCCCTGCTGGCGCTGGCGGGCCTTTTCCTGGGCTTCTTCCAACGCCCAGCGCTCGGCCAATGACATCTCGGCATCGCGCTTGGCGACATTTCCGGAAACCGGGCCGGCCGATGGGGCGGGTCCGCGCCGGCCACCCTGCTGGCGACCGCCGCCTCGACCCGCCGGCCTGCCGCCGCGACGTCCGCCGCGGGCCTGCTCCTTCATGGTCGGGCGCTCGTGGGTGATGCCGGCCGGCTGAAGCTCGATTTCCTCTTCGTCATCGTGCGCGGCCTGCGGGGCTGGCTTCGGAGCAGCCTTGGGGGCTGGATGGCGACCGCCGGCGGGTTTGGCATGCCCACCGCGCGGCGCGTGGCGGGGCTGATGACGCGGCGGGCCGTCCTCATCCTCCGTCTCCGGTTGCGCCTGATTTTCCGATGCCTGCTGGCGCGGAGCGCGCTGGCCGGCATCTTCATCTTCCATCCCGGCGGGCGATTCATCGTGCTGGTCGTCATGCTGATCGTCGCGCTGCTCATCGCGATCATCGGACGATTCCGCGCTGGAATCATCCGCCGATTCTTCGGCCTCATCCTCATCCCGATCGACCTCATGATCGCCGGCATCGGCAACCTGCGCCGGGACGATATCGGGCATTTCCGCCGGGGGCGGCAGCGGCGCTTCGATGGATGCATCCGCCGCGGCCTGCTCGGCGCGATCTTCCTCGCGCTGATCGACCTGATCCTCCACTTCCTCCGCCAGCGCATCATCGCTGGAGGGCTTGCGCCCGCGTCCGCGCGGCTGCTCGTCGCGGCCGCCCCGCCCGCGCCCGCGTCCGCCGCGCTGTCCGCGGCCGCCGCGCCCGCCCCTGCCGCCGCGATCGTCGCGCTCATCCTGCTGCTCGGGCTGATCGGGCTCGCGCTCGCCGGCCGATTCGGTTTCCTCCATCTCCTCCTCCCCGCCGCGCGGTTCTTCGCCGCGCTCCATTTCCTCATCGCGCCCGCCGCGGCCGCGATCGTTTCGGACGCCGCGCCCGCCGCGATCGCGACCATTGCGGCCGCCGCGCTGCGCCGGGCCGGCCGGTGTCGGGCGTCCCACCGCCTGTTGGTCCG
>JBBRTW010000172.1:0-13461 GCA_038244055.1 Tepidisphaerales bacterium | reverse complement strand
TCGCCCCGCCAGCGGGCGCGGCGACGCCGGCGGTCAAGACCCGGCCGGCGAAGTAAGTCAACCATTCCGCGTTCGTCAATGAACATCCTGGTCGTCCTGATTCGCCGCGATTACCCGGCCGAACCAGCCACGCACAAATCATTTCAGGGTAGTTTTGTGGGGTCGCACACCTGATCGGAGAGGAACATGAAGGTTTTCGCTTTGGCCGCCGTCGCCGTGCTCCTGACATCGGCGGCCTTCGGCGATGCGCTGGATCTGACCCAAACGCCCATCGATAACTCCAAATGGATTGCGCAATCGGACACCGCCAAAGCCCGGCCCGCCGAGATTGCCGGGAAACCGGCCTTATTGCTTCCCTGCAATTTTGCCGCCACCAAGCCCGAACGCGCTTCATGGGACCGCGCGCTGCCCTTTACGCTGGCCGGTTATGAAGGCATTTCCCTCGAGATCTGGTGCAAGGACCCCACCCCGATCACCGGCATGACGCTCTATCTGCAGAGCGGCAAAGGCTGGTATGTCGGCCGATTCGCCCTGCCGCGGGCCGGGCAGTGGCTGAGCGTGAATCTCCGCAAGGACGACTTCGGCACCGAAGGCGCGCCCGCGGGCTGGAGCCAGATCCAGACGATGCGCCTGTCCGCCTGGCGCGGCGGCGAGCGCGACACCGAACTGGCCATTCGCAATTTCCAGCGCATCGAGTTCAACGGCGAGGTCCTGGTCGTCCGCAACGAATCCGCGCTGGCGACTCACCCCGGCGAGGCGCGCGCCATCGAACAGTTCACGCGCAATGCGATCGGCGCTCTGAACCGTTCGGGCATTGAATGTTCCGTGGTCAGCGACAACGACCTGGCCCGCCCCGGCCTGAAGCTGCCGCCCCTGATCGTGCTTCCGCACAACCCGGCCCTCTCCCCCGAGGCGATCGGCCTCCTGATCAAGCACGTCGAATCCGGCGGCAAAGTGATGGCCTTCTACAGCATGCCCGGCGAACTGGCCAAAGCCTGCGGCTTCGAGGTCGGCCGATTTATGCAAGGCGGTCCGGAGAATCGATTCTCTCAAATCATCGCCAGGCCCGATGCACCCGGGGGAATGCCCCGCACCATCGCCCAGAAATCGTGGAACATCAACAGCGCCAAGCCGATCGCCGGTCACTCCGCTAAACCGCGCGTCATTGCCGGTTGGCACGATGCGCCCGGAAAGGACAGCGGCGAGGCTGCCCTGCTGCTCTCCGATCGCGGGGCGCTGATGACGCACGTTCTGCTGGACGATGATGCGGAGAATCAGGCGAAGATGCTCGCATCCGTGGTCGGCGCGATGGTGCCGTCCGCGATTCAAAAGGCGGCTGCCCGCGCTGCCAGGGGAGTGTATCAGTTCGGACCTTACGATCTCCGCGAAGGCCTGGAAAAGCGGATCGCCCAGCTCGGCGAACATCCCGATGAAAGGTTCCTGGTCGTCAAACTCCGTAGCGCTGAGGCGGACATGTGCGACACCGAAGCCTTCGCCGGACGAGGCTTCGAGGCCATTGAAATGGTCGCCGCCACCCGGCGAATCATCGTGGAGATTTACTGCCGCACCGAGCCATCCGCCCCCGGCGAATTCCGAGGCTGGTGGTGCCACAGCGCCATGGGCCCCTCAGGCAAAATGAACTGGGACGATGCCATCAAAGCGCTGGCCGAAAGCGGCTGCAACGCCATCGTCCCCAACATGCTCTGGGGCGGCGTGGCCTATTACGACAGTGCCGTTCTCCCCGTCGCTCCCGAAGTGAAGGAGAAAGGCGACCAGATCAAGCTCTGCCTCGACGCCTGCCGGAAGTACAACGTTCAGTGTCATGTTTGGAAAGTGAATTGGAACCTCGGCGGGCGCAGCCCGAGGGAATTCGTCGCCAGGCTCAAAGCCGAGAACAAGCTGCAAGCCAGATTCGACGGTTCGGTCAACGACCAGTGGCTTTGCCCCAGCGATCCGGCCAATCGCCGGCTCGAGATCGATTCGATGGTCGAGGTGGCCGCCAGGTACGCCGTCGATGGAATTCACTTCGATTACATTCGTTATCCCGGCGAGGAAGGCTGCTGCTGCGACCGGTGTCGCGAGCAATTCGAGGCGAGGATCGGCCAGAAGGTCGCCCACTGGCCCGCCGACCTGCGCAAAGCGCTGCGCGACCCATGGAACCAGTTCCGCCGCGACAACATCACCGCCGTCGTCGAGGCCGTGAGCCGCGAAGCGCGCAAAGTCCGCCCCGGCGTGAAGATCTCCGCGGCCGTCTTCGCCAACTGGGCCGTCGACCGCGACACCGTCGCCCAGGACTGGAAACTCTGGTGCGAGAAGGGTTACCTCGATTTCGTCTGCCCGATGGATTACACGCCGCACGATTCGAGCTTCGAATCGCTGGTGAAGAACCAGGTGGAGTGGGCCGGAAAAGTGCCGGTGTATCCCGGCATCGGCCTGTCGGTCTGGAGCGACCGCCACGACCTGCCCGGCCTGATCGAGAAAATCAGAATTGCCCGCCAGGCCGGGTGCAAAGGCTGGATGATCTTCGAATTCAGCGCCGACCAGGCGCAGCAGGTGATGCCCATGATGAAGAAGGGCGCGACAAAGTGAACGACAAAAGAAGCCCGCATGCGGCTGGGTGAGACACATTCGGGCGGGAGGGTCAGGTATCCCGCATCAATGCGCGTGATGAAACGCAGCGTTGTCGGCCTCGCCGTTGGCCAGCAGATACGCCAGCAGGTCGAGAATCTGCTCCTTGTCCAGCGTGTTCAGCAGGCCGGCCGGCATGATCGATAGCGCGGACGGGCGGCGGGATTTGATATCCTTAATGGCGATCTTCTGCGGCTCGGCCGGCGCGGGGCCGGACTGGATCGTGACCGATGTCTTATCCTCAGCCACGATGATGCCAACGACCGTGTTGTCATCGCCGAGGTCCAGCATCACGTTGCGATACTTCTCCTCGATGTTGCGCGATGGCTCGAGGATTTCCTGCAGCACCGTCTTGGCATCGCCCTTGTACTTCTTCACCACTTCGCCCAGATTCGGGCCGAAGGCACCGCCCGTTTTGCCGACCTGGTGGCACTGGGCGCAGGCGAGCGAAGCGAACAGTTGCTGGCCCCGCTCAAAGCTCCGGTGCTGGCCCGCCCGCGCCAGGTCACTTTCGAGGTCGGCCAGTTTCCATTCGGTGAGCTTGGCCACCGGCTCGGGGTTCTTAGCCAGAAAATCTTTGGGATTCTCGGCGACGATGAACACGCCGCGCATGAGCTGGTGATGCCCGGGGAACGAGCAGATATAGGGGTAAGCGCCCTCCGCCGCCGGCGCGGTGAATTCGATGACCTGGTCCTTGGCATGGTCGATCAGTTTGCTGGCCCAGAGGATGTCGGGGCTTTTGGGGACGTAATCCTGCGCGAAGCCGGCCGCGCCCATGGCGGCGGCGAGATTGCCGACATCATCCGCTTTGCCGGGTTTCACCATCAGGATGTTGTGCGGCATGTAGTCGACGTTGGCGAAGGTCAGCTTGATTTTCTTGCCGGGTTTGAGCGCCAGTTGCTTCGTATCGTACATCATGCGCTCGGGGACCGTGGCGATGCGGATGGTGGTGAGCTCGGGCGTATCCGAAAGGATGCCCGACTTCTTGGCCGGGCCTTCCTCGGCGGAAGCGATCACGCCGCCGCGCTGCGAGGCTTCGACGTTGAACCAGAGCTGCTTGACGGTGGCCGCGGCGATGCGGGCGTGCGGCTCAGGCGAATTGAGCAACTGCCCAAGCAGCGCCGGGTTCTTCACATTGTGCTGCTGATAAACCCAGAGCGCCTCGAGGAGGTTGTGCGCATCTTCCTTCTTATTGGGGTCGAATTGCTTGATCCAGTTCTGCAGGGCGGCGATGACATCCTTCGTATCGCGCCCGCTGAGCTCGACGTGCGTGCGATGGCGCACGCCGTCCACCGGGTGCTTCAGGTTCTCGAGCAGCGCCGGAATCGGCTGGCCGTCGATGGCCACGGGCGCTTGCAGCGGCCGCCCAGTGGCGGTGATGCGGTAGATGCGGCCATGCTCGTGGTCGCGGTTGGGATCGCGCGCGTTGTGCTGCATGTGGCCGATGATTACGTTCTGCCAGTCGGAGACGTAGAGCGCGCCATCCTCGCCGAAGATCGCATCGGTCGGCCGGAAATTCTTGTCGCCGCTCATCAGGAAGCCGCGCGATTTATCCTCGGTCTTGCTCCCATCGGCATTGACTCTCGTCACGGTCAATTCATCCCCGGCCGGCTCGCCCCAGACAGCGCCGGTTGAGGGATTGCGATCGAGATGATACTGCTTGATCCCCAGGAAACCGATGACGTTGCAAATCAGGAAATCCTGCTGCATCGATTCGGGAAAATGCGTGCTGGAGACGATCTCGCTGGCAGTCACGGGGCGCACTTCCTTCTTCAAAAGCTCGTACATCTTGAAGCACGAGCCCTCGGGCCGCACCTGAAACGCGTGGCCGCCGGTGCCATCGGTCGCATATTCGTAGCCCCAGCGGTCGAAGGCGATGCCGTGTGGATTGGGCGAGTTGCCCGCGTGCATCGAGATGGTGAATCGGCGCGGGTCGAAGCGATACATCGCCGAAGCCGTGCTCTGCAGCGACGGCCCCCACGGATGCTCGTAGTTGTGCATCATGAAGACGCCGCTCTGCCAGTAAATGCCGCCATCGGGGCCGTAGATCAGGTTGTTCGCGCCGTGATGCGTATCGGCCGTGTCGAGGCCCTGCAGCATGACGATCCGCACATCGGCCACCCCGTCCCCATCGGTGTCCTTGAGGAAAAGCAGCTCCGACATGCAGGTAACCAGCACGCCGCCGTTCCAGAACTCGAAGCCCAGCGGGTTCTGCACCTTCGCGAATTCCGTCACGCGATCGGCGCGGCCATCGTGGTCATCATCGTGGAAGATCAGCAGCGCATCGTTCATCTTCTTGAGCGGCTCCCACTTCGGATAGGTGGCCCACACCGCGGCCCACAGGCGGCCTTTACCATCCACCTGGAGCTGCACGGGGTTGATCAGTTGCGGGAACTTCTTCTCGTCGGCGAACAAATTCACCGCAAATCCCTTGGCGACGGCCATGGACTTGATGGCCTCCTCGCCATCGGTGTAGCGGAGCGAGCCTTCCTTCATGGCGCTGGAGCTCTTGCTGCCGCCGCCGACATTCGACACGACCTTGATCGGCGCGGGCACGTTGCTGTCATCGACCTTGATGTCCTGGCCCTGGGCGCGGGCCCAGATGCGCCGATCGCGGTTGGCGGTCATCACGTCGAGCATGCTCTGTTCGTGCTGAAGCACTACGGCGTTGTTCTGATCGTTCACGAACTTGAGCGTCGAGCGGCCGCCCCAGACATCGTTGCCATCCGAGGCGCGGTAGCGGTTGAGCCAGTGCAGGTCCTTATCCATCACCGCTTCACGCAACGAGGCGAGAGACGCCGAGGCGCTCACGGGCTTACCCAGCAGTGCGGTGGCGATGACCTCGGCCAACTGGCGGTCGCCTTCCTCGCTGAGATGCACGCCGTTGATTGTCAGGGGCGTTCGCGCGGCTTTGAAGAGTTCGAGCGAAGGGTGATACAGATCGACGAACGCCACGCCCGCCTCCTTGGCCGCCGCCTCGGTGGCCTTCGTGTAGGCTTCGAGCTGGATATTGTGGGCCTTGCCGTCGGGGACATTGGGGTTATGCGTGTCTTCGTGCGCGATAGGGCTGAAGAGAACGATGCGCGGAAAGCCCGTGCCGTTGGCTTTCGAGCCCCGCGTCTTTTTCACAAAATCCACGAGCTTCTTACGGTGATCATCGGCCTTTTCGATCCCACCGTACGATTCGTTGTAGCCGAAGAAGCCGAACACCACATCGGCCTTCACATGGCGGAGATACTGGGTCATGGTGGCAGCGCCACCGCTGCGGGGGAAGGAATCGGGGCGATCGCCGCTGGCGGTCATGTTGCGGAAATGCACTTCCTGCCCGGGAAGCTGGCTCTGCAGCAGTGTCTCCATCCAACCATCGCTCTGCATGCGGTCAGGGAGCCCATTGCCCAGGATCGCGACCACGTCGCCCTTCTTAAAGGCGAATGGCGAAGGATCGCGGTAGTCCGCCGGCACATCGACCAGTTGATCCGCATTCGAATCCTTCGTCTTGGCAGGCTTCTCTTTGGCTGCCGCGCCGCCCGCGGCGGCCACCGGCGCCCCCGCCGCCGGACTGCCGGGCTTGCCGGCGAAGTTCAGATACGTCGGCTTCCCGTCGTTCTTGATGTCGATCGACATGCTCTCGGGCGCGGCGATATTCGTCACGCTGAATACCGGCTTGCGCTCCGCATCGAGCAGGGTCAGCGTGAATCCATCCAGCCGCTTCTCAAAGCCCTTGCGATTCCAGATGCCGATAGTATCGACATCCACTTCCTTGCCCAGATCGACCTCCCACCACGGATTGGTCGTGCCCGCGTTGTTCGTATGCGTCTGACCGCCCTTGCCGAACTCGGGGTCTTTGTTGCCATCGAGCGCCTTGGCCGCCACAGCGCCGCCGTTGGTGCTCGACTGGGTCGCCTTGCCATCCTTCGCTACGTTTTTGCCGCCGCTGATCACTTCCACTTCCGCCAGGGTGAGGATGCGCTTGTCGCCCGGCAGTTCGATGCGCACAAACCGCGCCGGCTTGCCCGTGTTCACGGCTGGTGCCGGTGCTGAAGCCTTGGCCGGCTCCGCCTGTTTCGGCGCGGCGTCGGCCTTCGGCTCCACCTTGTTTGCCTTGGGCGCGGGCCCCGCGGGCCCCTTGGTGTCGTTGTTCGCGGGAATCGGGCTTTCAAAGCCGGCATACATCTCCGGCTTGATGCCCCGCGCGTAGCCGCCGCCATTGAAGGTGTTGGGCTTGCCCGCGCCAACCAGCGCGATATTGAGATCGGGCTTGATCGCATCCTCCAGGCCCAGCGCCCAGAAGCAACTGTTCACCAGCATCCGGCGATAGCCTTCGTTGGTGATGTCCTCCGAAGTCCCGTAAAGCGTCGTGAAAACCCGGCCGACCTTGCCCGAGGCCGACTTGTAACTGCGCGTCCATTCCGACGGCATCGGCGGCTTCTTCGCATCGGCGGGCGAATCGGGCGTCATCCCATCGAGCGGCTGGGCCATCGTGAGGATCTCGCTATCCACCGGCTTGCCCACATAACAACCCGCCTGCACCCAGATGTCCTTCACGCCGCGCAGAATCGGATGCGCCTTTTTCTCCTCCACGATCGTAATGCGCGTGCTCTGCTTGTGGTTGGTTCCGTAATGCCCCACCCAGGTCTGCCCCAGCACCTGATGGCCAAAACCCAGCTCATACCCGCTCACCTTGCTGTCGTACGAATACTTGGCAAAGGGATCATCCTTCACCGTCTTAAAGCCATGCGTCGCCGTGCGCAGGCCAATCACCGGCCCGCCGCGATTGAGGTAATCGTCGAAGTGCTTCATCTGCTCGGCCGGGAATTGCTGAAAGCGGATGAACACCACCACCAGGTCCGCGCTGTCCAGCGCCTCCATGCCCGGCATGTTCGAATTGCCCGCGACGATCTCCCCGGTGGCCGGATCGATATTGAAAAGCACCGTGCATTTGAACCCATGGTGCTTCGCCAGCAGCCGCGCCATGGCCGGTAGCGTCTCCTCCGACCGATACTCGTGATCGCCCGCCATGAAGACAATGTGCTTGCCCCTGCCGGGACCTTCGGTTCCTTCATACACAAGCGGCCCGGCCTGCACGGAGGTCGTTAGCAACGCCGCAAGCGAGAACAAGGCGCAGAGAATCTGTTTCATGGGTTAAACCTGACGGCTGAAGTGAACGTTCTGTACTCGGTTATTTCCGCGAAGACGACCGGGTCAGGCTCGCATGAGCCTAAGCCGGATTAGAATTCCCCCACGCACAATTCGCAAGCCGACGGCGGTTCTACAGTGAGCGATCACACCGAGTCGAAAATCCCCCGTCGCCATGCCGAAAGGAACGAAATGCGGAGAATCGGGCTGCTTTCGGGCGGATACGGTGCCCGGAATCCCCCAATCATTTCCCCAGTGCCTTGACCTTCTGCGGCCTCATCTTCTCCTCAATCAGCTCCAGCGAGCGCAGAATATCCTTGGCCGACTTATGGGCCGTATCCGTCGGATTATCCGGCCGCAGCACCGTCGAGCTCAGCTCGTGGATCATCTTCGCCATCTCGCCGGTTTGATCGTAGTCGATCAGGCCCGCCAGATCGGGGTTGCCGTGGGGCGTGTTGAATTGCAGCGACAGATAAAACACATCGATCGCCTTATCGACTTTGCCATGTTTGGTGCAGAGATGCTGCGAGGTCA
This sequence comes from Tepidisphaerales bacterium, assembly GCA_038244055.1. Taxonomy (GTDB): domain Bacteria; phylum Planctomycetota; class Phycisphaerae; order Tepidisphaerales; family Tepidisphaeraceae; genus DASPKW01. The sequence goes on along the minus strand of JBBRTW010000172.1, from coordinate 5,163 downwards.
CCTGCCCGCTCTGGGTCATATGGAAGAGCATTTTCTGGATGTGGCTGGTGCGCATCAGCTCATCGAAGAGCGTGCCCAGCAGGGGGTTGGAGGAAAGATCTTCCCCCACGCGCACGGCCGACCCGAAATCGACGAAGCCCACGCCTTGCTCCGTGATGACCATGTTATCCAGGCGCAGATCGAGATGGATCACACCGGCCGCATCGTGAACCGCGCGAAGCAGATCCGCCGCCTGCAGCGCGAATTCGAGCTGGCTCAGCGGGCGGCCGCCGTTGCGCAGCCAGTTCATCCGCAGCGTGGTCACGAAGCCGCGGATGTCTTTCTCCAAGCTGATGATGCGCGGCACCCGCCCGGCGTAACGCGAGGGCAGATGCTCCTGCAAGATCATCAGGATCGCCGCCTCGCGGGTCAGGAAGGTCGGGAAGATTTTATCCGTGAATTTCTTCGCCCGTTTTTCGATCACATCCTGCGCCGCATCCGGCCACTTATTCCGCAGCCGCGCTACCACCGATTCAAAGCTCGGCACGCGCTTGCAGACGACATATGCCTCATCCTCGGGCTTCTCGTGGCGCGCGAGTTCGACGTTGTAGGTGAAGCGATCGGTGAACTCGCCCGGCAGGATGAGCTGCACCTTGCGGGCGATGAAATAATGCACGCGCCGGCCGAGCCACGGGAGAAATCTCAGCGGTTTGCGGTAATACGTCGGCGACTGCTCGATGATAAATCCGCCGCTGGCGACAAACGCTTCCAGAGCCCTTTTCACCCGCGCTTTGTGGGTTGATACGTAGATGAATTGCCCGCCCCACCGCAGCGACCTGAACGCGGCTACCGGTTCGTGCGTCTCATCCTCGGCCGCGAAAATGAAATTATGCAGGCCATCGGATGTCAGCACTTTCCCAAAATGCCGGTACTCGCGATCGGCCGAGAAAACCTGATCGATCAGCGGCTGGATGAGCGCCTGCTGGCGACTCGCGCTGGAGTTCACCGGACGCATCTGCGTCTGGCGAACCGAATCGGCGGGTGTGCCAGCGGTGATCGTTGACATTGCGAATGATGATTTTACCCCCGCCCCCCGGCGATGGATAGAGGCATTTCACCTACGCTCGCGATTCCCTGTTTCGCGCGCGCCAGGCCGATAATAACGCCGCGCCCGCATCGCCCGGGCGCGCGGATCGTCCGCAATTTCCGCATAGGTGATACGACCCAAACCCGGCCGGGGATCGATTGATTTGTGGGAAGGTTCCAGCAGGGGATCATCGCCCTTTGGCGGGTCGGCCGGGGGGTGCCGCCTTCGGCGCTGCGGCTTCGCGGGCGGCGATGGTTTTGCCGCTCTTGGGGTCGGCGCGTTGGGCGGCCGGTGTGGCGGACGCGGGAGTGCCGCCATTGATGTCGCCGATGGGCTTGCCGTCGAGGCCGAGGGCTTCGGGGGTGATGTCGACGGCCGTCAGGCGGATGTCGCCTTTGACTTTGTCGGTGGGGAGAATTTTTTCGGAGTCGATCAGGCTGGCCGTGCCGGTGTAGGTCGGGCCGAATTTCAGCTCGGTGGCGGTGCCGGCGACGAGCTCATCGAAGTTGGTGAGAACGGGCATGCGCTTGCCATCAAGAAAGGCATCGACCTTGAACTGCGAGCGGAGCGGATAGGCGGCCAGATGCCCGCGCTGATCGTAGTAGACGATGGCGACGGTATAGCCCTGCTGCGGAACGGGCTGGCCCTTGCCGCCCCAGGAGGCGAATTCCAGCCCGCCGCCGCCGAAGGCGATCTGGTCGAACTTGATGCGGCCGCCATCGGGAACCCTGGACGCGGTGACCGAAGGCGCGAGCGGATCTTCGCCGAAAAGGCCGATGTCTTTGAAGACCGAACCTTTGTACGAAGGGTTGCCCAGCGTGTAGGGCAGTTGTGTTTTTTGATCGGTGCCCAGGACGAAGAGATCGAAATCGCCCGGGCCGGTCCAGCGCAGGGCGATGTTGAAGCGGCCCTGATTGGCCAGCAGGCTCTGAAGCTGCGGGTCGCTGACGGCGCTTCCGAAGGCGAGCGCGAGCTGGCCGTTATTCAGGACGATATCGCCTTTGGCCTGGAGCTGGCCGATGAGTTTCTGATCGGCGGCGGGCCGGCCGAAGCTGGAGTTGGGATCGACGAAAGTCTGCAGCAGCGAATAAGCGGCTGCGCCGGTGCCATCGCCCGTGACTTCGGTCTTGCCCTGGCCTTTTGCACCGAAGGCGATTTGGCGCTTGGCGCTCTTGTACACGGCCGTGCCCGTGAGGCTGACCGCGCTGGGCGCGTAGGGCGGCTGATCGAAGATACTGACCTTGGTGCCGCGGATGGCCAGGGTGCTGGAGGGGCTGACGAGTTCGCTCTGGTGCTCGATGCCGGCCTCTTCGATGTCGTACCGTGTTCGGCCGTAGGGCATGCCGACGCGGGTCTTGACCACATTGCCATCGCGCAGAGCCTGCATCAGTTTGATCGTGCCCAGGCGATCGAGCGTGATGGTCTGGTCGGGCGGAAGAAAACAGCGCACCGCGCTTTTCGGGCCGGTGCGGAACTCCGCGCCTTCTGTGACGGTCATTCCCTCTTTGGCCTTTTGCCAGGGTTTGTCGGCGGCTTCGCGGACCTGCACCATGCCTTCGACGCCGGTGATGCTGATGAGCATCGGCGACATCTGCGACGTGGGCCCGGTGCTGGTGGTTGGCGCGGGGTACGCCACCGTGGCGGCGAGCAGCACGATGACAGACCACGCGACGGTAGAGAGGGGTCGAAGCGTCATAAGTTCCCCAGTTTACCCGAGGTGGGTGGAAAATTGGAACTGAAATCGCCATCCATTGCCTCGGCCAGTCAAAATGAGTGTTTTTTGCTTGCGTATGCACCCGATGCGGGTAGAAATGACACTCTTGACGCAGTGGGTGCGGCAGTGGGTGCCAGGCGCAGTGGGTTTGTCAGGTGGTCGTCAAGCTCGACTCTCATGCGCCCGCTTGAAGTTTTTCGCAGGAGATAGATTCATGTCATTTAGAAACTCATTGATGTTCGCAGCGATAGCCGCGGCGGCGATGGCGATGATGCCGCCCTCGGCGGATGCGGCCCTGATCAAGACCGCCGGCACCGCCACCACCAGTAACAAGGTGACCCAGAGCACCTCGGGCCAGCATCAGATCACCTCGACGATCGACCCGTACAATGTCGCCTCGTTCCAACTCAGCTTCTCATTCGATCCGGGAACCGTGCAGTTCGTCGGCATTACCGGCCTGAATGGCTACATCGTCGATAACCTCTTCAACGTGGACATCGAGACGGGCATCATCTCCGGGATTCACGGCTACTATCCCGGCTTCAATGATTTTATCCTTACGGAGCCCGGCGCAAGCCCCTTCGCTTCTCCCCTGGCACCGCTGCCGCCGGCCGGCGAGGTGGATATTTTCCAGATCGTGTTTAACGATCTGGCGCCCAATCTGCCCAAGACCTTCAATATTTTCGCGGCCGACATCAACGACTACATCACCGGGTTCGATCCCGATACCAATGGCTTCACCACGGTCGCCGGGCCTTTCAATCCGCAGACCGGCCAGGGCGTGGTAAACACGCTGACCGTTCTGCCGGCCTTCGGCGCGGGCGGCTCCGGCGTTCCCCTGCCCCCGGCCGTCTGGATGGGATTGGCCACCGGCGCTGGCGCGCTGCTGACGTCGATGCGGCGCAAGACCGCCTGATTGACTCAAGGTTATTTTCGCACACCCACCGGCGCGGCCATCGCTGGTGGCCGCGCCGATTTATTTTTATCGCGACTTGTGGTGCGTCCGTCCCGGCTGCGTAAATCGATGGGGCAATGACGCGATAAAGCAGGCAACGACGCCCGCACCACAAGGGACCGCACTGTCATTTGCCGGCGCGCTCGTGGGCCCGGTCGATGGCCGATTGCTCGATCACCTTCGCCACCAGCCCGGTCCATCCGGTCTGGTGCCCCGCGCCCAGGCCCGCGCCGGTGTCGCCGTGGAAGAACTCGTGGAAGAGAAGATAGTCCTTGAAATGGGGATCCGATTGCAGCAAATCGTTCTCACCAAAGCAGGGGCGCTTTCCACTGGTTGCGTCGCGCGCGAAGAGCGACGCCAGACGCCGGCCGATCTCGATTGCCGCCTGGTTGAGCGACATCAGCTTCCCCGAACCGGTCGGGCATTCGATCTCCAGCGAATCGCCATAGAACCGGTCGTAAACGCGCAGCGCCGTCACCAGCATGAACGCCGTCGGGAACCAGATCGGCCCGCGCCAGTTGGAATTCCCCCCGAACATTCTCGTGGTCGATTCGCCCGGCTCGTAGCGGACGGTCCACTGGCGGTCGCCCATGGAGATCGCGTAGGGCTGGGCCTGGTGGAATTTGGAGACCGATCGGATTCCGTGATCCGCCAGGAATTCGGTTTCATCCAGCGCGCGGCGCAGGATGCGCTGCAAGCGGTCGTAATCCGCGATCGAGAGCAGGCAGCGCTGCCCATCGCGCGTCCAGGTGCATACGATGCCGACGCAAAGGTCCGGTCGATTGTCCATCAGCCAGTCATAGCGCGCCTTGAAAGCCGGCAGGCGCGCGTACCAGGATTGATCCAGGATCTGCGCGGCGAAGAGCGGGATCAGCCCCACCAGCGATCGCACCTTGAGCTGCCGGGCGCCGCGATCCCCGTTCACCCCATGCACGCGGTCGTAATACCACCCATCCTCCTCATCCCACATCGTGACCGCGCCCTCTTCCCGGCGGTTGATGGCCGAGGAGATGTTCATGAAATGCTCGAAGAACTTGATCCCCAGGTGCTCGTAAACCGTGTCGTCCTGCGCCAGCTCCAGGCCGATGGCCATCATGTTCAGGCAGAAGAGGGCCATCCAGCCGGTGGCATCGGCCTGCTCGAGCCGGCCGCCATCGGGCAGCGGCTGGCTGCGGTCGAAGACGCTGATGTTGTCCAGCCCGAGGAAGCCGCCCTGGAAGATGTTGTGCCCCTGGCTGTCCTTGCGGTTGACCCACCAGGTGAAATTCAAAAGCAGCTTGTGATAGCAGCGCTCCAGGAACTGGCGGTCTCCCCTTTCCTCATCGGCGTGCTTCTCGATGTTGTAAACCCGCCAGACCGCCCACGCCTGCACGGGCGGGTTCACATCCGAAAATTCCCACTCGTAGGCCGGGATCTGCCCGTTGGGAT
>JBBRTW010000171.1:0-13496 GCA_038244055.1 Tepidisphaerales bacterium | reverse complement strand
GGGGCTTGGGGCCGGATTCGGTGAAGACGATGTTGCCGTTTTCGAGGGGCTGAACGTTATCGACTTCGCTCTGGGTGCCTTTGAATACGAAGAGGGGTTTGCCTTCCTTATCGAGTTCGACGATGGCGCCGCTGGGGTAATCCTTGCTCTTGGAGGCGGCGATGAGCACGTTGCCGTTGGGCATGAGCCATCCATCGCGCGAATTGCCCGGCCAGCGCCAGGTGATCTTGCCATCGCCGGCCATGATGTAGGTCTCAGCGCCGAAGGCGATGAAGGAGTGCGTGATGCCCGAGGCGGATTGCTGGATGGGAGGGAGGGCGACGAGCGGCACGATGGGCGCGGGGTTGGGATTGGAGGGATTTGCGGGTTGGGCGGGGTCGGCGGCGAAGAGGGTGGTGTTGAGGAGGAGGATGGCGAAGAGGGATGGGGTGAGGGTAATTCGCATGAGGGGCTCCAAATGGGTTTCACGGCCACGAATCTGATTGTTATCGTAGAGGAAGCGGGTTATCGCGTGACGGTGGTGGATGGGGGGAGAAGCATTCGAACGCTCGAAGACACGGCCACGCGAGTGCGTCATTGATATTCGAGAACGGTCTGGCGCGTGGCCGTGGCACCCAGAACGTGTCCTCCAAACTTACCCGGCCGGTGGGGGATTCGTTGTGGGCAAGGCCATCGCCGCGCCGAAACGGACGACTGCGGCGGCCAGTTCATCGAGACGTCGGGCGACTTCCTCATCAGTCAAGACGCGCTCGGTGAAGGCCTGGCGGGTGGCGTAGACGAATCGGGGCACGATCACGCAGCGGAAGTCGAGCATCAGCCAGTTGGCGGCCGACATGATGGCCATGTAGCTCGATGGCCCGCCGGCCGAGCAGGCGAAGCCGACGACTTTGTCGTTCCACGCCTGATCGGTCAGCTCGATGAAATTCTTAAGCGCGGCATTGACGGAGAAATTGTAGATGGGCGTGCAGATGATGATGGCGGAGGCGGCGCGGACGATCGCGGCCAGATCCTGGGCGTGGGCCGATTCGTAGCAGCGAAAGCCATCGCACCAGGGCATTTCCCGGCCGGCCAGATCGAGGAGCGCGGCGGGATGGCCCTGGCGCTCGAGGCTGGCGAGAACATGGCGCGCGAGATGGAGCGTGGAGCTGTCGAGATTCAGGCTGCTGCTGATGACGAGAATTGACATCCAGACTCTCCATGCACGACGGGCGATTTGCGTCGAAGTGGTTTCCCGTGGCGCGGGCATCCTGCCCGTGTGAACGACTTCCAAATCGACAATGCAGCGGCTTTCAAAATTCCGCGCACTCCACACGGGCAGGATGCCCATGCTACAATCGGATTATAAGGAGCAGGCGACGATGGGCTCGGCCTCGCCGTTGCCGGCATGCAGCCAGCGGCGGCCATCGGATTCGATGAGGTCGATCGAACGGTTGGGGCCCCAGGAGCCGGGGGCGTAAGATTCGGGGGGGCGCTTGCTCTGACGCCAGCCTTCCTCGATGGGGTCGATGACGGCCCAGGCGGCCTCGGCCTCATCGCCGCGGATGAAGAGGGTCTGGTCGCCGCTCATGGCATCGTAGATCAGGCGCTCGTAGGCCTCGGGGGGTTCGACGTGGAACGCGGTGTTGTAGAGGAAATCCAGGGCGACGGATTTGATGTTCATCGCGCCGCCGGGGACTTTGCCGTTGAGCCGCCAACTGATGCCTTCCTCGGGCTGGATGCGCACGATCAGATCGTTGGGATAGACGGGCGATTCGCACTGTTTCTGGAAGAGCGTCTGCGGCGGCGAGCGGAAACGCACCACGACCTCGCTCAGCTTGGAATCGAGAAATTTTCCGGTGCGGAGGTAGAAGGGCATGCCGCTCCAGCGCCAGTTATCGATGTAGAGCTTGAGGGCGGCGAAGGTTTCGGTGCGGGAATCGGGGGGAACGTCTTTTTCCTTCAGGTAGCCTTCGGTTTTCTGCCCGGCATGCTCGCCGGGGCTGTACTGGCCGCGGATGGCGTAATGATCGACCTGCTCGGGGCGGATGGGGCGGATGGATCTGTAAACCTTGGTCTTCTCATCGCGAATGGAGACGGCATCGAGGGCGGCCGGGGGTTCCATGGCGACCAGGGCCATGAGCTGGAAGATATGATTCTGCACCATATCGCGCAGCGCGCCGGATTTATCGTAATAGCCGCCGCGCGAGCCGACGCCGAGGGTTTCGCTGACGGTGATCTGGACGTGATCGATGTATTTGTAATTCCAGATCGGCTCGAAGATGGAGTTGGCGAAGCGCATGACCATCAGGTTCTGGACGGTTTCCTTGCCCAGATAATGATCGATGCGGAAGACCTGGGTTTCATCGAAATACTTGTGGATGAGTTCATTGAGCTCGCGCGCGGTGGCCAGGTCGTAGCCGAAGGGTTTTTCGATGATCAGCCGCTTGAAGCGGGCTTCGGGGTTGGTCTTGGGATCGAGGGCGCGCTCGCCGAGGCGGGAGATGATCGGCTCGAAGGTGTTGGGGGGCGTGGAGAGGTAGAAAAGGCGGTTCTTCTCGTTGTTGCCGTACTTCACATCGAGTTGTGAGAGCAGTTCGGAGAGGCGCTGATGATCGTCGGCCGAGCCATAGTCGCCCTGGAAGTAGTGGATGCGCTTTTCGATTTCCTCCCAGAGGGCCATGCCCATGGGCTTGGTTCGGCCGAACTTTTTGACCGATTCGCGGCATTCGGCGCGGTACTGGTCATCGGTCATCGGCGAGCGGGCGAAGCCGACGATGTAGGTGTTTTCGGAGAGGAGCTTCTCCCGGGCCATCTCGTAGATGGCGGGGATGAGCTTGCGCTTGGCGAGATCGCCGCTGGCGCCGAAGATGACCAGGGCACAGGGGGGAGCGGTAGAGGGCATGGAGAGTGTTCCTTTAGTTTTACGCGCGGGGGTAAGAGATAAGGTGGGGAGGGGGAAAATTCAAACTGTCGCTTTGGGTTCGGAGGAAAAGACCACCACGGAAAACACGGAGGGCACGGAGAATGTCGGAGGGATAATTATGGGTGGGGCGGGGTGGAGGGGGATGTGGGGCATGGGTTTGGCGTGGTGGAGCAGTTTCTCACTTCCAATCGATTCGATCAAGAATGTATTTCAGCTTAGCGCCGCGGCCGGGATGGACTGATGAGACATGCGCAATTTTCCCTGTGAGGTATGCCCGGAAATCGCGCCGCTCCTCGCGATTCTGCGATGCCGGCCCCTGGCGAACGCAATTGGTGAGAATCGCCTTGAGGCGGTCGAACTCGGAGCGGGCGATGTTGGGGCGGATGTTGACGACCACGCCGGTCACATGTTGTCGCACGCCGGCGCGCATGATTCGGGATTTGCGGTGATTCAGAGTGAAACCTTCTTCGTGGGCGATGACCGAAACGACGGTCGCCAGGCGCTTGCTCGCGCGAGCCAGGTTAGCGCCCCCCGAGAAGGTCAAATCATCCGAATAGCGCGAGTAGGCCGCGCTGATTCTGGTCGCCAGGCCGGCCAAGCGGCGGTCGAGCCGGCCCGCCGCCAGGTTGGCCAGTGCGGGCGAGGCGGGCGCGCCTTGCGGAAGATGGCGGGTGAACAGGCGCTGCCACGCGGCGAAATCCGCGCCCGCGCGAGCGCCGGGACGGGCTTCCCAGACATCGGCCGGAAGCTGCGTCGTGCAGAGGCCGGTAAGCAATCGCGCGACGCGGGCCGGATAACCGATCGTGCGGAAAATCTGAAACACCCGCGCCGAGGAGATGCTGGGGAAGAAATCGGCCAGGTCGAAGCGCAGCACGGTTGACTTTCCGCAGTGAACGCTCGCATTGGTGACGATCGATCGGCCGGCGCAAAACCCGTGGGCGGCGGGATGGACAGGGATGGGATTGAGAATTTCGGCCAGGAGTTTTCGCTGCATCAGCTTTAAGGCGCGCCTGGGGATTTCCAGCAGGCGCGGGGGACCGTTGCGGCGCGGAATCCAGCGATGGCGATAGGTGCGAAGTGGGCCGGCGCGATGCTTGCGGTTTCGACCGGCGACATCGGCGAGCCAGCGCAGTCGCTGGGAGTCGATGCCGAACCATTCGGCCAGCGCGGATTCGGTAGGCAGTTTTGGGATTGCAAGGCCGCTCAGTCGCACGGGTGGGTCATCCATCTTGCGCAGGTGGCGCGTTGGGCGCGATGCGATGGCGGGGAGCGGGGCCAAGCCGCGAGAAAGCGCGCGGGTGAGGCCGGAGTCGATTCGCAGAAACGCGACCAGGTCATGGAATTTGGGCGCGGCGGGGAAGGCCGCGAGGAGGCGCTCGATGAATTTGGGGATTCGGAGCGGACGATAAGGCGGGCGACGTAGTGCGGTTTTCAGAGCGGCGGCATTCCACGGGCGGCTGATCAATTCGCCGGCCAGCGAGTAGATGAACCGTGAGGAATCCAGCAGCGACATCTTCCAATCCGGGACATGGCGTGAAACAAAAGCCGGGGGCGGTCCAACGAATCTCGTCCGGCGCGACAACTTGGGCGTGGTAGCGCCCGGACTGTCGCGCGCTCACTGCGGAGGTAATGTCACGTCCCCGGGGTAACCCCGGAGCGACAGGCCGATGCGCTCTTGCGAACGAAACGGCTGTCGAGCTTGGAACCGCCCCACGGCTTCGCACCGCCCACCTTCCCGTTTTTCCCCCCGCGCGTCAACCGCTTCATCGAATCGGCGTTGTCCCGTATCCTCTGGCCATGCTGGTTCGCCGCCGGGCCGACAATCTGCACTATTTCGCATCCCCCCTGCTGGAGCGGATCGGAGTTCGACATGGATTCTCCACCCGCAGCGGCGGGGTCAGCCCCGCGCCGTTTGATTCGCTGAACCTGGGCATCTCACGCGATGCGGAGGTGAAGGACCCCATCGCCAACGTGGATGAGAACTACCGGCGTTTCGCGGCCGCGGTGGGGCTGTCCCAGGCCGCGCGCTGCTGGGTGAGCCAGGTGCATGGGGCGGAGGTGCTGACGGCTCGCGCGGATAGGGATTTTGAAAATGGGCGATGCGCCGATGCGCTGGTGACGGATGACCCCGGCCGGGCGCTGGGCGTCAAATATGCGGATTGCGTGCCGATTCTGCTGGCGAGCGGAGATGGGCGGGCGGTGGCGGCGGTTCATGCGGGGTGGCGGGGTCTGGTCGCCGGAATAATCCCGGGCGCCGTGCAACGACTTACCGATCTCACCGGCCAATCCCCCGCCGATTTCCGCGCCGCCATCGGGCCGTGCATCTCCATGAAAAACTACGAAGTTGGAGCGGAGGTCATTGCCAAATTTCGACACTACTTTGGTTTCGAGGAACCCGCGGAGATCGTTGAACCGTGCGTTTCGATACGCAAGACACCTCTCAATCTCCGCGGTGTCGCCTATGCCCAACTCCAGCAAGCACGACTCATTCGCAAATACATCGACACCACCAATCTCTGCACGTTCGCCAAGTCCGCCGATTTCTTCTCGCACCGTCGCGACGGCGCGGCGACGGGCCGGATGGCCGCCCTCATTTCACCTGTGCGATCATGAAGACCTACTCAACCAACACGGCCTCATCCGGCGGCAGCGGCAAGCGCCGGAGTGGCCGGCATGGCGGCGGCGGATCTTCATCGAAGTGGATTCCCCTGCTCCTGATCCTCATCGCGCTGACGACCTTCGGCCGGGTCATCGGCGATGGATTCGGCCCGTTCGACAATGAGACGACACTCACCAACAACCCGCGCCTCAATCCACCGCGACTCGCCGGCGACAGTCTGCTCTGGTACTGGTCGCATGCGGAGATGAGCCTGTATATCCCCGTGACCTACACAGTCTGGGGAATTCTGGCGGGGGCGACTTACATTCCATTGCCCGATGAAACCGGGGCGCACATCGATCCGCACTTCTTTCATGCGGCCAGCCTTTTGCTGCATTTGATGGCGATGCTATTGGTGTACGGAATCGTCCGCAGGCTGATTCGTTCACCGTGGCCGGCGGCCGCGGGGGCACTGCTGTTCGCGTTGCACCCGGTTCAGGTGGAGGCGGTGGCGTGGGCTTCGGGAATGAAGGATTTGCTGAGCGCGGTGTTCTCGCTGGCGGCGAATGCTGCAAGGGGCGCTGCGTCGGGCAGCGGCGAGATTCCCGTATCACGATCGCCCGTCCCGCGATTGTACTCGTTGCGTTTCCACATCCTCGCGCTCGTCTGTTTCGCGCTGGCGCTGCTCTCCAAGCCTTTGGCCATCGTCGTTCCGCTGCTGCTGGCCACCATCGATTTCTGGCTTCTCCGCCGGCCGATCAAATCGATCGCCATCGCGCTGACGCCGTGGGTGATTCTGGCAATTCCCATCGCGATCATCGCCCGGGCGGTGCAGGCCGGCGCGTTTATTCCGCCGATAGAGCTTTATCAGCGGCCTGTCGTCGCGGGGGCATCTCTGGCGTTTTATCTGGGCAAGATCGTCCTGCCGATCGACCTCGCGTTTGGCTATGGCTGGCGGCCGAGCGCGATGGTGACCAAGGGGTGGTTCTATGCGATCGCGCTGATTCCTCTGCTGCCGGCCGGGCTTCTCTGGCTGCGCCGGCGGCGCGATCCAGCGCTTTTCGCGGCCGGTCTGATATTCGTGGCGGCGCTGCTGCCGATCCTGGGGCTGGTGCCGTTCTCCTACCAATATTATTCGACGGTCGCCGATCACTATCTCTATCTCGCGATGCTCGGGCCGGCGCTGGCGGGGGCGGCGCTTTTGTCGCGGATCTCACCCAGGCGGCGGCGGGCGGCGATTGGGATTTCAGCCGCGATTCTGCTAGCGCTGGCAATCGCATCATTCGCGCAGCTTCGGTTCTGGGTGGATGATGTGACGAATCTGCGGCACATCGTGGCGGTGACTCCCCAGAGCAATGCCGCTCATGGCAATCTGGGGCAGTATCACGCGCTGCACGGCGATCTTGCCGCGGCGGAGAAGGATTTTCTCGCGGCCGCCGCGGGCAATCCGGATGATCCCCAACCGCGGCGGAACCTGTTGCGCCTCTACTCATCGCTGGGGCGGGCGGAGGAGGCGATCCAACAATTTCACGAACTGCAGCGCGCCAATGCGATGTTGCCCGAGGCGAACCGGCAGGCATTTCCACCTGACCAGTTGTATAAGGCCGGGGCGGACGCGCTGGCAGTGAGGCGATATCCGGTGGCGGAGCGGTATTTTCTGGAGGCGGTGCGCCTGAATCCGAAGGATGAGCGCGCCCGCGAGGCGCTGGCGAAGGTGCGGGAGCTGATGATGCCGGCCACGCGGAAAGCGCCGCCGTGACGCGTCTGCTGGCGACATGGGACAGAAAACGCGATCGGCCGGTGATCGAACGACATCTGATCACATGCGCATTTGAACGCGCGCCGAAAAAGAACCCGGCATCGATTGATGCCGGGCTCGAATACGCTTTTTGATTGTCGCGATCAGGCCTTGGCGGCCTCGGCCGGGGCGGGCTTCCAGCGGCGCTTGGGGGGCTTGGTGACCAGGCCCATCTTAATGGCCTTGGCGCTGACCTTGATGCGGACGACCGTGCCGTCGATCAGGGCGCGAACCTTCTGGATATTGGGCATGAATTTCCGATTGGAAATGCCGGTGATCTTAGTGCCGACACCGCCCAGATACTTGGCCTTGCCGCGCGTGGTCTTCTTGCGGCCGAACTCCGTCTTCTTACCCGTAAAATAGCAAACGCGTGGCATGACTTACCTCGTTAATTAGGTCAATTGAGCCGGGCAGTGTAGAAATGGAGGGGTCGGTTTGCAAGGGGGCGGGAAATGATTTTCGGCGGGGGCGGACGATGGAGCGGGGATGTTCGTCGGATTTTTGCTGGAATGAAGGCATGACAGGTGATGAAAAGGGGCTGAGCGGGTATGAATGGGCGCGGTCGTGCCGCTGGGGCATGCCCAGACGAGCCGATGGGCGTGCGCGGCGGATGGGACTTTTTTGGCGGCTCGTCAGGGCCTGGCACCCGGAGTGAGGCCGCACAGGGCACCCGGAGTGATGCCACGATAGCAATTTCATTGGTGACGATATGGAACAGCAGGACTTGAGACACGATGAGGCGGGCGCGGAGCCGGGGACGGGCGCGGAACAGGCCGATTCGCGCTGCTGCTGCCGGGCTTCGCGGGTATTGCTGGTGCTGGCCGAGGTAGCGCTGGTGCTGGTGATTCTGGGTCTGCTGGCGGCGAACTGGGTGCCGATTCTCGTCGGGGCGCGGCAATTCAGGGCGGTTCAATAAAGAGCAGGCTGAAAGCCTGCACCACAAATTATCTTCCGAACAATCTTTCCCCCACCGGGTTGCTGAGTGAGGGGGATGTTTCCAACGCCGCGCCGGGGCCGGGGGCTTTCAGATCGCGCAGGTAGAGCAGGCCCATGAACGTGTCATCGCGCCCGAAGTCGATCGGGCCGGCCCAGCTTGAGGATTCGCCGGTGGCGGATTTGTACTGGATGAAATTGAAGCGGAGCAGTGTCGGGCGGACGCCCTTGTGCTGCGGGTCGTTGATGATCTCCCACGGGATCGCCAGTTCACCACGCCAGAGGGCGGATTCGGTCGTGCTGGCGTAGCGGACGGCCGCGCCCGCGATCACCTGGGCGTTGTTACCCTGGAGCTTGCGGTTTTTCGGCGAGGGCTTGGCCGAGACGATGATCTGCCCTTTGGGTTTGCAGACGATGTGAACGATCTGCCCGAGTTCCTGCGCATAAATCGGCTGGATGAGCATCTCGCACAAATCCTCGCCCCAGGCGCGGCGGAGTTGATAGTCCACCGAGTTATTCTCCGAATGGGTATCGCCGGACGCCAGTCCATCGAGCTTGAAACCCACATAAAACCGCTTGTCGGCCCAGTTCGAGTAAAGCGCGGTGGATGTCGCCGCGAGTTGCATCGCCTGTCGCTGCACGCCCGGCCGGTCCAGCATCGTCACCATCGGGCCAAGTTGGATCGCATCGGCCGCATCGTCCCAGTCGCCGAGCTTGCCATCGATGGTCAATTGCCCCTCGCGCTTGTCGCTGGGGGCGACGGGGGCTGATACGGTCATATAGAACGGCCGCTTGTGGACCGAATCGATGAACTTGAGCTGGATGGGCTTGCGCGTCTCAGCGCTGAGGCGGTCGAGATCGACCATGGCGCGGGTTTCGAATTGCTTCACCTGATACGTCTGGATCGCATGCACCGGATCGATGTTCAGCGGCTGCGGGCTGATCTCCCAGCCGCGCGGCGCGCTGACCCATTGGATATCGCCTTCGAGGGGGACGCTGGCGGCGTTATAGATATCCAGCCCCAGGCGCAGATCGACCCAGTTTCCCTGCCGCATGAACCATCCCCAACTCGTGTTGCGCGGGATCAGCAGCGGCTTATCCTGCGGGACGATCCAATCGCGCGTCTGGCTTTCGAGGACGGCCATTTTCCGCTCATCGCCCTTCTCCCCGGGCGCGTGCAGCGAGATATTCCGCGCCAGCAGATCGAGGGCGCGGCTCCAGGATTGAGGGTCGGTAGTGCCGGAGAGCAGGCCGTGGGTTGGATCGGGTTCCTCATTGAGTCCGATGCGCACGGGCTTGATCATCAACTGCGCCATCAGAAGCGCATACAGCCGCTCGCCGCGCTGCTGGGAGAGATACAAATATTCATAGTCCTGCTGCGCCCGCCGCAGCCATTTGAGCTGGATCGTCGGCACGGGTTCTTCGATGCCAAACCACCGGCCGGGGTAGAACCAGGTGAGCTCATTCGGGTCGGCCGCCTGATTCGGCGAGGCCGCATGTGGAAGCGCGCCATCCCAGCCGATCACCTGCGTCTGCCGCAGATAGGCGAGCCACGCCCAGAGGCGCACATCCTTCTCATCGCCCCCCGCGCCGATGTACGGCACCAGCCCCGGCAGGTCGGTGCGGAGCCAGTGTGCCGTATGCGCCACGCCCGAAGGCCAGGCGCTGGCGGGGTCGATGGGGATATAGAGCAAGCCCGGGGCGGCCGACATCAATCGAGTGGTCGTCCCGCGATCCAACAGATTTGCATTGCCGGGATTCAGGAACTGCAACTGCTGCTCTTCCAGAGGCAGTGTCACGCGCACCTTGGGATGAATCGCCAATATCCCGGCCGCCTGACTTGATAATTTCACGCACTCCAGCGCGCTGGCCCGGCCGGGTGTATCCTTCTCCACTTCCACCCAGGCCCGGTCCACCCAACCCTGCTGGAAGAAATGGCTGGTGGCGTTGGTCCAATATTGATTCTGCAGCGCGGGCGGAAATCGGTCCAGATATTCCACCCGCGGCATCGGCCAATAACCCAGCGGCACCTTGTCCGCGAATGCTTCCCCCGTCAGCCATGGCCCGGCCACCGAATCAAACTCGCTCCAGAAAACCTGCGGCGCTTGATTGGCCGGCCACTTGGCCACCGGCTGCAAGCGCGGCACAACCGCCGTCGTGCGATGCTCCTGCGCCAGCAACACCAGTTGATCGAGGAGCTTGATGGCCGGGTCGTACCGCTTGTTCTTCCGGTCCATCAAGTTGGGCGTGATGTTCTCGAACAGATCGGGGTAGAGCGCTTCCAGCGCATCCCATTCGATCCGGCCGACCATGTGCAGATGGCGCTCATCGGGCAGGACGAAGTCGTAGACGTTTAATGTGAGCGGAACCGAATCGATCTTCTGGCCGTCCTTGAGCACTTCAACAGTCGTCACGTATTGACCCGGCGTCGCGGTGGGTGGGATGGCTAGATCGATCCAGAGCGTGGCCGGCTCATCGGAAATCCCCAGGCGGCTGGCCGGCTTGAACGGCTCCGATGGATCGCGCAGTGTCGAGAGATTGATAGAACCATGATCCACCGCCACCGGCAACAGCGCCCTGGGCATGGATCGGCTAGCCGCCTTCAGACCCGTGTGCCGCACATACCCCGCGCGATTCGCATCCACCGGCATCGAGAGCACCTGGTAGATCTTCACACGATCGGTGTCGATCTTCCCGCCGCCCTCGGGTAACTGCAGCGCTGGGATGCGAAGGGTCAGGTTCGCGCCAACGGGACGGGGAAGGCTGGTCAGTTGAAGCACCACACTCGCGGTCTCATTTCGCGCGGCGGAAATTCGGAGTGCGGTATCATCGAGGATCGGCCCGGCGGCATCGAGGCTGACCGCTTTGATTACCTGAACGGGGACGATGGGATTATTGGCGGCCGAGGGTTTCGCCGCGGGCTTAAAGAAGTTGCACCCGCCTCCCGCCCAGACTGCCAAGCCCAGCAAGCTCAAGAGGATACAACCGGTCAATTGTCGAGGCATGGTGTCAATCCAGGGGGATTTTCGGGGTTACAACGCAAATTGCCCAGCCGGTGGGCAATCGGCCAGTCGGTTGCCGTTTCTTTGGCCGATCAGTTCATCGGACCTGAACGGTGCATTCATATTTCGGCGCGCCTCAAGTGATAAAGTGAGGCCCGTCAAACGCCGATTTCGCAAGGGGATCAGGGAAAATGCCCGGAAAACTCAGTCCCGGCGAGCATGCCACCCAGTAACGGCGCTGTGTGGCACGAGCTTTGTACTGAGATTCTACCGAATGGAGTCCCACGATGACAAGCATGAAGCGTAATGGCGAAGTCGAGTTCAGGTTCTTCCGGGCCAATGCCAGCGAAGTCGCGCTTGCCGCGGACTTCACGCAATGGCAGGCCCAGGCCATCCCGATGCGCCCCGAAGGCAATGGCTGGTGGGTCGCCCGCGTCCGGTTGGATGCCGGCGAATATCGCTTTCGTTATGTGGCCGATGGGCAATGGTTCACCGATTTCGCCTCGCATGGGGTGGAGCTGAAAAAGCAGGTCTGGAACAGCGTGTTGCTGGTTCCCGAATGCGTCGCCGTTGAACACCGTGAAATTCAGGCGATCGCGGCCTAAACCTCATTTGTGGTGCGGGCATCCCGCCTGTCCAATTTTTTTTTGAGCATTCAGATTTCGCAGTCCCGCGAAAGTCGCCTTTTATGATCCTCGTTTCCTCCTCCGCCAGGCTGCACGGACTCTCCCCTCCACCGTGCAGCCTTTTTCTTTAAGTTGTACGGGCAAGAGAGGGAAGAAAATGCTCTTTTTGCCCCACGACGGGGGCGGTCTGGGTGGCCGCCTCCGTCTTTTTTTGCGCGCGTGGGAAAAAGAATTCGCCACAGAGACGCAGAGGCACAGAGGAATTCATTTGGATGAAATGCTGGATATTCTGCTGATACAAGCTGGGACTGAGCGTCGGGAGCGACAGCGACCAGAGCGCCGTCCCGGATGGCGTGGAATGCAAATAGGCCCCAGATTCAGGTTTTGACGGGTTCCCGCCTATTTGCCAACTGCCCCATCACCCAAGCCATCAATTCTTCCTCCCCGTCAATCTCGATCGCCAAATCCAACCGGTACACCGGAATCTCGGCTCTTTCCAGCGAGGGTCCGATCTTCACCCAATCTTTCTCCGTGGTGATAATCGCGTGGGCCTCAACGCGATGCGCTTCGGAGAGGATTTTTGCCGCATCGCCGGCCGAATAATTCCAGTGATCGGAAAAGGACATCGCGCCGGCCGCGATTGCGCCGACCGCTTCCAATTGTGTGCAAAGCCCGGCGGGGTTTCCGATGCCGGCGAAGGCGAAGAATTTCCTGCTGGCCAGCGCGCTCAGCTCGATCGATTCACCGGAAGCGGCGCGCAGGCCGACATGTCGGTGGACGGACCGAAAAATTGGAGCGGCCGTGTTGTAATTGTGGAGCGTGGAAATGATCCGCTCGATCTCGCGCGGGTCGATTTGATCCGAACGGCTGATCAGAATCGCGCCGGCCCGATGCAGGCCGGCCATTGGCTCGCGCAAAAGGCCGCGCGGAAGCACATGCCCATATCCAAACGGGTTCGTGGCATCGATGAGCACCAGATCCGCATCGCGGGCCAGGCGGCGATGCTGGAAGCCATCATCGAGGATGAATACGGTCGTCTCGGGATGTTGATCGATAACCGCCATCCCGCCGCGATAGCGGTCCGGGTCGGCGTGGATGGCAATGGCGGATTGGCCGGGGGCGGGGGCGAGGAGGGATTCGAGCATCAACTGCTCATCGCCCTTCTGGCCGGGCCGGGCTTTGTAGCCGCGCATGAGGATGGCGGGGTGGTGGCCGGCGGCGCGGAGCGCGCCGCAGAGCCACTGGACGACCGGTGTCTTGCCGGTGCCGCCGGTGGTGATGTTGCCGATGCTGACGACCGGGCGGGGAAGCCTGCGCACGCCTTTGCCGCTGTCGTAGCGGCGGTTGCGCAGGCGCATCAGCGCGGCATAGAGGGCGGACGCCGGCCGGGCGAGGGCGCGGAAGACCTTCGCGCGCGGCGAGCGATCGCTCCCACTCAACATCCCCGCGATTCGATCATGGGCCGGTCTACTCACTATTCCTCTCCAAAAACTGATCCTCCGGCTATAATACCGCACGATGCACCGACTCAACTACTTCAGCCCGTTCGGCTCCGAAGGTTCCGCCCTGCCGATGGCGCAGGCGGCCGCGCTGGAATACCGGGTCATTCAGAAGCGCCTGAGCCGCATCCTCGCCT
>JBBRTW010000170.1:0-13541 GCA_038244055.1 Tepidisphaerales bacterium | reverse complement strand
GATCCGGCGATCACGCCGGGCACAACCAGGACAAATGGGCGACGGGAAATGGGTGGGATCGGCCTCCATGCCAGGAGTATCTACGCCGCCCGATGGAAAAGGTGCGGGAGAGGCGGTAAACAATTACGTTATTTTCCACAGAAGAGTTCTTCTGCCCTGCATGCTAACTTCATCTGTTCGGAATTGATGAGATTGCCGCCGCCGAGCTACCTGGTGAGTTCACGACCAGGGAAGAGCGGGAACGTAAGTTTGAGGAAGAATATATGAACGAGTAGGCGTGGCTCCTTTTGGCGGCGCACCGCCATCGCACATTCGGTATGAAGTGTGCAGCCACGTCCCGTAAGACGAGATCACGCTTGAGATCTCACGCAATCATGTCTCTGGCGCTGTGGTTTCTCGAAGACAGGGCATTTGTTTCGTAGAATCCCAAAGCTTATCTGTGCATCGTGTGCAAAAGGAGTCAATATGGGTCGCCGCAAGCAACAATCCTTGCTCGATGATATCTTCGATCTGCTGAGGGTCGTTCACCCGTGAAGGTCAAGAGGACCGGGGCCAAGAGCCGGATGCGATACTTCATCTGATGCTTGGAGCGGTGGGATGTCCAGCAGATCCGCCTCGGACATCCCTGTCATTAAAACCGGAAATAGGGGCATCGCTGGCGGCTGGTCACCGTGTCCAGCGGCGCTCTGCAATTGTTGCCGGTGGCAACAATCTCCATGGCCCGGTATTTGGTAGACCCGGCTCATGGCTGGCTCCCGTTGGACTGCCATCCTTGGAGTTCGCAGCTGGGATCGAACGCTGTGATTGAGTCGCGTCCGGTGCGGGCATGATAACCGGGAAACCTCGGCGGCGTTTTCGCGCTCGCTTCGCACGCAGGCGCACATAACCGCGAGTTGCTCGAATCAGAAGGATGCTCCCGATCACCGCCATCCCGCCAAATATGACGAGCACCATGAGTGCGCCGAATAGTTCCTTAAACCCCGGCCATTCCCACGGCGATTTGGCGATGCCGACGATCAAGTATATGAGAATCGCCGCCGAGCCGATGGTCGTGGGGCCAAGCAGAAGCCAAAGGCCGATCACCACGATCGGCTTGTCCGGGTGATCGAGGGCCTTTCGATACGTATCCCCCTCGGCCTGGACCTGCCCCATGGGATCGATGGTCGCGTGGGAGGTGAGCGGTGTGGAGCATTGACGGCAGAAGTGCTCGCCACTGGTATTGCTCGCCAGACAATGGGGGCACACCACCGTTGCATCCGATGGATCAAAAGATGCGGCGGTTTGGATTCGCCTTTCGGTCATTGGGCCATCTCCGACCATATTGCCCAGAACAAACCATCGCGAATTGTAATCACAGGATTCAAGGTCTGCGCCCATTCATCAGGAGGCGGATTTCAATGTCACCTGCCGTGGGTGTCCTTTCCCATCGGCCTGATGTCATCACGATCGACTACGCCCTGAATGACCGGCGAATCGGCCTGGAGCGCGCCCGCAAAGCCTGGGTTTCCATGATCGAACAGGCCAAAGCCAAAGGCATTAAGATCATCCTTCTCACGCCCACCGCCGACCTGGCCGCCAAGCTCGATGACCCGGCCGACCCGCTCAACCAGCACGCCGAGCAGATCCGCCATCTGGCGGGCGAATATGGCGTGGGGCTCGTGGATAGCTATGCCGCTTTCAAGGCCCAGGTGCGGCAGGGCGGTCGGCTCGAAGATCTGATGTCCCAGGGCAACCACCCCAACCGCAAGGGGCACGATCTGGTCGCCGCGGCGCTGATCAAATGGTTCGTGGCTCAGGAATAGGGCGGGAGGCTTCGGCTCGGCCACTCAGGGCGATGCCACCCTTCCCATGAAAAGCATCGCGCCGCTCTTTTGATGCACGATCGCAAAAACGAAGGGATGATCGGCCTTGAATATCTTTGGCTCGGGCCGCTTTTGAATGGCAACTCCACCGAAAGCGACCACGCCCGTCGCCGCGGCCGCCTCTGTGCCCTCCTCATCGACTTTGATAAAGGCCTTGTGAATCACTGCGCTGATGAACAGGGGCTGTCCGGCCGTGATTCCTTTGAAATCGGCCTGGCGCGGATCGAACGCCCGCCGCATTCCCAGCGATGACAACGCCTCCATCAGAGAGAACTGACTCTCCATCGTGAATCTCGGAAGACATCCGTGTCTCCGTAAAGTGAAGCGCGGCCAGCGTGGGCCGGAGCGTCCGGTCGAAACGACGCGGGCCACATCCACATACATCGGCGTTATCGGATTACGGAGATGACCGGGTCAGTGATGTCGCCAATGATGGTTTTGGCCATTAACGACAAGACATCGTGTCCAGAGGGGTATGGTCGACACCACCATCGTTGACCCCATTTGAATCGGCGACGCAGCCCGCAATCAATCTGTGCTGTTCACAGGCCAATTGAGTGACCCCTATTCTGACTCCTATTCCGATGTGGAATCCGAAATTGGCCAAAAATAGAGGTCACGACCATCACCTGTCGAACCTGTTTTCAGCAGGGGGGTTACGATCAAAAATCGAGACCTGCCAAGAGAATTTTAGGGCATTTGTAAAGCGGCGGTTGTCGGTTCAAGTCCGACAGGTGGCTTTCCAAACTCATTAAAAAACAAGGCACGCCGACATCGCCGACGTTAAAGCGCAATGTGGCCTATGATTCATCGACGTTGTGATCCAAACGTGGTGATGGGAGCCGTTACGAAGGGCGGGCAGGGTTTTCGAGCGATTGGTGCTGATTCGGTGGTCGGTTGATCCACCTGTCGGCATTGCGCCGCTCCGCGCGATGGTGAATGCGCCGGCTTCGGCGCAGTGAGAACGCCGCCGAAGGTCCGTGGGCACCATGATGTGCGGCGCGGTGCCGTCTCCGTGCCTCATTAACCTCCCGCCCCTGCGACAGCCTAACCATGGCAAAAGCACATACGTTCCGTCTTAATTGGTATTATTCCGGTTGATTCCCGCCACTACTTGGCTAAACTACCAAGTAGTATGAAGACGATGATGCCTAAAGTGGACTTCGTTAAGCGAGCGCGGATCATCAAGGCCATGGGCCACCCCAGCCGGCTGGCCATGCTGCATGCGCTGGCTGACGGTGAGATGTGTGTCTGCGACCTGCGCGATCTCGTGGGCGCGGACCTGTCCACGGTCTCCAAGCACTTGTCGGTGATGAAGCGGGCCGGGCTGGTAGAAGACCGCAAGGAAGGATTGCGTGTGAACTACCGCCTGCGAGTGCCATGCATCCTGGACTTCATGAACTGCGTCGAAGCGGTGCTTGCCAGGGGAAAGAAGACGGCCTGCTGTAGCACGCTCTAGTGCGTTTTTTTTGTCCGATACTTGGCGAAAGCGCCAAGTAGTTCTGCCGACTATGAAAGAGAGATGACGACCATGACGACTCTACAAATCATTGGAACCGGGTGCGCCAAGTGCCAGAAGTTGGCGGCCGAGGCCAAGGCCGCCGCCGATGGCATTGGCATTCAGTACACGCTGGAAAAGATCACGGATATTCAGGAGGTCGTGAAGTTCAATGTGATGATGACGCCCGCCCTCGTGGTGAACGGCATCGTGAAGGTTGCCGGCCGGGTACCCTCCGCGGCGGAGATCGCTCCCTGGCTGGCGCTCCCCGTCGAGAAGGCCGCGCAGCGATAGCCGTGCGGCCGATGCCGCGCTAACGCTCAGATGCAGTGAACGATGTTGTTTCGGTTTGTTCTGGCAATGCTGGAGATGCATTGGAGGTTTAATCATGAATCGGATTATCAAAGCTGGAATTGTGGTGGTCGCGATCGCGGCCGTGGCGACGGCAACGAATTTCGCGATGAATTCCGGCCGTCCATCGCCTGCAATGCCCCAGAGAGCAGACCAGCCCTCCGCAGCGCCATCGCCGGCCTCCGCAATGGCGGGAATGCCCCGCCTGGTCGATCTTGGAGCCGGCCGGTGCATCCCCTGCAAGAAAATGGCTCCTATTCTTGAGGAACTGAAGAAGGAATATGCCGGCCGTCTCCAGGTGGACTTCATCGATGTCTGGGTAGACCCCGAGGCCGGCAAACCCTACGGCATCAAACTGATCCCGACTCAGATTGTCTTTGACCCCAGCGGCAGGGAACTCTTCCGGCACGAGGGCTTCATCGACAAAGAGGACATCCTTGCCAAGTGGAAGGAACTCGGATTCAGCCTGAGTGCGGGTGTTTCCGCAATACACCCCTGATGCGATTGAGCTTGAACCCCAGACGACAGGACATCATTACGGTTGGAGACTCAGACTATGACCCACAATAAGAAAGCAATTTGGCCCATCATGCGAACCCGCGCGATTCTTTCTACGATGGTGATAGCTGCCGTCGCAATGACGTTTCTTAACTCTCCAAGTCCAGCCCACGCAGCCGAGGCGACTGTTCAAGAATCCCCTCGACTGTTGGACCTCGGCTCCAGCCAGTGCATCCCCTGCAAGCTGATGTGGCCGGTACTGGAGGGGATGAAAAAGGAGTTCGCCGGATCGCTGCGGGTGGATTTCGTGGACGTGGGCCTCAAGGAGAATCTGGCACTGGCCAAACAGTACGACATCAAGCTCATCCCCACGCAGGTTTTCATCGACGCCCGGGGCAAAGAACTCTGGCGGCACGAGGGGTACATTTCCCGTTATGGCATCCTCGACAAGTGGCGCGAGTTGAAATACGAGTTCGCCTCCAAGGCCCTCGCTCCAACGCTCCAGCGATGGGAACCCGCCAAAGCGGACGATCGCACTAAGGGCAGCGTATGCTTCATGTGCGATGGGGACATCCCCGCCGGCGCTCGGGTTGTCGTGAAGAGCGAGAAGGGCGAGGTGGGACTGTGTTCGCCTCACTGCTACTTCATCATGTATTCCTGCCTCACGCAGGACAAGACAGGCTTTGACAAAAACGTCGCGGTAACGGACTTCGCCACCAGGAAGCCAATTTCGGCAACAGAGGCCATCTATCTCTACGGGCTGGATGAGAAGACGGGTCGGCATTTCACCAAAGCATTTGCAAATCGCGATTCGGCGATCGAGGAGCGGCATGCGACGGGCGGCAGCCTCGTCACTTTTCAGACTCTTCAGGAAAACGAATTGACCGCGCGCTGTGGCTTCTGCGACAGGGCGGTCTATCCCGAAGACGTGGCGGGAGTGAAGGCCGATGGGCTGTATACCTGGGGCTGCTGCTCGCACTGCGCGCTGGGCGTGGCTGCGCGAACCGAGAAGGACATCGTGGTCAATGAGAAGGACCGCCTGACCGGCGAGCCGGTCATCGTCAAGACATTGGGCGGCTATGTTGCTTCTGTAGCGCCGGCAACCGCCGTCGCCTGGTTCGGCATGAAGAAGAACGGCGAGGGCAAATTCGGCTCGGCCGGATGCTTTCACCAGGGTTTCTTTGCCAGCGAAGCCAACCTGAAAAAATGGTTGGACCAACATCCCACCGAGATCGGCAAGATGATCTCCATCGACCAGGCGCTTGGAGACAAGATGGCCCTTTCGCCCCAGCAGATCAGCAAGGCGTGCAAGGTGGGCGAGTGTGCCCCCAAATGACCCACCGTTCGCGCGGGCCAGGAGAATCATCATGACAACCCGAAAAGCGGTCACCCATCTATTGCTTGGTTTCGTGCTCATCAGCGTCGGCTTCGCGATCGGCAAAGAGACGGCCCTGAATGGCGCTCGAAAGACCGCCACGGCGAGCGAGGTCGCGGCGGTTACACAGCCAACTGGATCGGACAAGGTGATTGTCTACTACATGCACCAGACGTTCCGGTGCGTTACCTGCAACCAGATCGAAGCCATGACCGCCGACCTGATCCGCACCAGCTTCAGCAAACAACTTGCGGAGGGACGGCTGGAATGGAAGCGGGTGAACTTCCAGGAAAATGAAGAACTGGCCCGCCGCTATGACGTGGCTTCCAGTTCCGTTGTGGTGGTTCGGCTGCGCGGCGGAAAAGAAGTCGCCCACCAGACCCTCGACAAGGTGTGGACTCTCGTCGGCAAGCGCGATGAGTTCGCCGCATATGTTGGCAACGCGATCCGCGCCTATACGACCCAGGAGGCACCGTGATCTCGTGGCTGGCACTTGGAAGCGCACTGTGGCTGGGCATTCTCACGTCGATCAGCCCCTGCCCGCTGGCGAGCAACATCGCCGCCATCAGCCTGATCGGCCGGCGCGTTGGCCAGACGCGGCAGGTTCTCCTGTCGGGCGTCCTCTACACCCTCGGGCGGACCGTCGCTTACGTCGGGCTTGCAGTTCTGATCCTCGCCGGCCTGCTCGGCAGTGGCGAAATCGCCCGTTTCCTACTGCGGTATCTCAACCAGATACTTGGCCCCGTCCTCATCCTGGTGGGCATGGTTCTTCTCGGCCTGCTGGGCGCGTCGCTTTCCTTCAACCTTGCTGGCCAGCGGGTGCAGGAACGCGCCTCCAAGGGAAGCATCGGATGGGCGGCGGTCATGGGTCTTCTGTTCGCCCTCTCGTTCTGCCCCGTCTCGGCCGGGCTGTTCTTCGGAGCATTGCTGACGCTGTCCGCGACCCATCAGTCGCGCCTGATGCTGCCGGCCCTGTTCGGCATCGGCACCGCGCTGCCGGTGATCTTCTTCGCCTTCCTGATCGCGTTCGCCGCCAACCGCGTCGGCACAACCTTCAACCGCCTGACGCAGGTGGAATGGTGGGTGCGCACGATTACGGGCGCGATCTTCATTCTGGCGGGCATCTATTACTGCCTGGCCCACATCTATGGCATTTCGTTCGTGGTCTGATTGGCAACACTTTTAATTCCACAGGAAAGGAACACGACATGAGCAGCAGCACCACACGACGGACGTTTCTCGCGGCGGCAGGCGCGGCGGCAGCAGGCTTGACGGCGAAGGTCGCATTGGGACAGCCGGCCGGCGCAGTCACTCCCCGAGGAATCAAGATCGTGGCCATCTCGTGCAGCCCGCGCAAGGCCAAGACGACCTCCTCGGCGCTACAGGCGGCACTCGACTCGGCCAGGAGCGTCGATCCGGCCATCGAGGTGGAGTTGATCGAACTGGCGGGCATGAAAATCGACTTGACTGCCGTGCCCGATCAGCCGGATGATCTGGCGAAGTTCGTCGAGAAGTTGGGCGATCCCAGGATCGCGGGCATCATTGTCGGCTCGCCCGTCTACATGGGCACAATGTCCACGCTCTGCAAGCTGCTCCTCGAACGGATGATGGTGCTGCGCCGCAACAATTTTGCCCTCCAGAACAAAGTGGGCGGCGCTTTGGCCGTCGGCGGGGTGCGCAACGGCGGGCAGGAGCTGACGCTCCAATCCATCCTGATGTCGATGCTCTGTCAGGACATGGTGATCGTCGGCGATGGTAAACCCACGGCGCACTGGGGCGCGACGCTGCTCAACAACGGCAAAGATGATGTGAGCGGCGATGAGTTCGGCATGACGACCGCAAAAGGGCTTGGCAGGCGCGTCGCCGAAGTCGCACTTCGCATGGCGAGGGCATAATCATGGCCGCCACAACCATCGCGACGGCTGCTCGACCCGGTGGCGGTGAACCTATCGCCCAACCGAATACCACCGATGTCGCGATCGCAGATTCTGCGATCGCCCCCGCGCCTCGTCGGCGGTGGCGATATGCCGCTTTGGCGCTGGGAATTGGGGCGGCCTGGGTTGGGGTGTATTGGAACCTCGACACGCTCGCCCAATGGCTGACCTACTCGCTGTTCCGCCTCCCGCCCGGCGACCCCTTCAGCGCGGCGGTCGAGTTTTTCACGTTTGAAGTCCCCAAAGTCCTCCTGTTGCTCACCGTGGTGGTCTTCTTCGTCGGCATCATCCGCACTTACTTCACGCCCGAGAGAACCCGCGCCATCCTGGCTGGCCGGCGCGAAGCCACCGGCAACGTGCTCGCCTCTCTCCTGGGCGTGGTGACGCCGTTTTGCTCCTGCTCGGCGGTGCCGCTGTTCATCGGCTTCGTCACGGCCGGCGTCCCGCTGGGCGTCACCTTCTCGTTTCTGATCGCAGCCCCCATGGTCAACGAGGTCGCACTGGTGTTGCTGGTGGGCATGTTCGGGTGGAAGGTCGCCGGGCTGTATCTGACGACCGGCCTGCTCATTGCGATGTTATCGGGATGGATCATAGGGCGTCTGAAGATGGAGAAGCACGTTGAGCCATGGGTCTATGAGACTCGCGCGGGCGAGACGACGGCGCAGGAGGCCTCGACGTTTGCCGAGCGATTGCGACTGGGTATTACCGCCGTGCGCGACATCGTCGGTAAAGTCTGGTTTTATGTCGTCCTGGGCATCGCCGTCGGCGCGGGCATTCACGGCTATGTGCCAACCGATGCGATGGCCGGCATCATGGGAAAGCAAACCTGGTGGAGTGTGCCGCTGAGCGTGCTGCTCGGCGTGCCCATGTACTCCAACGCCGCCGGCATTATCCCCATCGTCAAAGCCTTGCTTGAAAAAGGTGCCGCGCTGGGCACGGTATTGGCGTTCATGATGGCGGTGATTGGCCTGTCACTGCCCGAGACGATCATTCTGAGAAAGGTGCTCCGGCCCCGGTTGATCGCCGTCTTCGTGGGCGTGGTGGCGATCGGGATATTGATCGTCGGGTATTTGTTCAACCTTTTGATGTAGCCAGGCGCACCGATTCCCGCGTAAGGTGCGCAAAGCTGAGATTGATGAGCGAACACCAGTTCAGTGGAGTTGTGATGGAAAGTGGCGAGAAAAGCACTGGCACGGGAATGAGAATTATCAAGCGGGCGATTTCTGTCGCCTGGAAGGTGGCGATCGTGGCGGCGATCGCCGGGTTTGCCGTCTACCGCCTTCGCTTCGCGCCGATATCCGTTGACTCCCGCCCGGCCGCGACCGGGGCCATTATCGCCGAGGTCATGGGGACCGGTACGCTTGAGTCGCGGGTGCTGGCAACCATCAGCCCGAAGATTTCCGGTCTGGTGACGCAGTTGCTGGTCGATCAAGGCGACCGCATCACCAAAGGTCAGCCCCTCGCCACGCTCGACGATCGCGACCTGCGCCAGCAGGTCGAAATGGGCAAGGCGGAGGTTGCGGCCACCAGAGCGGGCGTGGATCGCGCCGTGGCGGATATTGCCATTGCCGAAGCTACCGCCGTACAGGCCCGCGCCTCCTATCAACGCAACGTGCAACTGGCCTCCCAGAAATTCCTCAGCGCGGACGACTTTGACAAGGCCACACAACAGCGGGATGTGACCGAGGCCCAATTGACGCGGTCAAAACTGGTCAAGGTGGAACTCGAACGGCAGGTGGTCAAAGCCCAGGAGACTCTTCGCTACTACCAGGAGCGCCTGGCGGACACAAAGATCGTCAGCCCATTCGAAGGGCTGGTGGTCCGCCGCAGTCATGAGCCCGGCGATGTGGTGGTGCCCGGCAGCGAAATCCTTCAGATCATATCCACCGAGCAGATGTGGGTGTCGGCCTGGGTGGACGAAACCGCGATGGCTTCGGTGGCGGCCGGGCAGCCCGTCCGCATCGTCTTCCGTTCCGATCCGGAAACACCTTACAGCGGTGCGGTGACACGACTGGCCCCTTTGGCGGATCGCGAGACCCGGGAGTTCCGGGTGGATGTGACGGTCAAGGAACTTCCCAAGACGTGGGCGGTCGGCCAGCGGGCGGAGGTCTACATCCAGACCGCGAAAATGGACCCCGCGCTGCTGGCACCCGCGGCGGCTATCGTCTGGCAGAAGGGCAAGCCCGGACTATTCGTGAGTGACGGAGGACACGCCCGCTGGCGCGATGTCGCGTTGGGCCTGCGCGGAACCAATAGCGTGGAGGTCATCAAAGGGTTGAACGCCGGCGAATTAGTTGTCTGGCTGCACGACCCCAAGGATGGGTCGCTCACCGAGGGCCGGGCGGTTGCGCCGGTGAGCGCGCCATGAACCTCGCCAGCCGCGATATCCGCCACAACTTCGGCCGATTTGTTTTGACGACCTTCGGATTGGGACTGCTTCTCATGCTGGTGATGGGCATGGGCGGCATCTACCGGGGCCTGGTGCAGGAAGCCACGCTGCTGGTGGATCGGATTGATGCGGATGTGTGGGTGGTTCAGAAGGATACGCGCGGGCCGTTCGCGGAAATCTCGCGCATACCCGCCAACCTTGAAGACCGCATTCGCGCCGTTCCCGGCGTCCTGAGCAGCCGGGCCTTTGTCTCAACCACCATCCAGCGCGAGCGCAATCAGCAACCGCTGCGGATTACCGTTCAAGGCCTCTCCTGGCCGGAGGACAAGGGCCAATGGCTTCCTCTGATCGCGGGGCGGACCCTGGGCCAGGCGCACTATGAAATGATTGCCGACGAATCGCTTCATCTGCCCATCGGGGCCAGGGTGAATCTGGCCAAGGACACCTACACGGTGGTCGGCCTGGCACGGGGAATGAGTTCACCTTCCGGCGACTCGATGGCCTTCTTCACGCTTGGAGACTCCCAGGCCATCCAGTTTGATCTTTCGGGTGAAGCTGTCCGTCTGGAGCGCTCCGCGCGGTTTAGCCGGGCCAGGCAGATCGACCTGGGCCGCGCCCAGCCCCAGGTTATCCAGCGCAGCCTCGGCCCATCCTCGGCTATTCCCGCCCTCGGCCCGCCGGTCATCAGCGCCGTGCTGGTCAAGGTTCGCCCCGGTGTCGATCCGAGCCAGGTGCAGTCGATCATCGCCAGGTGGCCGGATGTCTCGACTTACTCCTCTGATGGCCAGCGCAACCTGCTGGTCAGCGGAATCGTGGATCGCTCGCGCCGACAACTGGGCCTGTTTCGCATCCTGCTCATCATCGTTTCCGGCATCATCATGGCCCTCATCCTGTATACCCTGACGCTCGATAAGCTCCATGACATCGCCATGCTCAAGCTCATGGGGGCGCGCAACGGTGTCATCCTGGGGCTGATCTTGCAACAGGCCCTTTTACTGGGCGGGCTGGGATATGTGGTTTCCTACTATATCGGTCAGTGGGTCTTCCCGTTCTTCCCGCGCCGCGTGGTTCTCATCGCCGAAGACTTGTGGATGCTGGGCGGCATTGTCGTCGGCGTCTCCGTTCTCG
The DNA here is from genome assembly GCA_038244055.1 of Tepidisphaerales bacterium. GTDB lineage: Bacteria > Planctomycetota > Phycisphaerae > Tepidisphaerales > Tepidisphaeraceae > DASPKW01. The sequence continues at coordinate 2,506 of JBBRTW010000170.1, read as the reverse complement.
CCAGCCTGCTGGGAATCTCCAAGGCCCTGCGCGTCGAACCCAATGAGGTGCTGGCATGACTGACGCTCCCCGTAATAGCCAGGCGGTGCTGGAGGCGGCCGATCTGACCATGGTTTTCGGCAGCGGCCATACCGAGGTGATCGCCGTGCGCAATGCCACGATGGAAGTGGCCAGCGGCGAGATCGTCGCCCTGCTGGGTCCCAGCGGCGCGGGCAAATCCACTCTCCTCACGCTTTTAGGCCTGATCCGGCCGCCGACCACCGGCCGCATAGCTATTGGCGGCACCATCGTCTTCGACAATCACCGTGCGCAAGTCAACGTCCGCAGTTTTCGGCGGCAACACCTGGGCTTTGTCTTTCAGAAGGCCAACCTGATCCCATTTCTTACAGCGGCTGAAAACGTGCGCCTGGCGATGGAAATCAACGACCAGCCCTCCCGGATCGCCAGGCGACGCGCCAGTGAACTTCTGGACTACCTGGGCGTAGGTGAACGGGCCGATCATCTGCCTTCCAAACTCTCCGGCGGCGAACAGCAGCGCGTCGCGGTGGCCAGGGCATTGGCCAATCGTCCCAGTCTGATTCTGGCCGATGAACCCACCGCAGCGCTGGACAGCGTGCGCGGACGACAGGTCATGGAACTCTTCGCGAAGGTGGCCCACGAACAAAATGCCGGGGTGATCGTCGTCACGCACGACCAAAGGGCCCTGGATGTATTCGACCGAACGCTTGAAATGGAGGATGGCATGCTGCGCGGGAGCATGAATGGGCATTAACCGACGGTAGTTTTCGCCTACGCCACGATCTCATGCCTTGTCGTCAACGATGCTATGAAGGTTCCCCCCTTGGAGTTCCTCCCCTTCCATCGTGTCTTGCGGCAGGCCATGGCCGGGCTTGTTGGCGTACAGTAGCCAATAGGTCACGGGGATGACGAAGAGGGTAAAAACCGTGGCGGCGAGCAACCCGAAGATCAGGGACCAGGCCAGTCCCGAGAAGATGGGATCGATGATGATCGGCACGGCACCGAGCATTGCTGCGCTGGCGGTCAGCAGGATCGGACGCAGGCGTACCACGCGGCTTTCCATGATCGCGTCAAACAGCGAGCGGCCTCGGGCGAGCGAAAGATGGATGAAGTCGACGAGGATAATCGAGTCACGGGTAACAATGCCGGCCAGCGCGATCATGCCGATCATTCCAGTGGCGGTGAAATACACGGGGTCGAGGTAGCCGCCCGAAGTCTGGCTGACCGTTGCGTTGAGCAGCCAGAAGCCCGGCATGACGCCCAGAATGGTGAGTGGGATGGCGAGCATGACGACGATGGGAATCGTAAAGGACTTGGTTTGGGCGACGAGGAGGATGTAGATGGCGATCATTGCAGCGCCGAAAGCCAGTCCAAGATCGCGGAATACATCCAGGGTGATCTTCCATTCGCCTTCACCGGCAAAGTCGACCTTCGTCCCGGCGGGGACGGACCACAGCACATCGCTGCCACTGCGGAAGAAGGTGCGGCCCGAAACTGGGCGCGGCGCATTCGCCGCGATCTGACCACTGCCCACGTTCGTTGTCGGGTGCTGGCTACTTGAAATCTGATCGCGCTGGTCGGCTTGGATGTCCACGACACAATCCGCGGGCGGCCGGCCGGCGGTTTCGGCGAAGACGTAGGCGACGGGGGCGAGGTTCTTATGATAGATGGACTGATCCACCCGTGACTTTTCCCAGTGACCCAGTTCGGCAAGTGAAACGAGCTGTCCGGTTGAACTCTTCACATGAAGGCGCTCCAACTCTGTCGACGTGGATCGCTGGGTAATGGGAAGGCGCAGCTCGATTCTGAGCGGATTACGCTCGCCGGGCGTCTGCAGTGTGCCTGCGATGCTGCCGCCAATCACGGCATTCAATGTTTTGGCGATCTGTTCGATGGTCACACCGCTTATGGCGGATTTCTCCTGGTCGGGAACGAAGACCAGTTTCACCTCGGGTGTTTCGCGGACATCGTCCACGTCGACGATGCCGGGCTCTGCTTTGAGACGCTCGCGGACGACGTCGGCAGAGGCCAGAAGGTCTTCGTACCGGCTGTCAGCGCCTCCGTAGACCTCGGCGACGACAGAGGCGATTACCGGCGGACCAGGTGGCGTTTCCACCAGTTTCAGGCGGACGTTGTGGCGCGTGGCGATGGCGGTCAACTCATCGCGCATCCGCAGGCCGATACCGTGGCTCTGTTGAGTGCGGTTCTTCTTGCCGGCGAGGTTGATGCGAAGTTCAGCGACATTATCCCCGCGGCGCAGGTAATAATGCCGGACCAGCCCGTTGAAATCCATCGGCGAGGCCAGGCCCACATACGAAGTGAAGTCCGAAACTTCCGGCACGGAAGCGAGATACGATTCAAATTCCCGAACGGCCGCATCCGATCTCTCCAAAGTCGTGCCTTCGTCGAAATCCAGCACCAGCAGCAGTTCATTCTTATTGTCGAACGGGAGCATCTTGAGCGGCACCGTTCGCGTCGCGGCCAGCAT
>JBBRTW010000169.1:0-13574 GCA_038244055.1 Tepidisphaerales bacterium | reverse complement strand
GTCCCGGTCCTGCACTACCAGCGCCAGGAAAACCGCCTCGGCGGCGCTGGCCGGGTGGCGGCCGATCTCTCCGCACTCGGCGCTCACGTCCGCGTCGTCTCCCTTCTCGGCACCGACCCCACCGCCGGCATCATGAAGCAGATGCTGACCGATTGGGGTTGCGACCTCACCGGCCTCGTCGAAGCGCCCGGCCGGCCCTCGACTTCCAAGGTCCGCCTCGTCGGCCTGGCCCAGCATCGCCACCCCCAGCAGATGATGCGCCTGGATTACGAAGACACCTCCCCCGTGTCCGGCCAGTTCGCCGACACCATCATCAACAACGTCCGCGCCGCCCTCGCCGGCGCGGATGCCCTCTGCATCGAAGACTACAACAAAGGCCTGCTCCCCCACGAGATCTGCCAGGCCATCATCAACGATGCCCGCAAGGCCGGTGTGCCCGTCCTGGTCGACCCGGCCGCCATCAACGACTACTCCCGCTACAAGGGCGCATCGGTCATCACCCCCAACGCCACCGAAACCACGCTCGCCACCGGCCTGAAAATCACCAGCGAAGACCAGTACAAAGCCGCCTCCGAGCATCTCCTCCATACCCTCGACCTCGAAGCCGCCCTGCTCACGCTCGACAAGCGCGGCTCCTACCTCGCCACCCGCGATGGCCAGCGCCGCTGGCTCAAAACGCGCGAGCGGGTGGTGTACGACGTATCCGGGGCCGGCGATATGGTTTTAGCGATGCTGGCCGCCGCCCGCGCCTCCGGGGCCGACTGGGTCGAGGCCGCCACGCTCGGCAATATCGCCGGCGGCCTGGAAGTCGAGCGCTTCGGCTCGGTCCCCGTCACTCGCGATGAAATCATCCAGGAACTCCTCCTCGAAGCCAGCCAGCATCTCGGCAAACAGCGCACGCTCACCCAGATCGTCCCCGAGCTCCAGCGCCACCGCGCCGCCGGCAAACGCATCGTCTTCACCAACGGCTGCTTCGACTTGATCCACCTCGGCCACGTCAAGTATTTCCAGTTCGCCAAGCGCCAGGGCGACCTGCTGGTGGTGGCCGTCAACACCGACACCTCCATCCGCCGGTTAAAGGGCAACAAGCGCCCCATCATCAACGAGCACGACCGCGTCGGGGTCCTGGAAGAACTCGAAAGCATTGACTACCTCCTGCGTTTCGAGGAGGAAACACCGATCGAATTGATCAAGGCGATCCGCCCCGATGTGCTCGTCAAAGGCGCGGACTATGCCAAGGAGCAGGTGGTCGGCTGGGATCTGGTCGAAGGATACGGCGGTCGAATCGCGCTAGCGCCCCTGGTGGATGGCCGAAGCACCAGCGCGGTGGTGGAGCGGATATTGGAGGCGTATCGGTGAAAGTTTATGCGGGGCGACCAATCGCGAAATCAGAGAGACCGCTTTGCATCGTTTTCCGCGAGCTCCAGCCATTGCAGGCGTGGACCGTCAAGCACCAATTCCAGGTGATTGAGAATATCCCGACCTAAAACGCCATATTCCTGATCGATCAACAGATACTGGCCACGAAATGCCCTCTGGAGAAACAGCAAATCGAGCGGAACGGCTGGCGCTGAGCTCTTACTCCCATCAAACGCAATCAGCTCATAGGTTGTTCCGCTACTCGGCCTCATGCCAAGTCGCTCGACTGCCAGGCGAGGCAGAAGTGTAACATCCGCGCCAGAATCAATGAGGAGCGGAACATCGGAAATCAATGCGGCGGAGTCGGGATTACGCAAATCCACACGCGCCATCGGTGCAGGTGGATCGAAATTTGATGTGTCATACGCCCACATCAGTTGGGTGCCTTGACGACTTGTTTCGCAAAATCCGCCGCCTGCTTCGGATTCGCCAGGCGCGGGCTACGGATATGTGCCTGGGGCGCGGTTTCGATCTCGGGAACGACCACGTACACCTTGGTGTGCTCAGGCAAGGTCACATCGTCGCTCAGGCGAATCTTTCCGTTTTCCACAACGCCTTCAATTGTAAATGCAGCCATTTCCAGCTCCAGCTTCGAAGCACCATCACCGCTACTTCTTGATCTTCGCTTCCGTCTCGGCCGCTTCCTTCTCCATCATCTCGACGAACTTTTTCATCTCCTGAAGTCTGGCGCTGCCCGGGTCGGCCTTTTCTTCCTTGGCCATCATCTCCTTGATCCGGGGAAGTTGAGCCTTGAATTCCGCCAGCGCCGCCAGCTCTTCCTGCTCGGGCGTTTTCTTGTGCGGATTGGCGGTCGCGACCGGCAGCAGAACCGAATCGCCGGCCCACATCGGCGAGCCGACGATCTTGTCGCTCGTCGTCTTGGTGCTATCGTTGGCGCCTGAGACGGTGTAGATGTTATCGTTCTTCACCCCCACAAACGGGTGCTGCGTCCAGTCAACGTGGCCATCGCCGAAAAGCACATTCTGACCCATCCCGCGGTGGTTCATGCTGTTCGCTTTCTGCATCAAGGCCGCCGCCGCCTTGTCGTCGGCCGGGCCTTTGGCGGGAGTGACATCGCTCTCGCCGAACGTGCCGGGATTCATATCCGCGGCGACCGCGAATTCAGCGCCGACGGTTTGGTTCACCTTGTACCCGTTGGCAATCGCCTTCATATCGGGATACGGATTGGCCATCGAGTAGCTCAAGTTGGCCTCGGAAGCGAAGTTGGCGCAGTCCTGCGCGGTATTGCCCTCCTTGACGAACTTGAACTTCTCCAGATCGGTTGAAGGGCAAACGAACACTTCCGTCGTGATGTCCTGCGTCCGCACCAGCAGGAACATCGCCGCCGTCACATCGTTGGCCTTGGGAACGCCGTCTTTTCCAAACGGATTCTTGCATTCCACGCCCGTGTATTGCGTCCACGCCTCGCCCGGCGTGAAGCCGGTGCGCGGATAGTTGCCTTTATTCTCATTGGCATACAGAAGGATCGCCTGCCCGACCTGCCGAAGGTTGGACCCGCACTTAACCCGGTTGGCCGACTCCCGCGCCCGCATCAATCCCCCGGCCGAGAAGAGCCATCCCCCGAGCATGCAGATGATGAAGATCACCATCACGATGTCGATCAGGGTCACCGCACGATTGCGCCCGCGCCGCTGGGGTGAATTGCTTGTCATGGCTGAAACCGTATCCACGCAGGCGCGGATTTTCAATCAAATAAAAAGATCGAAGCGCGCGAAGACGGGTCTTCGCGCGCTTCGATCGCGTTAAGATTCAGTCGCGGTCGGCCTCTACAATTCCTTCTTCCCCGGCGCGGGCTGATCCGGATTGGGGCGGGGCTGGCCGCCCCCCTGCGGGAGGGCGCTGCGGAGTTTCTCCTGCTGCTCGGGCGTGAGGATGCCCTGCAGGCCGTCGCGGACCGTGTCGAAGACGGCGCGGAATTTCTCGCGCGCCTCCGGGCCGGGCTGGCCGCCCTGGAACTGGCCGCGGAGCTCTTCCATCTTTTTCTGAGCCTCGACGAAGATCGTTGCGGTCTTGGTCTTCTGCTCATCGGTCAGGGTCAGGCCCTGCATGGCCGTTTGAAGTTGCTGGAGCATTCCGCCCGCTCCCCCCTGCCCGCGGCCGCCACCAAGGATGCTCTGCTGCATGAGTTCATCGAGTTTTTTGGATTGTTCATCGGTGAGAAGGAGCTTGATGCTTTTGACCGCTTCGTCGCGGAGGGTCATCAGTTTTTCGCGCATCCCGTCGCCGCCGGCCGAGCGAAGTTCTTCGACTTTCTTTTCGAGATCGGCCGCGATCTCCTCGATCTTCTTCTTTTGATCCTCATTGACGTTGATCTGCACCATCGCCTGCTTGATGCGCTCGGAAATGGTCAGGGCCCGGCCGGGCTGGCCTGGCTGGCCATTGGGATTGTTCGCGCCGCCGGGCCGCTGGGCCATCTTCTGCTGGAAGGCCTGGCGCTGATCGTCGTTCATGAGGCCGACGATTTCTTCAACCGCCCCCCGCATGGACTGCGCGGCCTTCTGGAAAGCCTCGCGCGGGTCGCCACCTGCCTGGGCATCGGCCTTGGCTTTGTCGAAGTTGTCCTGGATCGTCTTGAAAATCTCCTCCGTCTTCGCCTTCTGCTCGGCCGTCAATCCCAGATCCTGAACCGCCGCCCTGATCCGGGCAACCGGGTCCATATTCCCCAGCCGCGATGGCGTGGCGGGCTTGGCGGGCGTCTCAGGCTTGCCGGGGGATACGGGCGGCGTGGCGGGCTTGGGATCATCCGCCGCGCGGAGGCCGGCCGGTAGAGACAAGGCGGATACCGAAAGGCCGAGTGCGAACAAGCGCGAGAGGTTCATGCAGGGCTCCTGCTGGTAAGGGATATGAGCGGCGTATCGTACCCTTGTGAAACGGCAATGGGAATCGATTATTGCGCGGTTTGAAAGGCGAATGTGAGGCCGGAATGTGATCCCGTCATCCTGAGGTACCTCTGTCACATTCCATATCCTCCATCGTAATCCCCCCTGAAATCCTGGCGGATTTTGATTGTAATTCGCCGCCCGCGGACGGGAGCGTTTCCGTCCATCATCCGAAAAACACTTTTCACGCCCTGCAAAGGACTAAAGACGCCATGACCGAGCAAGCCACCCATGAAATCGCGCCCGACCAACAGGCCGCCATCGACAACCTCACCAAGGCCGTCGCCCAGGACCTGTCCAACGGAACCCAGCCGCGCACGATCGTCGAAATGCTCATCAAGCAGGGCTGGCAGCCGGGCAACGCCCAGCAATACGTCGCCAACGTCCAGGCCTCGCTCACCCGCTACCGCGCCTCCAACGTCCACCGCTCGCAACTGGCCAACCAGTACGCCAGGCACATGATCTTCGGCCTGCTCTGGGCCGTCGGCGGCACGGTCATCACCGTCGCCACCTACTCCGCCGCCAGCAACGGCGGCGGACGATATGTGATCGCCTGGGGGGCGATCGTGTTTGGGATTATCGACTTTTTCAGGGGGTTGATTGGGTGGTTGGGCAATCGGTAGGGGATGTCAGTAGTCCGTTGTCCGTTGTCCGTTGTCAGTTGTCCGTCGGTCCGGGGTCTGTTGTCAGTTGCGGCAACTGACAACGGACCACGGACAACTGACAATTGTGCTGGAGGCGCGATGAAGCGCTGCGATGCGGAGTTTCACCGCCGCATCATCTCATCCAATACCGTCTGCATTCCATCGACCCAGATTTGGTAGCCTTTGAGGCTGGGGTGGAGGTGATCGTACATCACCTGATCCGACAGCTCGCCATCGGGTTGGAGGAACGTGTCGTAGAGATTGAGGAAGCGGATGTTCCGGCCATCATCGAGATGGGCGATCTGCTGGTTGACTTTGAGAATGATGGCGCGCTTTTCGGTTGTGGGATAGCGGCCGCGCGGGAAAAGTCCCAGCAGAAGCACCTTCGTCGTCGGCAACTGCTTCCGCACAGCTTTGACGCACTCCTCGATGCCGCGCGCGATCGCCTCGGGCGAATCTGCCCCGGTGTTGTTGGTGCCGATGAGGATAACGGCCACGCGGGGTTTCATCGCGGGCTGGATCTCGCCATTGAGAATGCGCCACAGGAGATGCTGGGTGCGATCGTGGTCGATGCCGAAGTTGGCCGGACGCCACTGGCCGTAGCGCTGGTTGAAGAAATCGAGCGCCCCGGGGACGGTGCGAAAGTCATCGGTGATGGAATCGCCGAGGAAAAGCAGATCGATCTCTCCCTGCTTGGCGCGGGTGACGAATTGCTCGTGGCGGGCGAGCCAGGCCAAGTCTTTTCCCGCGCTGCGGCGGGCGGGGATAAATGCCGAATCGGACGGCTCACGGGTTTCAGCGGGCTGGGGTTTGATGCGATGGACGCGCTCCCAGATGACGATCCCCGCGGCCAGCGCCAAAGCACTGGCCAGGAGTATCATCAGCTTTCGGCGAAGCGATTTTGGCGCGAAGGCGATGGATGCGAGATTGGTTTGCACGGGGTCATTGGTAATGTCGCCAGCCAATAGAATCCAGAGGTTCGGGGGAAGCGGAGGGGAGACCGTACACGATCGGTGCGAGACCGCGTCATCGAAACACTGACAGCCTGTTGGCAACAATAGTAGACTATGGCGCGGGCCAACCATGCGAATCGCGACTTGTCGGCATCGAACAAATACCGTACACTGAAATCGCTTCGCTTGGAATGTTCTCGTCTTCCAAGACTCAGCACCCATGCAACCCATCCCCCTCACCATCCAGGGCCGCGGCGCAGCCACCAACCCGGCCAGCCGGTTTGAGCTGCTGCACGTCGAGGCGCACCCCGATGGCTGGGGGCCTGAAGATGGCCAGCCCGCGCCGCCGGAGACGATCTATCTCAAAGATGCCACGCGCTCGATCATCGCCTACAACGATTCACCCGATGTCGGGTTCGACGCATCGATCAACCCCTATCGCGGATGCGCCCACGGCTGCATTTACTGCTTTGCCCGCCCAACCCACGAGTACCTCGATATGTCGGCCGGTCTCGATTTCGAATCGAAGATACTCGTCAAGACCGATGCGGCCGCTCTGCTGCGGAAGGAGTTGTCGGCCAAATCATGGCGGCCGCAGACATTGGCGCGTTCGGGGGTGACCGACCCCTACCAGCCGGCCGAGCGGACCCTGAAAATCACCCGGCAGTGCCTGGAGGTGCTGGCGGAGTATCGCAATCCGGTGGCGATGATCACCAAGGGGCGGCTGATCGAGCGCGATGTGGATTTATTGGCGGAGTTGGCGAAGTTCGATGCGGCGCTGGTGTGCATTTCAATCACTACGCTCGATAACGCGCTGGCCGCCAAGATGGAGCCGCGCGCCAGCAGTCCGCGCGGCCGGCTGGAGGCGATTCGAGCGCTGGCAAATGCGGGGGTGCCCGTGGGCGTGCTGGTAGCGCCGATTGTCCCGGCCATCAACGATCACGAGATTCTGCCCATCCTGAAGGCGGCCGCCGAGCATGGAGCAACCTTCGCAGGCTATGTTCCGCTCCGCCTGCCTTATGGCATCAAAGACCTCTTCGCCGACTGGCTCACCCGACATTTTCCGGGTCGCAGGGAGAAGGTGCTGAATCGCGTGATGGATCTTCGCGGCGGCAAACTCAACGACCCGAATTTCAACACGCGCATGAAAGGCCGGGGGCCGTTCGCCGAGTATATCGGACAGATCTTCGACGTCGCCTGCCGCCGCGTGGGAATCAACGGCCAACGTATCAAGCTGAGCGCGGCTGCGTTCCGGCGGCATGGGGCCGAGTCGCTCTTTGGATAAACGCTCGATCCAATTCACCACAGAGACACGGTCCCACAGAGGTCGGAGGGCGGGGAATGAAGGTAGAGGGTAGAGGGTAGAGTGTGGTGGGCAGAATGGGATAGTGCATTCCGGATCGGACATGTGAGAGATGATTTCGATTCTGTGTTTCTACCCTCCACCCTCTATCCTCAATTTCTTCCCCTCCCGCCGAGCTCCGTGCCTCTCTGGCGCATTCTGATTTCGCGTCCTGCACAACGCGCCCCCGCCGGCGCGGTATCTCTCTTACCTCTAACATTCAGGAGTTCCGCATGTTCGATTCGCTCAAGCGTTTGTCTCTCGCCGCTCTCTTCGCCGCCGCGTTCGTGGCGACTCCGTTGATCGCGGCCGATGCCCCCGTCAAAGATGCGCCGGCCAAGGATGCCCCCAAGCCGCCGGTCAAGGCCCCGGCCGCCAAAGAGTCGGCCGTCGAGCCCAAGCCGCGCGATGCGGGTTGGATGAAGCGCCATGAAGCCTACCTCGCCGAGAACAAGCTGGTGCAGGGCAAGGTCGATCTGCTCTTCGTCGGCGATTCGATCACCGATGGCTGGCATCGCAAGGACAAACGCCCGATTTTCAAGGACAGTAAGGAGATGGAGACCGCCGCCCCGCTCGACCTCTTCAACCAGGCCTGGGGCGCGTACAAGCCGTTTAACACGGGCCTCGGCGGCGACCGCACCCAGCACGTCATCTGGCGCTTGCAGAACGGCGAAGTCGCCGGCATCAGTCCCAAGCTCGCGGTCGTGATGATCGGCACCAACAATCTCGGCGGCAACACCAACGAGGAAATCGTGGCCGGGATCAAGGGCGTGGTCGTTGAGCTCCACAAGCAGCTCCCCACCACCAAGGTGCTGCTCCTGGGCATCTTCCCGCGCTCCGCCAAGCCGGCCGATGCCGCCCGCGGCCGGATCAAGGCGATCAATGACGAAATCGCCAAGTGGGATGATGCCGGAAAGACCCTCAAGTACCTCGACATCGGCGCCAAGTTCCTCGATGCCGACGGCAACCTGACCAAGGAAATCATGCCCGATGCCCTGCACCCCAATGCCAAGGGGTATCAGATCTGGATCGATGCCACCAAGCCGACCGTGGAAGCAATGCTGAAGTGAGCGGGGCGGGGGGATGATCTAGATTCAAGTGTGAGAAGACATGATGGAGGATGGAAGCGCCGGACAGCCGGATGTTTCCATCCTCCATCATTCGTTTCCAGTTCCCCTTTCGCATCCACTACCCGCACGAGATCATTTCGTGCAGGTGTACGTGCGGCGTCGCGTTCTCCGTCCCCTCAAACCGGATCGCCTTATCCGCCCGCGCGCCGCCTCCAATCAACGTTGATGATCACATCGGAAATTGGATGAACTGCGTCGGCACATGCTCGGTCAACCAGACCCCGTTTGTGCTGACGAAAAACGTCAATCCCGCCTTCTTCATCGCGGCCGCGTCGATGGTGAGAATCACCGGCTTGCCGCGGCGCTGGCCGACGTTTGTGGCGGTGGCGGAGTCTTTGCTGAGGTGGACATGATGCCGGCTGCCCTTGACCAGGCCGGTCTGGCGGATCGATTCGAGGAAGCGGTCGATCGTGCCGTGGTAGAGAATGTCGGGCGGGTCGGCCGGCGCGTAACCGAGATCGACCTCGACACTATGCCCCTGGCTGGCGCGGATGCGCAGGCCATCTTCGGAGAATTCGAATCGCTTCTTCTCATTGGTGGCGACGACAAACTCCAGATCCGTCTCCGCAAGAGCGCGGCCATGGCGGGCCAGCGCTTCGAGCAGATCGCTGACGCCGACCCAGCCGCTGGGATCGAGCGCGAGGCCGATTTCCTCCGGCTTGTGCCGAAGCACGAGGCTGAGGAACTTGCTGGTTTGCGTGGTTTGCTGCGGGTTCATTGGATTGTCCATGGAAGGGGTTGGGAAATACCCATCCGGGCATTTCACTTGTATTGCCCTCAAACGAAGCGAATTCAACGGTTCTGACACCCATTCCATATTCTCAGACCAGCGCGCCGCTTTGCGCGACCCGAACCCCCGCGGCGCGCATCTCCTCCACCGCGCGTTTCACATCGCCGGGATTCAGATCGACCCCCCGGCAGGCATCTTCGATCAGGGTAACCTTCAAACCCAGTTCGCGCGCATCCAGGGCCGAGAATTTGACGCAATAATCCGTGGCGATTCCGCAAATCACCACGTCGGCGACACCAAGCGTTTTGAGCCAGTCCCCCAGGCCGGTGGATTTGCGGTGGCCGTTGTCGAAGAAGCCGCTGTAGGAATCGATGGCCGGGTCGGTGCCTTTCTGGAAGACGCGCGCGATCCGGCGCGTCTCCAGGCCGGGAACGAAGAGCGCCCCGCCGGTATTCTGGACGCAATGCACCGGCCAGAGTACCTGTTTCAACCCGTGCAGATCGATCAGATCGCCCGGTTTCTTCCCGGGATGATTGGCGGCGAACGAGGCATGATCGGCCGGGTGCCAGTCCTGGGTAGCAACCACTCTTTCGAAGCGATCGGATGCAATCAGGCGGTTGGCGATGGGGATGATCTGATCGCCATCCTTCACAGCCAGCGCGCCGCCGGGGACGAAGTCGTTCTGGAGATCGATGAGCAGGAGGGGGGGTTTCATGGCAAATCAAAACTAAAAACTAAAAACTTGAAGCAGCGGACGTTCATCTACATTCCTCTCGATTTGCTCTGCGTCTTTGCGCCTCCGCGGTGAAAGTTCTCTCCACTAAATCTCGAAGTTGAACCCCTGCTTTACCAGTCGTTTGTAGCGATCCTCATCAAACCGATAGAGCCGCGCCGCGCGGTGGGCGACATCTTTCTGAATCTCTTCCAGCTCCACGAGCAAACCCATGCCGAGGATCTTCTTGCGGAAGTTGCGCTTATCCAGTTCGCGTTCGAGGATGACTTCGTACAGGCCCTGGAGCTGGCTGAGCGTGAACTTGGTCGGCAGCAATTCGAAGCCGATCGGCTGGTAGCGCACCTTTCCCTTGAGACGGGCCAGCGCGGTCTGGATAATTTTGTCGTGATCGAACGCGAGTTTGGGGAGGTCGCTCACGGCGAACCACGCCACATCGCTGGCATCGCTGGCCGCCTGGATGGCGTAATCGCTCATCTTGATCAGGGCGTAATAGGCGATGGTGATCGTCCTGCCGCGCGGATCGCGGCCGGGGTCGCCGAACGTGTAGAGCTGTTCGAGGAACAGCCGCGAGATGCCCGTTTCCTCCTGCAATTCCCGGCGCGCGGATTGCTCGAGCGTTTCATCCATGTCGACGAACCCGCCGGGCAGCGCCCACATTCCGGCAAAGGGTTCGCCGCTCCGCTGGATGAGGAGAATCTTGAGGTCATCGGCATCGAGATCGAGGCCAAAGACGACGCAATCGACCGTGACACTGGGGCGGGGATATTTGTAAGTGTGGGACATATGGGTGTCTTTGATACACCAACCTTAGTGTCTATACAACACTTTGTCAAGTGGGAAATTGTATTCTGTTTGGCGCTTCAAATGCCGCCGGGGATGGACATTCCGAGGATGGTCATTCTGAGCCTGCGAAGAATCTGGCATCGAATGGGTTGGGCCGTTAGTAATTCGAACGGTCTTCGACGCATGGGCAAGATGCTTCGGGTCGTCTAACTCCCCTCAGCATGACGCGGGGCAGCGCTGTGCGCGGAATTGGAGTCACGCCCCGAGTTGCCGAACATATTCGCGCAGCTCCCCCAATTCCCGCTCGTACCCGCCCGACAAAATCGGGAACCGGCACCACGTCTTGGGGTCGAGATTCTCATCATCCAGATGGAAGCTGGGGGCATAGCGCTCGCGCTTCCACTGGTTGCGGCACCAGAGGCGGAAGAAACGCTCCACCCAGAGGTGCAACTGCCCGGCCGGGCAATTCGCGCAGGCCGAGTGCATGCTGATGAACACCTCGACCGGCGTTTTCTTGTCGCGAATGGCCGCCCGCTCAATGGCATCGAGCAGATCGTACGGCATCAGGTCATCCTCATCGGTCTGGTGCTTATCCGGCGGGCGCAGTTCGGCCGTCGGCGCCTGCGCATTGATCGCGCGGATGGCCGGTATCGGCACCAGGCCTTCAGGGCCGGTGGTTTCCAGCCAGTTGAGCCATTGCCGCAAATACGCCTTGTCGATGCCGGCGATGGGCGACAACCCGCCGGAAGTATCCCCATCCATCGTCGCATAACCCACCGCCGCCTCGGAGCGGTTGCTCGTCGCCACCAGAAGCGCATTCTTCAGGTTCGCCAGCATCCAGACACTCGGGGCGCGCACGCGGGCCTGGATATTCTGCAGCGCGATGTCATCGGCCTGCCAGTTCAATTCCCGGCCAAGTCCTTTGGAGACGATCGCGATGTACTCTTTAACGAGCCCGCCGACTTCAAACTCCATATGCCGTGCCCCAACTGCGCCCGCCACCGCCTTGGCGGCGGCGCGGGTGATCGGCCCGCTGTTTTCGGTGGCTTGATAGGCGGTGGTCAGTAGCTCGGACATGATCGTATCGATGCTCTTCGCGCTTTGAATCGCCTTGATGTAACTCAGCCTGGCGAGAAATGCCGGCAGACCAAGTTCCGCGATCGCCATCTCGGCCATCAGTCGGATCAGGCTGGAGACGGCCGCCGAATCCGCCCCGCCGGAGAGGGAGACGATGAATCCAGATGAGCGGCTCTTGCGCATATAGTCGAATAGCGCCAGCGCCTCGGCGCGGGCGAATTCCTCCTCCTTCACATGCTGCCCGCTTTCCCAGGGCGATGTGCGCAGCACCGGCGTTTCGATCTGCGCCGGCGGAATCGTGTGCGGCGAGCGAATTCGATCGGAGCGATCCGTATCGATGGCCGGGGAAAAGCTGCTGGTGCGCGCCTGGGCCATGCGCGTGGCCGAGATATCGACAACCGCGGTCGTCAGATCGAAATCCTTGAACGTGAACCGCGGCCCCTGTCCTACCAGCCGCCCGGCCGAGGCGATGATCGCCCCACCATCGTAAATCGCCCGCCCCGCCTCATTGCCCACCAGATTCGCATAGACATAGGTCACGCCGAACGCCCTGCTTCCCTCGAGCACGAACCGCTTGCGGACTTCGATCTTGCCAAACGCAAAATGCGAGGCCGATGGATTGAGAATCACATCCACCCCATCCAGCGCCAACGCGCCGCCCGGCCGCTTGGCCACCCAGGCATCCTCGCAAATCTCGAAGCCGATCTTGATTCCGCCGATATCGAAGTGAATATCGCCGAGCGGATAAGACTGCCCGTCCAGCTCCACCGAAGAAACGATCCCCGTCGGCCAGGGCTTGAACCAGCGCGGCTCGTAATGAATCCCATCGCCCGCCAGATACCGCTTGGCGACAAAACCCAGAACCTTCCCATCCACCGCCAGCGCCGCGGTGTTGAACAGCGCATTCTGGAAGAACAGCGGCAGCCCGAGCGAAACCACCATCCCGCGCGTCTTCGGCAGAATCTCATCGCGAAGAATCCGCCAGGCCATTTCGCTCGTTCCCGGCGAATGAAACGCATCCTCGCACCCATACCCGCAGACGCACATCTCCGGCAGGCAAAGCACGCCCACACCTCGCGCGCGAGCCTCTTCAATCGCGGCCAGAATCCGATCGCGATTGCCGTTCCAATCCAGCGGCGTAGTGTTCAACACGGCGGCGGCGAGTTTGAGGAGTTTCATGGAAATCCTATCAGCCACGAAGGGCGCCAAAGACACGAAGAAGAACAGTTAGCCACAGATCAACACAGATGAACACAGATCAAAACAAATAATGGTCCGAAATCTCTGCCCATAACGCACGACGAAAGTTCTCTTCGATGTTTCATCTGTGCCCATCTGTGTTCATCTGTGGCTAATTCTCCGCATTTCTTAGTGCCGTTGCTGCCTTCGTGGTTCAATGTTCGAGTTCATCGTGCAATCCCCGGGCGTCGAGGATCAGCTTGGCTTTGAGATCGTAAAGCGTCCGCTCCAGGCCGACGGGGTACTGGTGGGGGTTGATGAAGCGCTTGACGCCCGCATGGAAAAGCCCGAGTTGGTCGGCCGTGCGCTGGCGGCTCCGCGCCAGTGCCGGAACATCGTAAACGCGCTTGCCCTTACGGAAGATCGGGACCAGCAAGTCCTCATAAGCCGTGCCGGCCGCGATGCGCTTGCGGCGGGAAAAGTCCATCGGATCGACCATCGTCGCCTCGCCGGCCGGAGTGTGATCGATCTCGTAAACCATATCCGCCACGGCCTGCCCGGCCGGCCCGCCGCCCATAACGCCAGCAGGCGCCCCACTTCCTCCGCCGCCTTCACCATCCCCGAAATACCGCCGAATCTGGAGTACGCCCGGCGTGGTCACCTTGATCGCCTGCTCGCTGAGCG
>JBBRTW010000168.1:0-13603 GCA_038244055.1 Tepidisphaerales bacterium | reverse complement strand
GGACTCATCATGCCCCACTCCACTGCCTCACTCGCCGCCTCACACCTCTTCGCCTTTCTCGCGGCCGCGTTTCTTGCCGCCATGGTTTCTCCAGTCTTCGCCCAGCCCGAGCCCAAGCCCATTCCTGGCCTGACCGAAAAGCTCGGCTTCGACAAACCCGCCGGCGAGTTGCTGGCTGGGGAATACGAGAACCAGGCCGCCGGCATTTCCCTCCGCCCGCCCATCGGCTGCACGCTCGTTCAAAAGGGCGTCACCGACAAGGGCAATCTCATCGCCGAGTTCTCCGATGAAAAGCGCCAGTGGCTCTTCTCCATCACCAAGCCCACCGTCGCCAAGTCCACGCCCCTCCACACCACCCGCATCAAAGACCCCAGGGACCCCACCAAAGAAATCGAAACCCCCGGCCTGCTCGATTCGGTCGTCTCCGAAGCCCGCTCCACCAACCCGACTCTCGAAGTCATGCGCCAGGAGATCATCAACGTCGGCGAATACGGCGTCGGCATCGCCGTCCTCCGCATCAAGGTCGGCAGCGAAAAATTCCTCCGCCAGCAGGCCATCTTCCAGGCCTCCGAGAAAAACTACTTCGTCGTCAACCTCACCTCACCCGCCTCCAAGACCGGAAAGGCCGAGGATGATCCCAACGAAACCCTGGCCGCCCAGACCTTCAAGCAGATGGTCGAGACCATCCAGATTCTGGATCAGTCCTGGATTCGCAAGGACCAGGTTTCCCGCCTCTATCGCACCCGCGCCCTCTTCGTCGATCTCGATCACCAGGGCGGCAAGCTGATCAAGGACGCCATCCTCCCCGAGCAGTACCTGCGCATTCAGAAGGATGGCAAGGACATGGGCTACAGCTATGTGGTCGAAGAGTTTCTCGAAGGCCGGAACGTCGTCGATAACCCCACCCGCGCCCACGATGGCGTGCTGGTCTCCATCCGTTCGCGCCTCTTCGATGGCGACCGCCAGATCGATATCGGCTCGCAGCTTTTCTCCTCCCTCGATCGCAAGCACGAAGACTGGGCCACCATCGTCAACATCGTTCGCAACAAGGGTAAAGCCAACGAAGAGAAGAAGCAGGATGCCGAATACGGCTTCACCGAGCACAAGCTGATCCGCCGCATCAACCCCAACGCCCCCAAGGATCCCCTGCATCCGAAAAACGCCGCCATCGATGAGATCGAAAGCTACAAGCTCAACATCATCCGCCACTGGAACACCAAGCCCGATGTCCTCACCCCTTCTCCCTGGTACATCCCCCAGGCCATCGGCACCATGCTCCCGCGCCTGGTTCCCCTCAACCGCCCCGTGACCTACCTCTTCCAGAGCTGGGCCAGCGACCAGGGCGAGGTCATGCACCGCTACGTCGATGTCGGCTTCGAAAAGGAAACCACCCTCAACGGCCAGACCGTCCGCGCCATCGCCGTCTCCGACCGCATCCGCCTCGAAGGCACCCCGACCATCCACTACATGACCCCCGATGGGAAATACCTCGGCTCGGTCAATCAGACGGGCGATTCCCAGATTCTCATCCTCCCCACCACCGCCGATGAACTCAAAAAGATCTGGCCGGATACCGACCTGACCCGCCCCAAAGACATCGCCCGCCCCGCCGGCGCCGCCGCCGGCACCCCCACCCCCGTCCCGTCGCGTCAATAACTACTCAACGGGGTCAGACTACTCAACAGGGTCAGGAGCCGGTCACCAAAACCTCCCATTGCAGAAAAACGCCCCCCGGCTCCTGACCCTTTCCGGCTCCCCTTCCAGAATCTATTAACAAAGGGTCAGGAGCCCGGGCATCCAATTCTACAATGAGCGCCATTGGCCGCGGGCTCCTGACCCTGAAAACTCCTGACCCTCAAAACCGCGTCTTATAAACTTTCCCCCGCTTCCCAATGCCCAACCCCCCATCCAGCCGATAAACTGAATAAGACATGTTGCGCGCTGCCTACCGAATTGTCGTCCTGGTCGTCCTGCTCGGCGGTCTCACCGCCGGGTTCATGTGGTATCAGCATCAAAATGCCAAAGATGCCGAAATCAGCCGCCTGACTGAAAAAACCAAGGAGCTCCAGCTCTTCGTCCAGCGCCTCACCGATGAAAAGCGCGTGGCCGAGATTCTCGTCACGAGCCAGCGCAAAGTCGGCGACACTCTCGAAACCACGCTCCTCTTCGTCGAGCAGGCCCGCGATGGCTCGCCCCTCCCCCCGCGCTCGTTCACCGTCCGCGGCGAGAAGGTCTACGTCACCGCGCTGTCCATCCGTTTTCTCGATACCTATATGGAGAAGAACGACCCCTTGCGCGGTCATGGCCTGATCCTCTTCGACCGTATTTTCGGCGATCAGCAATCCCCCACCCAGGGCTCGATCATCGATGAGCCCGGCCGAGTCCCCGACATCTACCGCGCCAATCCGCGCGAGGTTGACCCTTCCCAGATGGCCCAGGTGCGCCAGTTCGAAACCGATCTCTGGAAGGATTTCTGGAAGCTCGTCTCCGACAAATCCCTGCGCGAAAAAAGGGGCGTCGATGTCGCCACAGGCAAAGGCACCTACCTCCCCTTCGAGCCCGACAAGCTCTATCGAATCACAGTCGATGCCAGGGGCAACCTGACCATGGACTGGGAACCGGTCAAACCGATCTACCAGGAAGCCATGAAGAAGGCCGTTACCGCGCCGGTGCAATAGTGGGCCTGTAACAGTGCGCCGATCCAACAGGATGCTGGTCCAATAACCCGCCGATCCGTGAAAATTGCGCGAATTGGGGCGATTCACATGGTTTTTCAATGGTTTCCCCGATGATTCTGGCCGTAATATAGATGGGGATCGATGTCCCAAACCGACCAGACCAACCCGGCGGCCTCGCCAGCGCCCCCGTCCGCGCCCGCCGGGAATTCCGCGCCCTCGCAAGGTCACACGCAAATGCCGCACCCGAATGATGAGTTCGAGCACGCCTCCCACCCCCGCGGCGCTGCCCCCGCGTGGGTGGCCGTCGCGTCCGCGTGGATGGGATTTCTATCCCTGCTGAGCGCGATCGCGCTCCCCTTTGTCGGCAAATACCTCCGCTCCCGAGGCGTGGTGTCCAGCGGGCATTGGCGCTCCGGCGATCTGTGGCTTCCGTTCCCCGTCTATACGGCGGTCGTCGCCGTGGTCCTCGGAATGGTCGCCATGTGGCAGATGCGCAAAGTGCGCCGGCCCATCCCGGGCGATATGGTCTCGCAGCGCATGCAGGCCTGGTTCGGTATGGTCCTGGGCGGCCTGTCGGTGGCGCTGGTCTACATCTACGTCTTCATCTACGTCGCCTGGCGCGCGATGAAGTAGCAGTTTCCAACTGATGACAATGCACTAAAATAGAGGGATGCCCATTCCAACCTTTCGAAACATCCTGTCGTTCCTGATCTGCATCGGCGTATCGAGCGCGGCCCGCGCGGCCGAGCAATCGCCGATCGACATCATCCGCGCCGACCAATCGTTACTGGTCGCGCCCAAAACTTTCCCGGCCGATGAGTTCAAATCCAAGGACCCGGCCATCCGCGCGCTCTTCATCGAAGCCAAGCCCTTCCAGGGAAAACCCACTCGGGCCTTCGCATGGATCGGCGTTCCCAAAGTCGAACCCGGCCAGAAGGTCCCCGGCATGGTGCTGGTTCACGGCGGCGGAGGCACGGCTTTCGAATCGTGGGTCAAGCTCTGGGTCTCCCGCGGCTACGCGGCCATCGCGGTCGATACCTGCGGGCAGGTTCCCTCCGGCACCTACGGCAAGTGGAAGCGCCACGAAAACGCCGGGCCGCTGGGGTGGGATGAGACTTTCAAGCAGATCAATGACCCGATGACCGATCAGTGGCCGTACCATGCGGTGTGCGATGCGATGCTGGCGCACTCGCTCCTGCGGGCGCAGGAAGGCGTCGATCCCGAGCGCATCGGCGAGACGGGAATCTCCTGGGGCGGCTATCTCACCGGCCTGATCGCCGGCGCGGATCCGCGCTACAAACTGGCCGTTCCGGTCTATGGCTGCGGCTATATCGATGAATGCGTCTGGTCGCCGACTCTCGAAAAAATGCCGGCGGCCGATCGCCAGAAGTGGATTGACTGGTGGGATCCGCGCGGCTGGCTCAAGAGCGCCAAGATGCCCATGCTGTGGGTCACCGGCACCAATGACTTCGCATATGTCTTCCCCGCGCTGCAAAAATCCTACCGCCTGCCGCAAGGGGAGCGCACGCTTTGCATCCGTCTGCGCATGCAGCATGGCCACGGCGCGGCCGGCGAAGGGCCGCTGGAGATCGCCGCTTTCGCCGATTCGATCCTCAAGCAGGGGGACGGGCAGGGTCCCGGCCTGCCGAAGATCACCGGCAGCGGCCGAAGCGAAAACAACGGCGCGCAAACCGCCTGGGCGACCTTCACCGCCAAATCCGCCATCAAAGGCGCGGAGCTTTTGTCGACCAAAGAGACCGGCCCCTGGCAGAAGCGCGTATGGAACGCCACCCCCGCCAAAGTCGGCGATGACTACCGCATCACCGCCATGCTGCCCGAGGGGACCAAGGTTTACTATCTCAACGTAATCGATGAACATGGAAATGTCGTCAGTAGTGAACATG
The DNA here is from genome assembly GCA_038244055.1 of Tepidisphaerales bacterium. Classification (GTDB taxonomy): domain Bacteria; phylum Planctomycetota; class Phycisphaerae; order Tepidisphaerales; family Tepidisphaeraceae; genus DASPKW01. The sequence continues at coordinate 9,021 of JBBRTW010000168.1, read as the reverse complement.
AGGAACTGCCGTAACGAGATCGGCCAACCCAAGCGCGTCGGAATTTGATAGAGTACGTCCATGCCCTCCATCGGCCCCTACCACGTCGAGCGGATCGAGTCCCCGCAAGGCCCCCAGTGGCGTCTGGCCGGCCCGGGCCTGCCCCCAGCCAAGGCCTATCCGTGGGAGGAGTTTCGCGACAAGCTGAGGGAGATCGCGGAACTGATGAACTTCGCCTACGAACAGGCGATGGCGGAGGCGCGGGAGCAGAAATAGCCGACGTCGAGGTCGCTCAATCGTCTTATCCTCAACTTTTGACATTTAACATTTTCCATTTGACATCAGCGACGCGTCTTGCCACACCCCCCTCCATCGCTATAATCCCTCTCCCCGCCGTAGAAGCGGCCCGGCCTGGGCCGTGCGGCGAATCCGCGATGCATGCCTCAAGACCATGCCTCGCGGCCAAGGCGCGTAAGACGACCTCCTACCGGATGCAGTCGCCGCGCATGTCCTGAGACGCCTGGCCTCCCCGCCGGCGTATCGAAAGGTTGTCCTCCATGGGCCGCTATCTGGGTCCTAAAGTCAAGCTGTCCCGTCGAGTCGGTGTCCCCATCGCCGACATCCCCAAACACACCGGCAAGGAACTGACGCTCCCCGGCATGCACGGCTATCGCGGCCGGCGCAATACCGAGTACGGCGTCCGCCTGGCCGAGAAGCAAAAACTCCGCTTCCACTACGGCATGCTCGAGAAGCAGTTCCGCAAGTTCCTCGACATCGCCAAGAAGTCCAAGGGCAATACCGCCAACGTGATGATGCAGATCCTGGAATCGCGCCTGGATAACGTCCTCCGCCGGATGGGCGTCGCCAAGACGATCTGGGCCGCCCGGCAGATCGTGGCCCACGGCCATGTGATGGTCGATGGCGTCAAGACGGACGTCGCCTCGTTCCGCGTCGAGCCTGGTCAGGCCATCACCTTCAAGGATGGCATCCACAAGGTCCTCCGCGACAACATGGAACAGATCGGCGGCCACACGGTCCCGAACTGGATCGACTTCAACCCGGCTCAATTGACCGCCAAGATCACGGCCGTCTCGACTCCCGAAGACGTTCCATTCGAAGTGAACATGAACCTGATCATCGAATTCTACCGGTAATACCGGCTGGATCGGTGGATTTAATTTTATCGAAGAAGCAACCCCCGCGTCTCGCCGTCGCGGGGGTTGTTCGTTATTTCACGGGAGATACAGGGTGTTTGGAGTTCCGATAGGCCTTCGTGCTACGCGGGCGCTACGGATTTGGGTCTTGCCACGGATCGCAGCGCCGCCCGATCACAAACCCGTCTTTCGCGCGTATAAGACGGCATGGATCACTTCCCTCGCGGTGTCTTGCTGGTCTTGCTGGTCGTGCTGATCGTGGCGGGGGGGACTGGGCCGATGGCTTCGGTCCAGGCGGCGGATTGGCCGCAATGGGGCGGAAATGATCCTGGCCGGAACATGGTCTCCCCGGAAAAGAACCTGCCCGACGGTTTCAAGGCGCGGGCCCCGATGGAGAACGTCCGCTGGGTGGCCTCGCTGGGCAATGCGATCGAGGGCAACCCGACGGTCGCGGGGGGCAGGGTCTTTGTCGGGACCGATGATGCATCGCTCAGCGGGGATTCCCGGTTCGAGCGTAAGAAAGGGGGGATGGTGCAGTGCCTGGATGAAGCAACCGGAAAAATTCTCTGGCGGCTTCCCGTTCCGCCGCGCACGCGCGATCGACTGCCCCAGGGGGCGCTCTATGGGCAGCAGAACCTGGGGGTTTGCTCCTCGCCGGCGGTTTCGGGGAAGCGCGCGTACGTCGTCACCAACTCCTGCGAGGTGCTCTGTCTGGATGTGAACGGGATGGCCGATGGCAACGATGGCCCGTACCAGGATGAGGCGAAGTATATGGCCGGCCGCGGCAACACGCCGGTCAAAGTCGGCAAGGAAGATGGCGACATCATCTGGTCCTTCGACCTGATCGACCAACTCGGCATCTGCCCGCACGATGTCGCGAGTTGCTCGATCCTGATCGATGGCCGGTTTCTCTATCTGGTCAGTTGCAACGGCGTGGACTCGCCCCACGCAAAATGCCTGCGCCCCGATGCCCCGAGCTTTATCGTGCTCGATGCCGAAACCGGCAAGCTCCTGGCGACCGATACCGAGGATCTCGGCCACCGCATGTGGCACTGTCTCTGGTCGCCCCCCTCGCTCGGCACCGTCAATGGGAAGAAGCTGGTTTTCTTCGGCGGGGCCGATGGAATCTGTTACGCCTTCGACGCCCTGCTAACGGTTCCCGAGAAGCCGATTCATTTGAAGAAGGTCTGGCAATGCGACTGCGTGCCGCAGAGCTACCGGCTGCCGGGCGGCAAGTCGATCAACTACTACGTCGGGGACAAGCGAAAGCTCTACACCACCAATCGCAACGATGGCAAGTTCCTCGGCCCCAGCGAGATCATCTCCACGCCGGTGTTTCACGAAGGGCGCGTCTACATCACGATCGGCCAGGACCCGATGCACGGGCGCGGCCGGGGCATGCTCACCTGCATCGACGCCTCCGGGAGCGGCGATATCACCAGCAGTGGAATCATCTGGTCGTATGATGGCCTGGAACGGACCATCGCCAGCGTGGCCATCAGCGACGGCCTGCTCTACGCGGTCGATCTGCCGGGGCGGTTGCATTGCCTCGATGTGGCCACGGGCAAGCTCAACTGGTTCTACGATACCGGCGCTGAGACCTGGGGCACGCCCCTGGTCGCCGATGGGAAAGTCTATCTCACCAATAAGCGAGCCCTGGTGGTGATGGCCGCGGGAAAGGAGTCCCGGATGATTTCGAACTGCCCCCTGGGATCGGCCAGCTATTCCGCGCCGATCGTCGCCAATGGGACGTTGTTCATCGCGTCGGAACGAAATTTGTGGGCGGTGCAAAAATTGGGAAGTGGCAAGTAGGCCTTCGACCAGAAGCGCGTCCCCCGCCACATCGACCTGTTTGATCTGCCGCTTCCTGGCAACAACCTGATGCCGCGGGCAAGTTTCCAAGGCTCGCGGCTTTTATCGGACATCGCCCGAAAAAGGGAAATTTCCTCGAGATGACGGCGTCATTCTCATGGCCATCTCATTCCAATATTGAATACTAAACGGCGGAATAGGATGAGTCACTGACCGTTATAGTTCCGTCTCGCCTGGCTTTGTAGGCCGGCGGATGCACCCTAGTTTTACACCCCAGTTTTGGTCGGCCTTGATCTTGTCCAGATCCGCCTGGATGGTGGCGCTGGGCGGCTGGGGAATAAGGATCAACTCTGGGCGGACATTAAGGCTGAGAAGGGTGCGACGGTCTGACCGATTGGCCTGAATACGATGGAAATGGATGAGCCCCGCGCGCTGGCGCGGGGCTTTTCTCGTAATTGGACGGGGAATGGGCTTTCAGGGAGAAGGGATGGCGCGGTCTTTGCTCATATTTTACCTGAATCCGTTGTCAGGAGTTCATGCGACGGCAGCGCGTTCGCGGCCGTCCGGAAAGGTTTTTATGCGCATTGCAAAGACATTCTTGGCGTTCGTATTGGCGGGGCTGGTCGTGCCGATGGTGGGGGGATGCCACGAGTACGACCGGGACGATGACCACTCGCGGCATGCGGGTTGGCGCGATAACAATCGCGATGATTGGCGGCACGACCGCGACCATGACCGCGATTTTCATCGGGACCGGGACAACGATGGGTGGCGGAACGATTGAGAAAGATTCGTGACTGAGCGAAGCGTTGCACGAACCGCCCTTCGCGCCGGGCCTGATGGCGGGGCGGCCTGGCGCGGAGGGCGGTTGTTTTTTCCCAACGATTTTTGAAGAGCAAAGAGGTGGGTGCGCGCTCGTCGCGCCGAGTGACTTTTTGAGGAGGGGGTGGCCGGGTAACATCGGCTTCGATGCCCGGAAAAAACAAACTGATTGAAGAGCGCGCCCAGCGCGTGCGCGCGATCCTCCCGATCCTGAAGAAAACGTACCCGGCCGCCAAATGCAGCCTGGATCATGCCAGCCCGCTGGAACTGCTGGTGGCGACGATCCTATCGGCGCAGTGTACGGATGACCGGGTGAACATCGTCACCAAGGCGCTGTTCAAGAAATACAAATCGGCGAAGGCTTTCGCGGCCGCGCCGATCGAGGATCTGGAGAAGGAAATTCAGTCGACCGGCTTCTATCGCAACAAGGCCAGGAGCATCAAGGGGATGGCGCAGGCGCTGATCGACAAGCATGGCGGCGAGGTCCCCGAGACGATGGAGGAACTGGTTGATCTGGCGGGTGTGGGGCGCAAAACGGCCAACGTGGTGCTGGGAAATGCGTTTGGGAAGAACGAAGGCGTGGTGGTGGATACGCATGTGGGGCGGCTATCGCAGAGGCTGGGGCTGACCAGGCATGAGGACCCGGTGAAGATCGAGCAGGATCTGATCGCGATTATTCCGCGGCAGGAGTGGACGATCTGGCCGCACTTGATGATTTATCATGGGCGGGCAATCTGCCAGGCGCGGCAACCGAAGTGTGAGAGTTGTGTGCTGTTGGAGTGGTGTCCGTTTGGGAAGGTAGTAGGCGGTAGGCGGTAGGCGGTAGGCGGTAGGCGGTAGGCGGTAGGCGGTAGGCGGTAGGCGGTAGGCGGTAGGCGGTAGGCGGAGCGATTGTCTGAAACACCTGTATTCTGAAATGACAATGAGACAGGCAGACACCTATCATTGTCTGGTTGTCTCATTGTTATTTCTGCCTTCTGCCTACTGCCTACCGCCTACTTCCGATACACCGTCGCCGGCTCTTCGCCTTCGAGGACGACCAGCAGGTCGCCGGCGGTGATGATCGAGCCGGATTTGACCAGCACATCGCCGACTTTGGCATCGCGCGGGCAATAGACCGCCGTCTCCATCTTCATCGCTTCGATGGAGAGCAGACGCTCGCCGGCTTTGACGGGCTGGCCTTTCTTCACCGCGACATTGGAGACTTTGCCGGGCATGGGCGCGGCGACGTGGTCGGGATCTTCGGCATCGGCCTTGGGGTGCTTGTGGAGTGTGGCTTCGAGGGACTTGTCGGCCACGACCACTTCGCGGGGCTGGCCGTTCAGCTCGAAGAAAACCGTGCGCGTGCCATCCTCGCGGGGCTCGCCGGTGGTGAGGTAGCGGAGGATGAGGGTCTTGCCTGGCTCGATATCGACGGTGATTTCCTCGCCGGGTTGCAGGCCGTAGAAGAAGGCGGGAGTGGGGATGACGGAGGTGTCATCGTACTTCTGGCGATGGGTATCGAAATCGCTCCAGACCTGGGGGTAGAGGACGTGGGAGAGGGCATCTTCATCGCTGATCTCGTGGCCGGTTTTGGCTTGGAGGTCTTTCTTTACCTGGGCGAAGTTGACCTTGGGAAGGGTTGCGCCGGCGCGGCCTTTGTTGGGCTTGACGCCGGCCGAGTCGAGAATGATTTTCTGGAGCACCTTCGGCCAGCCGCCGGGGGGCACGCCGATTTCCCCCTGCATCATGCCGACCACGCTCTTGGGGAAACTGAGCTTCTTGCCGGGAGAGAGAATGTCCATCGCGGTCAGGCCGTTGGTGACCATGAACAGGGCCATGTCGCCGACGACTTTGGAGGAGGGCGTGACCTTGACGATATCGCCGAAGAGTTGGTTGACGGTGGCGTAGGTATCGGCGATTTCGTTCCAGCGGCCATCGAGGCCGAGGCTCTTGGCCTGCTGGCGGAGGTTGGTGTACTGCCCACCCGGCATTTCGTGGTGGTAGACATCGGGATGCGGGGCCTTCATGTCCTCTTCGAAGGGGTAGTAGTGCGCGCGCACCACTTCCCAGTAATCGGAGAGCTGGCGGAGGGCGTCGAAATCCAAACCTGAATCTCGCGGTGTATGGGCCAGGGCGGCGACCAGGGAATTGAGGCACGGCTGTGACGTGTTGCCGGACATCGGGGCCAGCGCCGCATCGGCAATATCCACACCCGCATCGGCCGCGCGGAGGATCGAGCCCGCCTGCACGCCGGCCGTATCGTGCGTGTGGAAATGGATGGGGACCTCCACCTCATCGCGCAGGGCCTTGACCAGTGCATGGGCCGCATAGGGCTTGCAGAGGCCGGCCATGTCCTTGATGGCCAGAATGTGCGTCCCCATTTTGACCAGTTCCTTGGCCATCTCGACGTAATACTTCAGCGAGTATTTGGAGCGTTTGGGGTCGAGGATATCCCCCGTGTAGCAGATGGCCGCCTCGCAGATGGCCGAGGTATCATTGCGGACCGCCTCCATCGCCACCTTCATATTATCGACGCTGTTCAGCGCATCGAAGATGCGGAACACATCCATCCCATGCGTGGCCGAGCGGGTGATGAATTCGCGCAGGACGTTGTCGGGATAGTTGGTGTATCCGACCACACTGCTGGCCCGCAGGAGCATCTGGAAGAGGATATTGGGCACGCGCTTGCGGACTTCGGTCAGGCGCTCCCAGGGGTCCTCATTGAGGAAGCGCATGGCGGTGTCGAAGGTGGCCCCGCCCCACATCTCCAGGCTGAAGAGCCGGGGGGTGAGATGGGAAGTTGCTTCGGCGATCTTGAGAATATCATAGGTGCGCACGCGCGTGGCCAGGAGCGACTGATGGGCATCGCGCATGGTCGTATCGGTGAAGAACATCCGCTTCTGCTTGCGCACCCACTGGGCGAATTTCTCCGGGCCGAGTTCGAGGAGCTTCTGGCGCGTGCCGGCCGGGGGCTGGGTGGCGTGCGGGTAGGGGGGGATGGGGGCTTCGGGGAGCTCGCGTTTGGGGTCGACCTTTCCCTTCACCTCCGGCCGGCCGTTGATGATCACATCGCCGAGGTAGGAGAGAATCTTGGTGGCCCGGTCGCGCTTGGCCTTGAAGCGGAAGAGCTCGGGGGTGTTGTCGATGAAAGTCGTCGTGGCATCGCCGGCGACGAAGGCCGGGTGATTGATGAGGTTTTCGAGGAAGGAGATATTGGTCTTGAGGCCGCGGATGCGGAACTCGCGGAGGGCGCGGTCCATCCGGCGGATGGATTCGAGATGATCCTGCCCCCAGGCGGTGACCTTCACGAGCAGCGAATCGAAGTAGGGGGTGATGACCGCGCCGCCAAAACCGTTGCCGCCATCGAGGCGCAGGGCGAAACCGCCGGCCGAGCGGTAGGTCGTGATCCGGCCGTAGTCGGGGATGAAATTGTTCTCGGGGTCTTCGGTGGTGATACGGGCCTGGATGGCCACGCCGCGCGTTTCAATCTGGTCCTGTTGCGGGATGGCCAGGGGGGCTTCGTGGAGCTTGTGGCCCTGGGCGATGAGGATCTGCGACTTGACGATGTCGATTCCGGTGACGACTTCGGTGACGGTGTGCTCGACCTGGATGCGCGGGTTGACCTCGATGAAGAAGAAGTCATTGGCATCGACATCGACGAGGAACTCGACCGTTCCGGCGTGGGTGTAGGATGCGCCCTTGCAGAGGCGGATGGCCGCGTCGCAGATGCGCCCGCGCAGTTTGGGCTCGAGATCCCAGGCGGGGGCGACTTCCACTACTTTCTGATGCCGGCGCTGCACGGAGCAATCGCGCTCCCAGAGATGCACGAGGTTGCCGTGGGTATCGCCGAGAATCTGCACCTCGATATGCTTGGCGCGGGTGATGAACTTCTCGACGAAGACTTCCGCGCGCCCGAAGGCCGCGCCGGCTTCGCGCTGGGCCTCCTCCAGTTTTCCCTGCAATTCCTCGGCGTTACGGACCACGCGCATGCCGCGGCCGCCGCCGCCGAAGGAGGCTTTGATGATGACCGGGTAGCCGATCTTGGCGCAGGCCGACTTGACCTGCTTGTAATCCGATAAGGCATCCTCGGTCCCCGGCACGGTGGGCACGTTGGTCTTGATCGCCAGCTTCTTGGCCGCGGTCTTGTCGCCGAAGGCTTCGAGCAGCTCGGGGCTGGGGCCGATGAAGGTGATCCCCGCCTCCTTGCAGGCGCGGGCGAAGGCGGCATTCTCGGAGAGAAACCCATACCCCGGATGGATCGCATCCACCCCATGCTCCCTGGCGACGGCGATGAGGTTCTCGATGTTCAGATACCCCTTGACCGGCTCGCCCCCTTCCTCCGGGCCGATCAGATACGATTCATCGGATTTGAAACGGTGCAGGGAAAAACGGTCTTCGTAGGTGTAGACCGCGACCGTGCCGATCCCCAGTTCGGTGGCCGAGCGAAAGACGCGGATGGCGATCTCGGAGCGGTTTGCAACCAGCAGCTTCTTCATGATTCTCCAGGGGGCCTTAGGCGCGCGAATTCAGCGATAAAACGGGCGGTATTGTGGGGTTATGGGGGGATTTTGCAAGCGAGGGATTGGAACCACGAAGGGCGCGAAGGGCGCGAAAGGGTTCAGGGTTTGGGGTTCAGGGTTCAGACAATGGGACAATGGGATGATGAGACGATGAGACAATGGGAGGATGGGACGATGAGACAAGGGCCCGGGCGGTGATTCCGATCGAGGAGGCGGCGCGGGTTGAGTTGGAGACGATGGCGTGGCGGGAGGGGCTGAAGGGGTAGAGGAACGGCCCGTTGGGTTGGACTGTGCGATTCGCGGGCGAGCCCTTCAGCACGCTGACGGGCGTCGATCGAGGGTCGTTCGATTTGCCCAACGGGTAGTTCAGACGGCGAAAATGGGGTCATTCTGAGGGAGCTTGAGGCGACCGAAGAATCTTGCCGACGCGCGGCGGCTGATTCGAACTCGCCGACTCATCGGCGATCGCGCACCTTGGGCGCGATGGACAATGGACAATTGACAATGGACAATCCCCCCTCCCCAATCCGCAATTCGCAATCAACAATCGACATTCGAAAATCCACAATGACCGGAGGATGATCTTGAAGAAGCACTGGAGGGTATGGGCTCTTTCGACCGCTGTTCTGGCGGCGGCAATGGTCTGGGTGGGGTGCAGGTCGTGCAGGCCGGAATCGGAGCAGACGCCGGCGGTGGTGCGGCGGCAGCTTCCGCCTCCGCTGCCGCCGTATCTTGGCGACTCGGTCGATCTG
>JBBRTW010000167.1:0-13682 GCA_038244055.1 Tepidisphaerales bacterium | reverse complement strand
CGCAATTCCCGGTCCGCGGGTTGAGGTGGCACGATGATCCGAAAACTTCCATTGCTGCGCCTCTGGAGCTGGACCCTGTTCCTGTTTCTCTACGCGCCCATCGCGATGCTCATCGCCTTTTCCTTTAACGACAGCAAGAGCCAATCGGTCTGGAAGGGCTTCACGCTGTCGTGGTATCCGGCCGCCTTGCAGAACGAACTGGTCCGCGCCGCCGTCGGCCGCAGCCTGATTGCGGCGACGATCACCACACTGGTCGCCGGCCTGATCGGCACACTGGCCGGCCTGGCGCTGGCCCGGCGCTTCCCCGGCCGGCGCGCCACCACCGGTCTGCTCTATCTGCCCATTCTCATTCCCGAAGTGGTTCTCGGCGTGGCCCTGCTGACGTTTTTCGCCGCCCTCAACTGGCAACTCAGCGCGACGACCGTAATCCTTTCGCATATCGCCTTCAGCACCTCCTACGTCGCCATCGTCGTGCGCGCACGGCTCGAAGGGTTCGACCGCTCGCTTGAGGAAGCCGCGCGCGACCTCGGCGCTGCGCCGGCGGCCGTCTTCTGGCGGGTGAAATTCCCGCTCATCCTCCCCGGGATCGTGGCCGGCGCGCTGCTGGCCTTTACGGTTTCGCTCGACGATTATGTCATCACCTCCTTCGTCTCGCAGCAATTTCAAACGCTTCCGGTGTATATTTACTCGCAGGTCAAACGCGGCGTCACCCCCGAGATCAACGCCGTCTCGACGCTCCTGCTCGTTCTGACGATCGCCGCGGTCATCATTGCCCAGTGGCTCACTGGTTCCGGTTTCTCGAAAGGACGCTCCACATGAAGAATTCCGCCCCTTATGTCATCCTGAGCGCAGCGAAGGATCTAGCCGCCGCCTCTCGGCCCATTCGACAAAGCGAGAAGCCCTCGAAGAGTGAGGCAAGATTCTTCGCTGCGCTCAGAATGACCGCGCTCGCGATCATCGCATTGGCCCTGACCTTACTCTCTCCCACCGCCCGCGCCGCCGACGCCGAGCTGAACATCTACTGCTGGGATGAATACCTCCCCAAGGACATCCTCGAAGATTTCACCAAACGCACCGGCACCAAGGTCACGCTCACCCTCTACGATTCCAACGAAGCCATGCTCGCCAAGGTCGGCAGCGGCGTGGTTTCTTACGATCTGATTTTCCCCTCCGAGTACGCCGTCCGCGTTCTGGTCGACAAAAAGCTCGTCCGCGAGCTCGATAAATCCAAAATCTCCAACTGGAAGAATCTCGATCCGCGCCTCATGGATAAGAATTACGATCCGGGCAACAAGTTCGCGATGCCGTATTTCTTCGGCACGACGGGGCTGGGGTTCAATAAGAAACTGGCCGGCAATGTCGATTCGTGGGAGGTCGTGTTCGACCGCAAATTCTCCGGGAAAATCATGATGCTCAACGACATGCGCGAGTGTTTCGCGGTCGCCCTTAAGACGATGGGCAAGAGCGTTAATGAGAAGGACGTCGCCACCCTCAAGCTGGCCGGCGAGAAGCTGCGGGGGCAGAAGAAGCTGGTCAAAGCCTACGATTCGGATAATTTCGCCACCGAGCTTCAGCGCGGGACGGTGGTGGTTGCCCATGGGTTCAATGGGCAATTCGCGAAGATGATGGCCGAGGATCCGGAGAAGTTCGGGTACATCGTTCCGAAGGAGGGGGGCACGGTCTGGATCGACAACGTCTGCATCCCCACCAAATCCGCCAGCCCCGATGCGGCCCACGCCTTCCTCAATTACATTTTAGAACCCGAGATCGGCGCGCGGATCGTCCACAGCGCCAACTACGCCAGCGCCAACGCCGCCGCCCGCGAGAAGATCAAGCCGGAGATTCTCAATAATCCGATCATTTACCCCACCGATGAAGTCCTCAAACGCTGCGAGTTCATGGAGCATCTTGGCAAGGCCGGCCAGGTGCAGGCGGCGCTGTGGCGCGAAATCAAGAGCGAATGAGCCCGACTCGCATAGAGATCGCCAGCACTTGGTTGTCGCGTTCTTAACCGCGGGGTTCGCCGCTCGCCGCGTGCTGTCGCACAGCCCGACTTGCGGCTCGAATTCGCCAGGGCAGTTTGATGACCTGCCAGCAGAACAGCGCAATATGAAATGGCAGCACGATGGGCATGGCGATCAATGCGAACAGAAGCATGCCAAGATTTCTGTTGTGAAACTTCTGCCGGCGGCATTCCAACTCCGCCACTGTCACCGGCCCCCCAAATGCCCTACGTACTTCGGTTGAAAAAGGCTCTCGTAGCCGCCCCTGGAGCGCTTCGAGCGCGAACACGATCATCATAAATAACGTCGGCTCTTGCCCGACATAGCCTTGCACGTAAACAGTTTGCGTGCCCACAACCTCGTTCGCGCCTTGAACGACCTTTGCGATCGGCCACGTATTCATCCCTATCTTCTCCAAATGCTCTTTGACAGCGTTGGCACGATAGGCCGAAACTTCGATGCACTCCTTCGGAAAGCAGGCAAATTCCAGTGTGCCATATTCATCGTGCAATTGGTCGCTCAAACGGCGCAAGTCCTCAAAATTCACCGTCAGGCCACTCAACTCTGAGACTTTCTCAGCAATGCGCGCCAGCGAAGGCGCCGGTCCGTCAAATGTGATTTCAGTAATAACCAGGCCCATTGGCTGTCCTTTTGACACATCCCATTCATCCTTCATCCTTCCGCCTTCATCCTTCGTCGCCTCAATCCTTCTTCGGCAACTTCCCCAACATCCTCCCCAATAACTTCTCCGCGAACATTGCCGACCGCTCCCGGATCATGTCCTCATCCAGATCATCATCCCACCCCAGTTCCGTCACCTTGGTCGGGCATTTTCCTTCCTTGGGCTTCAGCACGATCAGGGCGGTGGCTTTAATGAGCTGATCCTTATCCACCTCGCTCTTGAGCTTCTCGAAAACCACATACGTCAACTCCCCCTCGAACTCCGCATGCGCGATGTCTCCCAGCGAGCAGACCGACATCAGATTCCGCACCCGCTGATTGACATCCTCCTCCTTGGCCCCGGCCCAGTCATTCAACTTCGTCGCCCAGTCGGTCAGGCGCTTGCGCGATTCATCATCGAGGTTGTCGAGATCCTTGGCCACGGGCGTGACCAGTCCCGAGTCATCCGGCAGTTCGTCGAAGTCGATTTTCTCGATGTCCTTGTCGGTGATGCCGGCCGCGGGGTCCTTGGATGCGGGGTGGCCGGCCGATGGGCGCGTGGCCGCGGGCTGTGTCGCGGCCGGCTGTGTCGTGGCCTTCGAGCTCTCCTTCGGACTGGTCGCATCGCCCGCTAGCAGGCGACTGCTCCCCAGCCCGGCCATCACTGCCGCCGCGAAAATGAATCCTGAAACAATCCGCATGTACAGCCTCTAAGAGTCGGGTCGGTCGAAATCGGGATTGAACCCGCCCATTATACCGCCACCAGACGATACTGATGATGTTAGGAACTTGGAAGGCTAATCGCGATACGCGAATCTTTGCGAGTTCTCATCCAATTTTCATTTTCGATCGGTTATACAATTCTCGGCCAATTCCGGCGTTATATCGCGGGACGGCAACAAATCGGGTTGGAGGAATCACTCACATGAATCTGCGGACTTGCACTCACCCCGCCTCAAGCCGGGGCTATTGGTTGGCAGGCGCGGCCGCCGGTCTGGCTTCCCTGGGCGCGCTCTCCGATGCCCAGGCCTCGGCGCTGACGTCGACCGCTATCCCCTGTTCCGCGGATCATCTGGCTCAACTGCCGCAGTACACCTTCCGGCATGACTTTGTGCTGGGGACGTCCATGGAGCTAACTGTCCAGGCCGATGGGCCGGCCGCCGCGCTGGCCTGCCAGCATGCCGTGCTAGCCGAAATCGATCGGCTGAATCGCATCCTGAGCATCTACGAACCCGATAGCGCGATCAACCGCGCCAAGGCCGGGCTGGCGGATTATCCCCCTGAGCTTACCGAGCTTCTCTCCCTTTACGCCGATTGGCACAGACGGACCGATGGAGCGATCAATCCCCATATGGCCGGGCTGATTACCTGCTGGAAACAGGCCGGCCGGGATAATGCCCTGCCGAGCGATGGCCAGCTTGAATCGGCCATGCAGCCCGTTGGCGCCGCTCTTTCATCCGATTCGATCTATTCGCGCGGCTTGTCTCTGCTCAATGTCGATGCGCTGGGTAAAGGTTTCATCATCGATCGCGCCGTTGCCGTGGCGCGGAAGATCGCGCCCGGCGGCCTCCTGAACATCGGCGGCGATATGCGGGCCTGGGGCGATGCAACCTGGCGCATCGGGATTGCCGATCCGGGCTTTCATGCGGAAAACGCTGAGCCGGTCGCCTGGTTTGATCTGACCAACGCCGCGGCGGCCACCTCGGGCGGCTACCTGCGCTATTCGACGATTCAGGGGCGGAAATACTCGCATGTGATCGATCCGCGCACGCTCATGCCGACGCGCTGGGACATCAGCGCAACGGTGGTGGCATCGGATTGCGTATCGGCCAACGCGCTCTCCACCTCCGCATGCGTCTTGGGCGCGCAGGATGGGATGGAGCTGGCGCAGCGGCATCTGGCATCGGGCTATTTCTTCGCCGACACCAGGGGTGTTGTCGCAAAAGGAGGCGCTGGGGCATCGCCCGTGAAGTTCGCGGATGCCGCGCCGGCCGGCGCTGCTCCGGCCCATGCCGCATTCGCCGCCGCGGCGGCGGCCGATGCCTGGCCTAAAGGCTATTCGGTGAATATCGATGTCGCGCTGGCCGCGGGCGGAGGCGGCCGATATCGCCGCCCCTACGTGGCGATCTGGATCGAAGACGCCAAGGCAAACCCGGTGCGCTCGATCAGCCTCTGGGGCAATCAGAACAAATACGTGCGAGATTTGTCGTTTTGGTGGAAGGCGACCAACGGCGGCAAGACCGCCAATCGCAACATCGCCATGGGAACTAAGAACCCGGGCAAATATTCGGTTGCCTGGGACGGCATGGACGATGCGGGCAAGCCCCTTCCCAGGGGGGATTATACCGTCATCGTCGAAATCACCCGCGAGCATGGCGGGCATGTGAAGCAGTCGGCCAAGATCACCTGCGGCGACAAGGCCGCCACCGCCACCCTGTCGGCCTCCGGTGAATCCGAGGAATCGACCGTGACCTTCGGCCCCAAGGGCGGCAAGTAATCAGGTCCCCTCATCTCGAATCCGCGCGGGCGGGATGGTATCGTTCTGCACGTCATTCGCAGTTCGCAACTTTTGACTCGGAACCCGAAACCCGCAACCCACAACTGAATGTACATCAACCGCAACTTCCTCGCCTTCTCGCGAACGATCCACATCTATCTGTCGATGCTGGGGCTGTGCGTGATGCTCCTGTTCGGGATCACGGGATTTACGGCATATCACGAGGACCTCTTTGGTGCGGCCACATCGAATCAATCCACGCTCACCTCGACCGTCCCCGTCGAGTTGCTCAAAAAGGACACCGCCATCATCGAACACCTCCGCAGCGCCTACGGCATCACCGGCGCGGTCAACACCTACAGCGATGCGGGCGACACCATTTCCATCACTTACAAGCGCCCGGGCGGCGAGTGGCAGGCCCAAATCAACAAGGCCGATGGCAAGCTGACCCTGACGACCGCCACGTTCAATGCCTGGGCCGTTCTCAATGACCTTCATCGCGGTCGAAGCGCCGGCCGGGCCTGGGGATGGGTCATCGACATCAGCGCCGCCCTCATCGTGCTGGCCTGCATCACCGGCGTGATTCTCTGGCTCGCCCTGCCCAAGCGGCAGCAACTGGGCATTCTCTTTATGCTGCTGGGCGTGGGAATCACCCTGGTCGTCTTTTTCTTCATGGTCCCCGGGCGCGATACCCATCGTGACGCTGAAAAAAGCACCGCGGTCGAGTCGGCGGAGAAGTGAGGCTCCTTGTCTTTGTCCCCTTTTAGCCGCCGGGCTTGCCCGGCGCGTCTGACCGCGCTGCAACGTTGTCACGCGGCGGTGACCTTCGGCGCGCACGGAATGGCGGTCTTGGGCTGGCAGGCTGGAAAATTCATGTGGATTTTTGTTTGGAGGGAGTAGCGCGGCGGACGTGCTGCGGGCGCACAGAGAGCGCTGTGGGCGCACGGGTGACTCTTGGCGCGCACGACCCGTGAGACGCGCCGGGCAAGCCCGGCGGCTAAAATAATTATTCGAGAACAGATTACCGCCCGGCCGTCAGCGCCTTCGCCAATTGCTCGACATTCCCATCAACACTGACATAGGAAATCGTCGGCCCAATCTTCGACCGCTCCGCCATCGGATTGCCGTACAGATCCACGATATTCACCCCCGCCGGCGCGGGCCACTCGATGACTTTTCCAGGCAGCGGCGAAAGCACCGCCACACTCCGCCCGCCGCCGGTAAACAGATACGCGTTCAGCCCCGGCGCGAGTTCGATCCGACGGGAAAAAGTCGTCCCCTCCAGATGCCACGCCATATTCGAATGGGCGGCCGCGCTGGGATGCAGCGCGCCTTCTTCGGTCACTAGAACGCGCCAGTCGCTCCCATCGCCGAAGGTGCGGTGGCTGTGCATCGAATAGAGGAAGACCTTGGAGACGCCATTGGCCAGCAGCGAGATTTCATAGCGGCAGAGGCGATCGCCCGTGGCCGAGACATCCTCATCGGCGGCGTTGGGATAGGTGGCCTGGTACATGCCCGAGCCGATGTAGCCGGCCGTCGAGGAGCCTTCGCTCATCCAAACTGCCTTGTCGAGCTTGCCGCCGCGAAGTTTGGCGGCGATCGCGCCCGTGGCATCGCGGAAACCCTTCTCCACCGCGTCGCCGGGGAAGAGATTGGCCTCGCCCGTGTACTGGTGGTAGCAGTAGACATCGGGGAGCTTCTGCCCCTCGGCCTCGACGATGCCCGCGCTCCAGTTCCGGCCCACCTGCCCAGTGGTCGAATTCACTCCAATCACTTTAATCGATGGATCGGAGGATTTGGCATTGGTCACCGCGACATCCACGAGCCGCGCGAAATCGGCCTGCGGTTTCTCGCTGGTGATGTAGCCCTGGCGGCCGTCTTTCTTTCCCTTTTCCTCATCGTAGCGCACGGCCCACCATTCGTGATTCCACGGCTCGTTCCAGACATCCCAGGTATCGATCGTGCCGCCTTTGTAGCGGCTGGTGACGGCGCGGACGTAGAGCGCGAAGTCTTCGAGCGATTTGGGCTGCCAGAACTGATCGAAATAGCCATTGCGCGGCTTCTCCATGTTGGTGGCCCAGTTCGTTCTTGTCGCCAGCGCTCCCAGGATCATCAGGTGGCCGGCGCGATAGCGTTGCAGCGGGGCATCATCGAAGACCCACTTGCCCTTCTCCGGTTCGAGGTAGCGCCAGCCGATGTAGCGCGTGCCGGAATCGTGCAGCCGCACCCAGTTGATGCCCACCGCCTTGGCCATGAGGTTGTGGCGGTTGATGGAGAGCGTGTGAACGCCGAATGGAGAATCCGGCGCATCCTTCCCCCAGAAGCGCGGGCGATGCAGACGATAGGCGATGACCTCGCTGATGGGCGAGATGCGCTTGCCCGCAGCGTCTTCGGCCCACGCCTGGATGCGAAACGGGCCGTAACGCGCTTCGGGAAAAACATCGAAATAGATCTGGCCATAGCGCTGGCCAGGCTTGGGAACTCGAGCCGGCGCGGATTGGCCGGAGGCGTGGGTCACGGTGGCTTTGATCGATGCGCCCTGGGGATAAACGCCGCGGATGATGGCGCTGAGGCGCGGCTCTTCCTTCTCATCGTCGAACCAGGCGCGGATCGATGGGTTTTCCATGTCGGACGAGAGGGAGAGATGGACTTCGCAGCCCATGCGCATCGTGAAGGGCGTGGCGGTTTTGCCGATGTTGACCTGCGCGGAATCGATATTGAACGTCCCCGTGCCCTTGAGCATGAGAACGTAGGCTTTGGTCAGGAAGATCGGCATGAAATTCGTCTCGACGCGATGCCACTGGTCATCGGCGAGTTTCAACTCGTGCGTCGCCAGCGTTCGCCCATCGCCCACAACCCCGAGCGTGAACGAGCCGCTCCCCTTGACGTAGAGACTGGCGGTATGCGATTCGAATGCGAGCGGCACTTCAAATGGCGCGGAGTACATATCGAAGCCTTTGGGCGCGACGATCTTGCTGGTCACGCCATCGGCCCGCGCGGGTTTGGTGCGGTTATCGCTGCTGATCTTGACTTGATCCCCATCGCTCCACTCCCGGCCAAGCGTCCACCCGCTATGCTCGGCCAGCAGACCCGTGGAAAGATTGATCAGATTGGCCGGCTCGCCCTCGGGATACTGTTTCTTGAGTTCCGCGATGAGTTCCTCGCGGCTCAGGCGGTCCAACCGAAGCGCCGCGAACTGCACCTGGCCGACGCCTTGCGGGAGGATGAAAAAGCGCACCGGCTTGTCGTATTTCTTGAGGCGGAAATCGATGCTGGTCATCTTCCAGGCTGGGCCGAGATTGGCCTGCGTGTGCCACGGCGATTGATAGGGCGGGCCGAGATCGCGGATGGAAAGCTCAACGCCCGTGCGGGTGGGGCTGCGGGCGATGAAGGTGAGCCGATAGAAGCCCTCTTCATCGAGATTGGGCAGATCGTGGAGCAACTGCGCCCGGCCATCATCGATTCGGGTAACGTTGATCTCCAGGCACGCCCGGCCGCCTTGATTGGCTGTGGTGTAATTGATCCAGACGTTGGCCCAGGTGCTGTTGTCGTGCCAGTCTTTGGGCAGGGTCCCGGTGACCCGGCCATTCTTATCCGCCAGCGCCGGCCCGGGATCGCTGAAGTCGGAATTGATGAACGTGGCGGCATGAGCGGTGGGAAGGCAGCAGAGCAGCCCGATGAGGAAGGTAAGGCGCATGCCGGAATTCTAACGCGCCATCTGTTTTGCGCATCAGGGAGCGATCAGAATGACATCCGGCGGGACGACAATGGTGCCCGTGCCGGTCGTG
Organism: Tepidisphaerales bacterium; assembly: GCA_038244055.1. GTDB lineage: Bacteria > Planctomycetota > Phycisphaerae > Tepidisphaerales > Tepidisphaeraceae > DASPKW01. The sequence goes on along the minus strand of JBBRTW010000167.1, from coordinate 4,734 downwards.
ATGCAGACTTCAAAACCCGGCCGGAGTGCCCCGGATGCAAAATGGCCATCGGGCCCCAGCGCGATCAGGGCGCACTGGTCCTTCGGGCCAAGCTCATAGCTGTCGATGATGCGCTGGAGGACATAGCGAATGGCTTCGATGGCCCGCTCGCCATGGCGCATGCGTTCGACGGCCAGGAAGCTGGCGCAGACGCCGATCATCAGTTCACCCGTGCCTGTGGCGACGGCCGCCCCGGCGACCGGGTCGCAGTAGAGGCCATGGCCAATCAGCGGCGAATCGCCGACCCGGCCAGGAAGCTTGAACGCCCGGCCAGAGGTGGAGCAGGCCGCCCCGAGCGTTCCGGAGGCATCAATCCCAAGGACGCCGATGGTGTCATGGGTTGCGTTGGGGTCGATGGGCGTGGAATCACGTCCGGGTTTGGAGATGCCGGATTTGCCGGCGGGAGCGTTGATGGCGGGGGACTTGATGGCGGGCGCGTTGGCGGGGCGCTCGCCGATATGGAAGTCGCGGTGCTGGCCGGTGGATTTCCACGCTTCCCACTTGACGCGGGCGGAGTCGCTGAGGAGGGATTCGGCGGAAAATCCTTCGGATCGAGCGAACTCTTCCGCGCCGTGCCCAACCAGCAGTTTGTGGGGCGTCTTCTCCATGACCCGCCGGGCGATGGAGACGGGATGGGCGAATTGACGCAAGTAGGCGACCCCGGCCGAGCGGGCCGGGCTGAGCATGATCGCGCCATCGAGAGAGACCTGCCCGGAGGCATCGGGAAGCCCGCCGGGGCCGACGCTATCCACCCCCGGATCGAGCTCGCAGGCGATGCAGGTCTGCTCCAGGGCATCGAGAATTCCGCCGGGCCGCTGGGCGCTGGGCCACCCGGCCAGGTTGGCGCGAGCGCCGAAGTTCCAAGTGGAAAGGAGAATCGGATCGGGCATATGCGGGAAGTTACCTGCCGAGTTTGATTACGCCAGCGCTCATAAGTGTCGTTGCTGCATTCTCTTTCGAATATTCAACGCGTTTCCGATCAGACGCGGTGTGCGAAAGCAGACTTATGGCATGTGGTATATTGTCGCGTAATAAGGACTTTCACATCCGCAATTACCACAAAGGGCCTCCGGTTCGATACAATTCTTCATATGAGCACCGCAACTGTCCCCATCCATACCGGCGACCCCATCAACAATGCCATCCTGGCCGTTTCCGAAGACCGCATCCAGGGTTTCCAGATTGACCCCCTCGGCGAGATCGCCCGGCTCTCGGGCGTGGACCTGCCGACCGTCGTGGAGCGGATTCAGGCGATGCTCCGGGCCGGCACGATCCGGCGGGTTCGCCAGACGCTCATGAGTATCAATCTGGCCGAGGGCGGACTGATCGCCTGGCAGATTCCCGAGGAAAAACTGCAGGCGGCATTCGAATTCATGTTTCACGATGACCCGTTTTCGGGGCATATCGTGATCCGCTCGACCGATAAGGAAACCCCGGGATCGAAGTACCGCCTCTGGACGACGCTCAAGGTGCCGCAGGGTTTCTCGATGGAGAAGCATTGCGCTTACCTCACCGCCAAGACCGGCGCGCTCTCGCACCGGATCATGCCGGCCAAAAAGGTCTTCGCCCTGGGCGTCGGCCACATCCGCCGGCGCACCATGGAGCCGGGCGACAAGGCCGATGTGACGGCCGAGCCCAAGGATGTGGCGCAGGTGATTTTGAGCGACCTGGATTGGAAGGTTCTGACGCCGCTCAAGCGCGAATTCGAGCCCGAGGAAATCGTGCCCAATCTCTGGGAAGCGCGGGCGAAGGAAGCCGGCGTGCCGCTGGAGCAGTTTTATGAAGTCTCCAAATCCCTGAACGATCGCGGCGTGATCGGGCGCTTCAGCACCTTCCTGGAGCACGTCAAACCGCTGGCCAGCGGCGAGCGGGTGACGCGCTTCAACGCGCTGTATCACTGGGCGGTTCCGGCCGGCCGGGAGATGGAAGCCGGCAAGGAAGTCGCCCGGCACCACTGCATGACCCACGCCTACTGGCGCGACGGCGGCCCGGAATTCGCGAACGTGAACATCATGGGCGTCACCCACGGCGGCACCAAGGAACTGGTGATGGCGCATAAGAAAGCGATCGACGACCATCTGGCTTCAGTCGGCATTCCGGTGACGTATACAAATGTCTTCTGGGGCGGCCGCAGCGAGATCAAGCCGAGCGAGATTTCACCGTATGCGTACAGGGAATGGTGCGCGGCGCATGGGATCGACGCGGAGACGATGCGCGGCTAGGCAATGTCGGGCAGGCTGCCGGCCCGAAACATCCTGCCGAATCGCACGGCGTAGTGGTATAATCGATATCTCGCGCGTCCAATGGCCCGGCGTGATTCAAAAAGAGATATGAACCGATGCACGATTTTCCCTCCACCGAACAGACGACAGAACTGATCCTGCTGGCCCGGCGCGAGGATCTGGGCGCGGCAGGGGATGATGTTACGAGCCGCCTGCTGATCCCGGAGGCGGCCGTCGGGGTCGGCACGCTTTACCAAAAGGAAGTCGGCGTGGTCTGCGGCCTGCCGATCGTCGAGCGCGTTTGCGCCGCCTACGATGAGCAACTTCGCGTGGAAATGATCCCCGGCTTCCACATGGAAATCATCGAGGGGCGTTTTACGGATCAACGGAAAACGCCTCTGCTGCGGATTCGCGGGTCGCTGCGCACGCTCCTGGCGGCCGAGCGGGTGGTGTTGAATTTCCTGCAGCGGATGAGCGGCGTGGCGACACTGACCCAGCGCTTCGCCCGCAGGGTCGAGGGGACGGCCGCGAAAGTGTACGATACGCGCAAGACCATCCCCGGCTGGCGCGCCCTGGATAAATACGCCGTGCTTTGCGGCGGCGGGATGAACCATCGCATCGGGCTGTACGATGGCCTGCTGGTGAAGGACAACCATCTGGCGGAGATTCCGCACAAGCAACTGGTGGGGTTTCTTCAGCCGATCGTGACCCGGGCCCGCGCCGAAGCGCCCTCGCGCCTGGTGGAGATCGAGGTGGATACACTCGAGCAGTTCCGCGAGGTGTTGAAGGTGGAAGGGGTGGATGTGATCCTATTGGACAACATGGATTGTCCGCGCATGGCCTTGGCCGTGGAGATGCGGAATAAAGCGGGGAAGAAATCGCAAGTCGCCCTGGAGGCCTCGGGCGGGGTCACGCTGGAGACTGTGCGTACCATCGCCCAGACGGGCGTCGATCGCATCGCGGTGGGCGCTCTCACCCATTCGGCGACGGCCCTCGATATCTCCCTTGAAATCGATGGCCAATAACGCCTCGCCATCACCGATGCCTTCGCACCGCGACTCTCTTTATGCCTGCGTGCGATCAGTTGCGTTCTGACGGGGACGTTATCGGCACCCCACCTCGGGCCACCCGTTCCTACCTCCAATTTCTGTGCCTCGGTGTCTCCGAGGCGATTTTTCTTCCCACCTTTTGACTCCGCCCAAATTGAATCGTAAATCAATGAATGACGGCCCCGGTCAAACGGGGCAGTCAGTTGGAGAATCCTCGATAAAGGTAAAGCCGTCGTAAGGCGGCGTCTGGTTTCCCGAGAGGGAGGCCGGCTCATTGCGGAGTGCAGTATTTCCGCGGTGATGCGCAAAGCGCCCGGTCCCGGTCACTTGTGACACGGATCGAGGGCGTTGCCGAAAGGAGACTCGCGAACCTGTCCGGGCCTGCCGGGCAGGAGGCGGAGACGATTCCAGTTGCGAAAGCGCCTGGAACCGGGGCTCCGCCAAAGCGGATGCCGGTGGCGCAAGCCTCCGGCGCTGACGGGTGGCAGACCCCCGCCTCGCCGTCGCATGTCTTATCGGTCCAAGCCTGTGGATTCCTCCTTCAATACGGTCCGGCGGCGCGCCCCACGTGTGTGGGGCGCGTCGCGACGGATCAAGCGGCTTCATTAAGTCCCCCATCGGCGTCGCCGATGAAGGACCAGCGATGGAGAAAGGAGCAGTCAGCGCGGCGCGCGGGTGATCAACACCTGGTGCGCAGGGCGATCCGGGCTTCAGGATGTTTCACGTCAAAGCCCGGCACCCCAAAAGCGTTCGGATTCGTCGGCAGTCCCCATGTAAAGCCGACAGGCCGCTGCTGGTTTGTGTGCCAATTCCGCCTTGCCGCATGTGCGGCGGGGCAAACCGATAACGATGTCCGGTCGGGCGATTGTCGTCCGGCCGCGGCAACAACAGAACTCTCACAGGAGGCTTTGACATGTCCGCCATTCGCAGAAACCGTAAAGGATTTACGCTCGTTGAAATTTTGATCGTCGTGATCATCCTCGGCATTCTGGCCGCGATCGTCATCCCGCAGTTCACCAGCGCCAGCACCGACGCCCGCAAGAACAGCCTGACGAGCCAGCTCCAGACGATCCGCTCGCAGGTCGAGCTGTACAAATTGCAGCACAACGACTCCCTGCCCGACTTCTCCGGAAAGCAATGGGTGCAGATGACCCAGCAGTCCGATGTCAACGGCGACACCACCGCCAGCTCGGGCAAGGATTTCGGTCCTTATCTCCAGCAGGCGCCGGTGAATTCGCTGAACAACAAGAACGGAATCGTGGCGATTACCACTGATCCCGCCGTCGCGACCGACAACGTCACCGGCGGCAGCGGCTTCGTGATCAACACGACCAACGGCAAGGTCTGGGCCCCCAACCAGGACAGCACCTTCTACTACGATGAGTCCACCGGCAAGATCAAGTGACCCCATCGGCGCGGGGTCT
>JBBRTW010000166.1:0-13682 GCA_038244055.1 Tepidisphaerales bacterium | reverse complement strand
TGACACTATAGCACCGTTACAGGCTCCGCCGTGCTGAACCGAGTCGGCGTGCGGGCTCGGTGCAAGGTGGTTTTCGCCCGATGTCGGCCGGCGGCGTGCATCTCTCGCAGCAGGTCCAACGCCATACGCTGCTCCAAGCTCGATTTGGTTCGCACGCGGTAGATTGTCTTCTGCATCTTGCGGTGGCGGCGGTTGCCGCGTTCCACTGCGTTGGAGGTCGAAGGCAGCAGCTTGTCGTCCAGAAAGGTCAACGCCTTTTCCAGATTCGGTGAATACAGTTTGGCCAGCGTCTTGCCTACCTCTTTGAAGCGTTTGACGCGCCGGCGCAGCCCGGCCAGTTTCGAAAGGGCCGTATCGCTTCGGCAGCGGCGGTCGAACAGGCCGTAGACCTCATCCATGATCTCCCGCAACACGCGCAGTTGCGGCAACCCGCGCGTGATGCGTTGCAGCGTCCGCCGGTCGTTTTGGCTGAGGTGGTGAGTCACGAACAGGTAGCGGTTGTCGAACAGTTCGTTGATCCGTTGCTGTTCCCGCTGGATGCGTTGGACATGGCGGCGTCGGTCATTCCTGGGCCGGCCCCGCGGCAACGGGGGCAGTTTGGCCTTCATCTGCTTGCGGACCTTGGCCAGCGCGTGCAGGATCGAAGCCGTCAGTTCCTTGATGACATGGAAACAGCAGATCTGGTGCGGCACGCCGTTGAAGACCAGCGCCAGCGGTTTGGGGTACAGGGGTGAACCATCGGTGGTGATGCCGCGCAACGCCAGGCCGCGGTCGTCCAGTTGTTTGCCAAAGGCCTTGAGGAAGCGGCCGATGTCCGCCGCCTTTGGGGAATGGTCCAGCACGCGGTAGGCCAGACGCCGGTAGGTGCGGTTGTCGACGATGCTCAGCACGCAGAAAGGGCCATCGTACAGTTCATCGATGGCGATGTACCCGGAGAACCCGGCCAACGCATCATCGAGATACTCTCGCTCGACTTGCCGCCGGCTTTTTTTCCCCCGCCGCCTCGACCCAGTTCTGAATCGTTGCAAAAGGAACAAAGACGCGATGGTCACGCCACAGGTGCCAGGAGGCGGTGCGGTAAGGCAGTCCGTCCTCAACGACGCACCGCACCGCGGTGGCGACGACCCGGTGGGTGTAGTGACCGTTGGGCACGGCCAAATCCAGCATGTCGGCATTGAAGTAATGGTCACAGTGCCTGCAATAGTGCTGGGAATAAGTCACATGGACATCGCGTGGCCGGCCGCGGATGGGGTCGCCCAACTCGTGCAACGTGCGCTGGGCAGTCCGCAGGCGCGAGGCACCGCGGTCACACTGGGGACAGCACTGGCGGGGATAGTTGCGCGAGCGTTCGATGATCAGAGGTTTGGGAAGGTCTTCGACACGAATGACGCCTTCCGTGGCATCGGGCAGATAGATTCCGGGTGGCATGGCGGCAGCCTCCTTGCTTTAGCCACATTCCCTATCGGCCGCCGGACGCCAGAACCTCGAAAATTGCCTGTAACGGTGCTATAGAGTCGATTTTTTTGACAATTCTTACTTCTTGAGAAGGCCAGCAGACCGCCGGGAAACTGCACTTGCGGCACGTCTAATCAGGGAGCATTCGATTGAGACGTGCGATGCCATTATTGCAGCGACGGCCGCCATCCACGGAGCTACTGTTTTATATACTCGGGACGGATTGAAGAAACGAAGAAAGAGCAAGCCAAGTATTCTGAATTGCGATGGGAAAATTGGTTGTGGCGTAGGCATATTCCTTCCAATCAAACCGCCAGCGCATTATTCGGGGACCACTTTGTTTACACTTCAAAAGCCGACGTCATAAACTGCCTGGGTGCAGGCAAATCAGTTTTTTCTTTGCCGTGGTTTGATTCTTCTCAAAACCAGCAGATAACATGGTGACAGTCGCTCTGGTGACGAAACGGCAGACGTGGCGGCTTGTCGGCGGCACTTGCGAGCGGCGCCGATCAAGCCGCCGCCGCAAGGCGTGCGGGTTCGAGTCCCGCCCAGAGCATGTTATGATCAGATCAAATTCGCCTGCACCTGCCCCACTGTCAGAATTCAATCGCGCCCTGCGCGCCGTCGTCGCCACCCCTAAATCAGACCTGTTCAAAGCTGAGCGCAAAGAGAAGCGGAAGCCCCAAGCCAGTCGGCGCAAATCGAAGTGAGCGGGCCGGGGCGTGGGGCTAAAATAAACGCGGTGAGCGTAGTATATAATCACCCGAGGATATCTACACTCTGAAGATCGCGCCCATTTTTTTGCCGAGCAGGAGGCTGGCGCCCATGATGGTCACGGCGAGGAAGGCCATGGCCCAGACGCCCAGGGCGGCGGCGACGTATTTGCCGGTGCCGATGAGTTGGAAAAGCTCGTAAATCGTCTTGGTGATCGGCCAGTAATCCTGGCGCTGGGCGAGCATGAGGGAGTCGGAGACTTCGAGCATGGAGAAGGCGAAGGCGAGCATGGCGCCGGCGATGAGGTTGGCGAGGATGAGGGGGAGGGTGATGCGGCGGAGGGTGGTCCACCAGGGGGCGCCGAGATTGGCGGAGGCTTCTTCGAGGGTGGCGGAGGTCTGCTGCAGGCCGGCGACGGCGCTGCGGACCATGTAGGGCAGTCGGCGGACGGCGTAGGCGATCACGAGGAAGAGCGTGGGATTGGTCTGCACATCGAGGAGGGATTTGAGCATGGGGCTGGATTTGACGGCGGGTATTTGCGCGAACCAGGAACTGATGGCGAGGTAGCCGAAGGCCATGACGATCCCGGGGACGGCCAGGGGGAGCATGGCCAGTGTATCGAGCGCGCCGCGCACGCGGATGGTGGAGCGCACCACTACGAAGGCGATGGCCACGCCGAGGGCGATATTGAAGAAAACCGCGAGGCTGGAATAGAGGAGGGAATTGCGGATGGAGGAGACGGTCATGGAATGGCCGAGCGCTTCGACGTAATTGCCGGCCGTGTACTGTTTCGGCAAGACGCTCTGATACCACGCGCCGGGCTGGCTGAAGCTGGTCAGCACGACGCCGATATGGGGCAGCAGGGCGATGAAAGTAATTAGAGCGAAGGGGAGCATCGCCAGCCAGCCGCGCCCGCGGGTGAGCTTGCGGGTGGTTGCGCCGACGGTTGCCTTGGCGGCCATGGCGTAGGAATTTCGGCCGAAGGCGAACTTGCTGATCGAGTAGAGGAGCAGGCTGGCGGCGAGCATGACGAAGACCAGGGCGAAGGGGAAGCGGTTGGAATTGATCTCCTTGAGGGCATCGAAAATCTGCACGGGGGTGCAGCGGTAGTAGTTCATGATCAGGGGCGTGCCCAGTTCGGTGAAGGACCAGATGAAGACGATGGTGCCGCCGGCGAAGAGGCCGGGCATGATCAGGGGGAGCGTGATGCGGCGGAAGCGCGTGAGGGCTGAAGCGCCGAGATTGGCGGCCGCCTGTTCCATGGCGGGGTCGATGTTGGCGAGGGCGGCGGAGACGTTGAGGTACAAGATCGGGTAGAGGTTCAGGGCCTGGAGGATGATCACGCCGAAATAGCGGCCATCGCCGAGCCAGTCTTTGGTCAGGCCGAAGAAAGAGTTGATCACACCGTATTGCCCGAGCAATTGCTGGAAGCCGATCGCGCCGACGAAGGGCGGGAGGATCATGGGCACGAGGATCAGCGCGGAGAAAAGTTTCTTGCCGGGGAAATCGAATCGGCTGGCGATCACGGCCAGGGGAACGGCGATCAGGCAGACGAGAGTGGTCGTGCCCAGCGCGATGGCGACGGAGTTGAGCAGGCCCTGCGCGTAGATGGGGTTCTTGAAGACGCCGGCGATGTACTTGAGATTGAAGTGGCCGTTCTCATCGAAGAATCCGCCCTTGAGGACCATCACCAGCGGATAGAGAAAGAGAACCGCGAAGATCGCCAGCGTGAGGACGAAGATGAGGTAGGCGTTGCGGGAGCGCACGATGGGTGGGGAGTATCGCGGGGGGAGCGGGGAGGATCAAGGAAAGTGCAGGAGGCCGTGAAGCAGGCAATCGCATGTAACTCCTATCGCATCGATTTCGGATTGTGGATTGCGGATTGCGGAGTGAAAACCACATTTCAATCCGCAATCCGCAATCCGCAATTGTTGCCCACTTCTTGCCACATGCGATTGACCTGGGTCGTGAAGGCAGCGCGGATCAGGAACAGGAATACGCGGAGGCGGCGAGATGGAGGATGAGATGCGGGAGCGCGATTGGCGAGTTACGGATGTGTCTATTGCTTCAAGTACATATTCCCCGACAAAACCACCGCGCCCTGCTTGAGGACGTAATCGGTAGTCCAGGTGTTGCCATCATCGTAGTGGAAGGTGAGCATGTTGCCGCGCTTTACGATTTTGCCGCGGGAGCCGCCCTGCACCAAGCCGACGATGGGCTCGCCGGAGACAGTCGTGCCGGCGGAGTCGGTGAAGGTGGAATTGGGGTAGATGGTGATCGAGCGCGAGCTGGCCACGGTGATTTTTTCGGACTCGCGAATTCCACCGGCTTTGGAGGCGTTTTCAGAGGTCCAGGTCCCGACCAGGGCGGGCTCGATTGCCGATTCCTTGAAGGTGATACTCTGGGCGGTGATCTCGATGCTGCGGCCGAACTCCTTGAGGCCGGCCTCGCTGCCCATGCCGTAGACGGCCAGGCCGATATCGCCCCGGCGGACGTAGAGGACGCGCACGACGACTTTTTTGCCGTTGAGCTCTCCCACATACGCCTCGGCCAGGGCATCATCGCCGCCGACTTTGCAGGTTTTGGGCTCGCCATCGAGCTTGAAGGTCGGGCTGGCCTGGGCGAGCAATTGGCGGGTCAGGTTGGGCGCGAGCGTGAAGAGATTGGCCAGATCCTGGGCCTTGGGCGTGGCGATAACCAGGCGGAGGACGAAATCGGATTCGCGGCCGGTCGGTGCGGTGTCGTAGATGCTCATGCTGGCATCGGCCATGACCTGGGCGATCTTCCAGTTGTCGAAGGTGGCGACGGTTCCGCCGGGAAGTTGATGGACCTTATAGGCGAGGGGATCCTTGCTGGCCGGGGTGGGAGTGGCGGCGGCATCGGCGACGGTCTTGATAGCCTGTCCGCCGGCGATGACTTCAGCGCCTTTGATCTCCGCGCCGCCTCTAGCGCCTTCCTTGCCGCCGCCGAAGGGATTGACCGGGCCGCCGCCTTCGAAGGGGTTGGCGGCCGCTTTCTTGAGCTCGTGGGATGTGCCGCCGGTTTTGAAGGTCAGGCGATCGCCGGCGAGCGTGGCTTCGAAGGGGAATTTATTGCCGCCGCTTTCGAACTCGCCGGCCAGGCCGGTGGCGGTCGCCCTTGCGGTCAGGGGGAAAGTCTTATCGCCGAGTTGAACCGTGCCGGTGTAGCTGATGCCATCGTTGCTGGCCAGTTCCATCTTGACCTTGCCACCGCTGTAGGAGCCGGCCATCGAACCGGCCGCTGGCTGAGGCTGCGGCGCGGGGACATTGCGGATCGCGCCACCGCCGCCGCCTCCACCAGCGCCCGCGGCGAGGGATTTGCCGGTGGATTTGGAGGTGGCTTTGCCGGCTCCGGCGACTTTCACGACGACGTTGCGCCCATCGGGCCCCTGCATTTGCCGCTCGGTGGAAAGGCTGGTGTCCCCCTCGAGATCGGCCTGCATGATTCGTCCTGTTTCCAGATCGACCAGCACCGGCCCGGCCAGGGTAGTGTCGATCTTGACGCCCTCTTCGAACTTGACGACCGTCATGGACACCGCGACCTCGGCGGCTTTTCGGCCGCCGACATCCTTGATCGATTTGAGCTCGCACTTCATCGAGCCATCATCGTCTTTGCCGAGATTGAAGCCGTGGGCGACGGCATCCTTGCCGGCCTGCCATTTCTCGCCGATGGCGATCGGGCCTTTGGGATACATGCCGCGATCGGGGTCGAGCATGTTTCGCAGTTCGCCCATGGAAGCGACATCGGGCTGGCCATTGCCATCGGAGGCGACGCCGATGCTGCCATCGGGCTTTTTGGTGATGGTCACGGTCTGGCCGGCGAAGGGGAAGGGCATGCGCTGGGCGGGCTGGCCCTGCATTTCGGCGACGGATTCGCATTCCCTGGCGTAGGTCACTTTGACCTCGGAAGGAATGCCATCCCGCGCGGCGACCACCACCAGCGTGCCGGTTCGGACCTGATGCATCACCTGCTCGGCGCGCTGGACGACCTGTCCATCCGCGCTGATCTGGTTGGTCACGCGCATGTCGCTGGTGTGGTCGAAGGACCAGGAATCGCCGGGCTTGTCGTAGGGGCGGATTTCGTATTTATCCGCGGCGCGGGCGGCCGCGCAGCTTATCAAAATGGCGCACAGGGTCGCGGCGATCATCGAACATCCAGATGAACGCGCCAGGCTCGGCCGGGAGATTACGTTCCGCATCGCGCACCTCGTTGTGAGAGTCGGTCAGAAGTGAAGGAGCATGCCGGTTGGATCATCGATCCACAATGCCCTGATCGGGGCACCGCCCATTTATCATAGCGATATGCTGCGGGCGGCGGTATTCTTTTCTTCGATGAACGGGCCGACCCCTGAAAATTCGAAGCTGCGCGAGACATGCCTGGAATGCGAGTATCCGCTGGTGGGATTGCCGGATTCGGGCCGGTGTCCGGAGTGCGGGCGTTTGTACGATCTGACGGTGATCTCGCTGATCGGGTCGTGTCCGGACCGGGGACAGCGGCGGTTTCTGGAGTTTTGGGGGATCATCGGCTCGGCGTTGACGGCGATTCTGGGCGTCGCATCAATGGCCAAGGATGGGGCGGCCTATCCGTTCGTTGAGACGGCGCGCTGGATCGCGGCGGGCGGATTCCTGGTATGCGGCGTGCTGGCGGTGGCGCTGGCGATCAATCGAAAGCCGGCTGCGGTCACCAGATTGCAAATGGGGCCGGCCGGGTATTTTCACGATGATGGCCGGCCGCCTGCGGGGGTAATGGGGTTGACGCTGATGTTCGCGCTGGGCGTGTCGCTGATCGCATTTGGGGTTGGGATGGTGAGCCAGAGCGCGATCAGCATTCTCGGGGCAGTGGGGATTGGGGCGATGGGCGCATTGGCGCTGGTGGCGACGGCACGGAAGATCGGCGCGGGAACAATCCTGCCCGGCGATGATCGGAGTAAGATTCAGAAGCGCGGCACGCGCTGGAAAGCTCCCTACGATGTGATCCTCGAACCCTCCAGCCCCGATACTTACCGGCTCAAGATCCAGATGGGGATAAGAGATCCCAACAGCGATCCGCTCTACGCGGTGGATCATGAATTCGCGTGCACATCGGATCGGGCCGAGCAAATCCGCAAGCTCATTCACATCTGGCGGTATAAGAAGAAGGATTGACAGCCGCATAACGCGGTGAATGTCCACAGCGACACGAGGCCTTATCCATGCTCATTCGACCCGCGACCGCCGCCGACCTTCCGGCGATTAACGACATCTACAATTATTACGTCTTTCATTCCACCTGCACCTATCAGACCGAGGCCGAGACGATGGAGGCCCGGCGGGAATGGTTCGCGGGGCATGGATTGACGCATCCGGTGATCGTGGCCCAGGAGGCGGACGGCGCGGTCGTGGGATGGGGCTCGCTTTCGAGATTTCACAAGCGGCAGGCCTATTCGCGGACGGTGGAGAATTCGGTGTACGTGGATGCGGCGAACCTGCGCAAGGGGATCGGGCGGACGCTCCTGGCGCGGCTGATCGAATTGGCGGGCCAGGCCGGGCATCACACGATCATCGCGGGGATCGATGCCGAGCAGGCCGCCAGCGTGGCATTGCACCGGGCGATGGGGTTCAGCGAGGTGGCGCTGCTTAGGGAGGTGGGGCACAAGTTCGGGCGTTGGCTGGATGTGATATATATGCAGTTGATGGTGGGGTAGCAGGCTCTGCCATTGCGGGCAATGAGTGCAGGTCGGATAACCTGCACAATCAGCGATATTTCCCCAAATTAACATTCTTCCGCAACTGATGCGCCGCCATGAGTTAGCGGACCGGCCGCGCCGGCAGGATCATTTCAGGCGGAAAAGACCGCAGAAATCGGGCAGAAGAGGCAGGCGGCGGGGATGAAAAAACAGGGTATAATACGCATGTCGGCGCTGCCTTGAGTGGGACGATTATCCCGCGACGGCGGGTGTATAGGCGGAGATTGCCAACCCGCATGCGCCGCGGTCGGATGGGTGAGGTTGATTTTATGTAAGGACGATTCGCGTTTTTCGACCCGCGGCGCGAAGTGGAAACTGGAAACGAAGGGGGCGGATTGGTCGGGTGACGCCGGCGGGCCGATGTTCGAGACATCGGGCGGCGCGGATATATTCAAAAACTGGCCGGACGGCGTTCGATGTGGAAAGATGGGTTGGTTGTTTTTCGAGTGGGTGAAGTTTGAACGGTGCAGAAGCTCAACATGTGAAACTGGTGGTGACGGACACGGATGCGAGCCAGCCCGTGGAATTGCTGGATGCGCAGATCCCGGCGGTGCTGGATTATCAGCCGGCCGACAGCGCCGTGATTCAGACGGCGGTGGAATCGAATCAGTCGCTCAAGCAGCGGGCGGTTCGAAGTTCACTCTGGACGCTGACCGCGTTCGCGGCGGGGCAGTTGATTCGATTCGTCTCCAATCCCGTGCTGGCGTACCTGCTGGAGCCGGCCTATTTCGGAATCGTGAGCCTGGTGAGCGTGTTCATCACGGGCCTGGCGGCGATGTCGGATGTGGGGGTGGAACAGGCGATCATCCAGAACAAGCGGGGCGATGAGCCGGTCTTCCTCAACACGGCCTTCACGGTGCATGCGGTGCGGGGAATCTTCCTGTGGCTGGGCGCGTGCGCGATGGCCTGGCCGGTTTACTGGTTTTACAACGATCCCAATAGTTCCAACGCCGCCTATGCGAAATATCTGCTGTGGATGCTGCCGGTGGCGGGGCTCGCGCCGGTGCTGACCGGGTTCAACTCGACGGCGACGTTCACGCTCAACCGCCACTTGCAGATGGGCCGCCTGACGATCGTCAACCTGGCGTATCAGGTCGTCTCGGTCATCGTCATGCTGGCGATCGCCTGGAAGTGGCGCACGCCCTGGGCGCTGGTGCTGGGCGGAATCGCGGCCAACGTTTTTTATCTGATCGTCAGCCACACGATGATCAAAGGGTATCGCAATCGATTCTGCTGGGACCTCGGGGTTCGGCGCGAGTTAATGAAGTTCGGAAAGTGGATCCTGGTCAGCACGCTGATCACCTACGCCGCCAACCAGATCGATCGGCCGATGCTCGGAAAAATCGCCGATGTGAAATGGCTGGGGTTGTACGGGATCGCCTTCGGGCTGGTGCTGCTGCCGCGCGAAATCATCGGACGGCTGGCGTCGGTGACCCTGTTCCCGACCCTGTCGCGCACGGCCGAAGCCCGCCCGGCGGACCTGCCGCGCGTCTTCAACCGGGCTCGCGGGCTGATCATGACCGCATCGGTCGCGGCGACGGTGGGCGTGGTGCTGGGGGCGCCGATTTTCATCACGGTGTTCTATCGGCGCGAATACCACCAGGCGGGGTGGCTGACGCAACTGGCCTCGATCGGCGGATGGTTCGTTCTGCTGCAAACGACGGCCGACCGGGCGCTGCTGGCCCTGGGCAAGACCAGGCCGCTGGCGGTGAGCAACGCGGTCAACCTGACCGTGACGGTGGGGGCCAGCCTGCTGGGCATGCACATCGAAACGCATTTCCTCCATCACACCATGGGATTGACGGGATTCATGCTGGGACTGGCGCTGGGGAAAATGGTCGGGCACCTGATGATCCAGATCGAAATGGCGCGCGAAGGGATGTCGATCTACCGGCAGGATTTGCTCTATTCCGCGCTGCTGCTGGGACTGAGCGTGGCGGGAATGCTGCTGCCGGGCGTCATCGACCGATATCATCCCGGTCACGAGTTTCTGCACGAGGCCGTCGTCGCGATCGCGCTGTGCGTGCTGACCTCCGCCTGGGCAGGCCGGCGACTGTTAAGGGGTATTCGATAACCCGGGAGCCGGCCGATCGATGGGTGCTTCGAGGTGCTGTAAGCCATGATGGGAATCCCGAATTTTTTCGCGGTGATGGCCTTGTGGATCTGGCCGGCGCTGGCGGCGGCGCTGTTCGCGTTCATGCCGCCGCGGCGCGCCCTGATCGTGGGATTCGTGATCGGATGGCTCTTCCTGCCGATGCTGGCGATGCCGATGCCGTTCTTGAAGTGGGACAAGCACTCCACAACCTCGATCGGTGCGCTGCTGGGGGTCCTCATCTTCGATTCCAAGCGGTTGTGGTCGTTCAAACCCTCGCTGATCGATCTCCCGATGGCGGTATGGTGCTTCGTGCCCTTCTCAGCGACGATGTCCAACGTCGCCGCGGGCTTGACGGCATACGATGGCTGTTCCGCGTCCGCGGTCGAGATCGTCAAGTGGGGCATTCCCTACATCCTCGGGCGCATTTACTACGGCGATCATCTGGGGATGCGCGGGTTGGCGGTCTGGACGCTGATCGCGGGAGTCATCTACATCCCCTTCTGCCTGTTCGAATGCATCCTCAGCCCGCAGTTGCACTTCATGGTCTACGGCTACTACCAGCACGAATTCACGCAGGTCATCCGAATGGGCGGTTACCGGCCGATGGTGTTCATGCAGCATGGCATCGCGGTGGGAAACATGATGGCCGCATCGACGCTGGTGGGGTTCTGGCTGTGGTGGACGGGGAGTTTGAAGACGCTGTTCAAGATGCCGGTCTGGGTCAGCGTGCTGGCGGTGCTGGGAACGACGCTGGCGGTGAAGTCCACCGGCGCGCTGGTGCTGGCGGCGATCGGCGTGGCCGCCCTGTTTGCCGCCAGGATGATGAAAAATCATCTGGCCATTCTCCTGCTCTGCATCGGGCCCTTCGCCTATATGGCGGCGCGCTCGGTGGGTGGTTGGGATGGTGCGAATCTGGTGACGCTCATTTCCGATGCCTTCGGGGAGGATCGATCGCTTTCTCTCAAATGCCGGTTCGACAACGAGAACCTGCTTCTGGAGAAAGCCATGCAGAAGCCGGTGTTCGGCTGGGGGCCCAATGGGCGCAACCTGGTTACCAATCCCATCAATGGAACGATCGAATCGATCCCCGATGGCTTGTGGGTAATCGCCATCGGATCGACCGGGATTGTGGGCCTGTGCGCGTTTTACGGCGCGTTGACGGTGCCGACGTTGGCGCTGCTGAAGAAATTGAAGCCGGTGGTCTGGAGCGATCCGATGGTGGCAGGCACGGCCTCCTTCGCCGTCTTATTGGTCAGTCACGCCATCGACAATACGATGAATTGCATGCCTAACCCATTATTCATACTAGGGTTAGGAGGATTAGCAAGCATTGTTTCCGCCCCTGCAATTCAGACGATTACCGGCCGTCGCACCTCGGGATTCCCGGTAATCGTTGGGCAGCGCAAATTTGCGTGAGGATTTTAACCGAAAAACAGACATGGGATATCCCCGATGGGCCATGATGACCATGCCATATTCCCGGCTTGAACTGCCGGGGTGGGGCAAACTGCTGTCCCTTGCGGGCGTGTACGACAACAGTCGATGGTCGGGCGCGCCCGAACGGGTGATCCGCGGGAAGTATCACGGCTTCAAAATGCGGCTGGGCCTATCGAAATGGTCCGAACGGCAGACCTATTTTCTAGGCCGCTACTACGACCTGCAGACGCAGCTTTTTCTTCGGCATGTACTCACATATGGAGAAACGCTGATCGATGTCGGCGGTAACATCGGTATGATTTCGTTGCTGGGTGCTCGCCTTGTTGGTGAGGCAGGGCGGGTCATTACGTTCGAGCCCAATCCCGAGGCTGCATCGCGCATCCAGGAGATGCTCGATGACAATGGAATCCGCAATTTGACGCTGCACCGCGCGGGCCTGTCGGATGAGACCGGCCAGTTCACGCTGAGCGTCATCACGGACCATTTGGGCATGGGCACGCTGGCGGAAGTGGAGCCGGAGCACATCGACCTGGTTTCCAGGCGGCATACGGTCGATGTCCGCCGCGGCGATGATCTGATCGGCGCGGAGGTGACCGGTCAGGTCGCGCTGAAGATGGATGTCGAAGGGTTCGAATGCCGCGCGATTCGCGGCTTGCTGGGGACGATCAGGCGGCTGAGGCCGGCGATCGTCACGGAGGTGTCGGAGCATCACCTTCGCCGCGCGGGGGCATCGAGCGCGGAGTTGTTCGATCTGCTCCACGGCGAGGGGTACAAGGGATATTTGCTGGATCACCGTTCGCGGGCCCTTGGCCTGGGCAAGCGGTTGTCGCTGACGCCCCTGGCAGAGCCAAGAATCGACGTGGATGACAACGTCGCCTGGCTGGTGCCGGGAAGCGTGCAGGAGCAGCGACTGGCGGGGTTGATGTGACCGGGGTGGAGTGTGTGAAACAAGGGGTTCGTGTGGTGCCGGCGGAGCCGGGATCGTTTCGGCGGAGCCGGGTTGTTGTTCGGCAGGTTTTATGAACAAGTCGTTGCGAATTCTCTACGCCGCCGGGCCGGGAAACGTGCTCGGTACATACCTGTACTGGAAGCAAGGCCAGGACGATCCCACCCAGGTTGCGATGACCTACTCCGGCCAGTTCTACGACGTCTGCAAGGAGCTTGGAGCCGAGGCCTATGTGATCGCCACCTGCCAGACGCCCGGGAAATTCCACGATGGGAATTTCCGAATCGAGCACCGGCCCGTGCCTTTCGAGGATCATTCGGGCTTTCTCTACCACGTCGGTCAATTCTGGTATGGATTTCGGCTGTTGATTTCGGCCTTGCGGACCAATGCCAACGTCGCGGTGGTTTGCGCGGGCACGCACTGGTTCTTTCTGGCCCTGATGACCCTTTTCGGCATTCGAGTGATTCCCACGCTGCACTGCGTTCTCTGGAAAAAATTCAACTGGAATCCCACGCCTTTTCAACGGCTGGTGCAGGCGCTCAATGGAAGGTTTTTTGGCGGCGGATGCGCTTCGATCATTTCGGTCTCCGAGGAAGTCACCCAGCAGGTGATGGAGTTAACGGGCTCTCACGCCCGACCCGTGCAAACTTTTGTGCCGCAGTACCGCAAATCGGCTTTCTTTGACATCGAGCCATCGCGCCATGCCACGCGGCCGTTCCGCGTTCTCTTCGTCGGCCGGATCGAGCGCAACAAGGGCGTGTTCGATCTGGTGGAGATCGCGCGGCGTTTTGACGCGGCGGGGCGCTCGGATATCGAATTTGACCTCTGCGGAACGGGCTCGGAGCTCCTGGAGGTGCAACGGAGCGTCGATGCCGCGGGCCTGGGTGAACGGGTGCGCTGTCACGGGCACTGCGACCACGACACGATGGCGCAGATGTATAATCGTTCACATGTGGTCATCGTGCCGACCACGACGGATTTTTCAGAGGGGTTTAACAAGGTCGTGGCGGAGGGTATTCTCTCGGGGCGGCCGGTCATTACCTCATCGGTTTGTCCCGCGCTGGCGCGCGTGCGGGATGCGGTTGTGGAGGTGGCGCCGGATGATGTGCCGGGCTATGGCGATGCGATCCTGCGGCTTTACGGAGATGCGGCACTTTATGAGACCAAGCGCGAGGCGTCCATCGCGGCGCGGGCTCAGTTTTACGATCCCGGCCGGGGATGGGCGGCCGCACTGAAGACCGCGCTGCTTTCGCTGGAAGGTTATTGCACAGGAACTGCGGAGTGGATTA
>JBBRTW010000165.1:0-13701 GCA_038244055.1 Tepidisphaerales bacterium | reverse complement strand
ACACGCCCATCCTCCGCGACCCCGCGACCCTCGCCGGCCCGGTCGATTTGGTCATCACCGAAAGCACCTACGGCAACGCCAAGCACGCCCCCATCGAGCAGGTGGGCCCGGATCTGCTCGATGCCCTCCAATACTGCATCGCCAACCGCAGCCGCCTGCTTCTTCCCTCGTTCGCCGTCGGCCGGACGCAAACGGTGCTCTGGTACATCCAGCAGATGATCGCTAGTAAAACGGTGCCCGCTGTTCCCATCTTCGTGGACAGCCCCATGGGCGTGGAGGTCACCGAAGTCCATTCGCGCTTCCGCGAATACTACGATGCGGAGACTCAGGCGCTGATCGGCAAGAACGACCTCTTCGGAAGCTCGCGCGTGATCTTCACCAAGACCGGCGAGGAGAGCCGCCGCATCAACCAGCAGGCCGGGCCTTGCGTGATCATCGCCTCCAGCCCCACCTGCGAGTTCGGCCGAATCCTGCACCACCTCAAGTTGAGCGTCGAGCGCGAAAAAGACATCGTCCTCTTCACCGGCTTCATTCCCCCCAGCACCCTCGGCCGGCGCGTCCAGGAAGGCCAGAAGCGCGTCCGCATCCTCGACCGCTGGTACGATGTGCGCTGCCAGGTGCGCACCATTCACGGGCTTTCGGCCCACGGCGATTCCGATGAGCTCGTTCGCTTCCTCACCCCCACGCTTTCCCACAAGACGACTGCGTTTGTCGTGCATGGTGAAGTCCCGCAGTCCGAGACTTTTGCCGCGCGCCTGATCGCCGGCGGAATCGGCCAGGCGATTGTCCCCGCAATGGAATCATCGGCCGTCAACTTCAACGCGCCGGGAATGCTCGCATCGACATCGACAAGCAATGTCAATGCCGAGGAATGACGATGCCTGCCGTAACGGCAGGCGCCGTCGAATTCGTAGCCTGCGCCGCCTGATTCTCCCGTTCATAAATGGCTAAATGCCAGCGGCTTGCAACGCGCACGCGAGGCCATCCGTTGCGCCTTCTTGGCACAGCGTTTGCCACACTATGCCTTCGGGCGTTCTCCCCACGAGGATGTCCAGGAGGCTCGGTCTATGCGCTTTGAAAAACTCACGGTTAAGGCTCAGGAAGCGGTCGTGCGCGCTCAGGAGTTGGCTCAGCAGCGCGATCACGCGGAGATTCTGCCCGTGCATCTGCTCTCGGCGCTGCTGGCGGAAGATGGCGGAGTCGTCACGCCGATTCTTCAAAAGATCGGCGCTAATGTCGGCCGGATCGTTCAGATTGTGGCCACCGAGCTCGACCGCCTTCCGAAAGCCACCGGCACCCAAACGGGCATGTCCCGGTCGCTCCAGGATGTCTTCAGCCAGGCCCAGAAAGAGGCCGACCGCCTGAAGGATGAATTCGTCTCGACCGAGCATCTGCTCCTCGGGCTGGCGGATGTGAAGAGCCAGGCCCGGGAGATTCTCTCGCTCAACGCCGTCAAGCACGATGCGATACTGGCCGCGCTCAAGGATGTTCGCGGCGGCCAGCGCGTCACCGATCAAAATCCCGAAGACAAATACCAGGCGCTCGAAAAATATGGCCGCGACCTGGTCGAACTGGCGCGGCAGGGGAAGCTCGATCCGGTCATCGGCCGCGATGAGGAAATCCGCCGGACGATGCAGGTGCTCAGCCGGCGCACGAAAAATAATCCAGTGCTCATCGGCGAGCCGGGCGTCGGCAAGACCGCGATCGTGGAGGGACTGGCCATCCGCATCGTCAATGGCGATGTCCCGGCCGGGCTGATGGATAAGAAACTGATCGCGCTGGACATGGGCGCGCTGATCGCCGGCGCGAAATTCCGCGGCGAATTTGAAGATCGCCTCAAAGCGGTCATTAAGGAAGTCACGCAGTCCGAGGGAAAGGTGATCCTCTTCATCGATGAATTGCACACCGTCGTCGGCGCGGGCAAGGCCGAGGGATCGATGGATGCGGGCAACCTGCTCAAGCCGGCCCTGGCGCGGGGAGAACTCCGCACCATCGGCGCGACCACGCTCGATGAGTACCACAAGCACATCGAGAAAGATGCCGCCCTGGAGCGGCGCTTCCAGCCCATCCTCGTCGGCGAGCCGAGTGTCGAAGACACCATCGCCATTTTGCGCGGCCTGAAACAACGCTACGAGACGCATCACGGCGTCCGCATCACCGACTCGGCCATCGTCTCGGCCGCGGTTTTATCGGATCGCTACATCCAGGATCGCTTCCTGCCCGACAAAGCCATCGACTTGATCGATGAAGCCGCCAGCCGCCTGCGCATCGAGAACGACTCGATGCCGGGCGAGCTCGATGAAGTCCGCCGCCGCAGCATGCAGCTCCAAATCGAGATCGAAGCGCTGAAGAAAGAGAAGGACCCCGCCAGCCGCCAACAACTCGAAAAGGCCGAGCGCGAGCTGGCGGAACTGCAAACCACCAACGCGCAGCTCACCAGCCGCTGGGAGAATGAAGTCGGCATCCTCCGCGCCGTCAAGAAACTTCAGGAGCAGATTGACGCCAAACAGGTCGAGCTCGACCAGGCCAAGCGCCTGGGTCAACTCGATGTGGCCTCGCGAATCCAGTACGGCGATCTTCGGGAGTTGCAGCGACAACTCGTCGAGGCCGAGAAGAAGATTCACGAGATGACCAACGATGGCAATGCGCTGGTCAAGGAAGAAGTGACCTCCGAGGAAATCGCCGGCGTCGTCAGCCGGTGGACCGGCGTCCCCGTCACCCGCATGCTCGAAGGGGAGCGCGAAAAGCTCATGAAGATGGAAGAGCGCCTGGAGAAGCGCATCATCGGCCAGGAAGAGGCCGTCCGCGCTGTCTCCGATGCCGTCCGCCGCAGCCGCGCGGGTTTGGGCGACCCGAATCGTCCCATCGGCAGCTTCTTATTCCTCGGCCCCACCGGCGTCGGCAAGACGGAGCTTTGCAAAGCGCTGGCCGAGTTTTTGTTCGATGATGAAGGCGCCATGGTGCGCATCGACATGAGCGAGTTCATGGAGCAGCACTCGGTCGCCCGCCTGATCGGCGCGCCGCCGGGCTATGTCGGTTATGAAGAAGGCGGCCGATTGACCGAAGCCGTCCGCCGCCGGCCTTATTCGGTGATCCTCTTCGACGAAATCGAAAAAGCCCATCGCGATGTATTCAACGTGCTTCTCCAGGTGCTGGATGATGGCCGGCTAACCGATGGCCAGGGCCGGACGGTCGATTTCAAGAACTCGGTCATCGTCATGACCAGCAACATCGGCTCGGCGCAGATCATGGAGCTCAAGGCGAAAAACGCCGAGGACTGGGAGGTCGAGGCCGCCGTCAAGGATATGCTCAAGCAGTATTTCCGGCCGGAATTCCTCAACCGGATCGATGAAACGATCGTTTTCCACCCTCTCAGCAAGGAGCATTTGACCCGTATCGTCGATGTGCAGTTGGAACATCTGCGCAAGCGGTTGGCGGATCGGAATCTCAAGCTCACCGTGTCCGATGCCGCGAAACGATTGCTGGCCGATGAGGGCTACGACCCCATTTACGGTGCCCGGCCCTTGAAGCGGGTCATCCAGCAGCGGCTGGAGAACCCACTGGCGTCGCGGATTCTACGGGGCGAGTATGGGGAGGGGGAGACGATCTTCGTGGATGTGGACACCGCCAAGCGCGATTTCACGTTCGGAATAGGATCGCCGAAAGTGAAACCATTGTAATAATAGCTCACGCGACCGCGAATTCGGTGAACTTTCGCAGATTGGGCGGTTGGAAGCCCAGGACGATGTCGGTCTTGGGGATTCCTGCCTCCAGCAACCGCCCACCAATATCGAGGTCTGTGCAATCGTCTTCCAGCCAGACTTTCCCATTGTGAAGTCGGAGGTAGATGGTTCGGCCTTCGCCTCGGTGGTCGCCAGACCATCCAATATTCAGCAACAGATAATGGCCGCGCTCATCATCGAACACACAAACCATTTCCGTGGTATTCGGAGATCGATTGCGATTCGTCACCTGCTCGATTTCCGATAACAGCGACTTGATAATTCGCTGGAATGCTACGGTCTTTTCGTCCATTTCACGATCTCCTGTTTGTCGACATTCACCACCAACACACCAATTCGCAGGGCATCAAGTCCAAGCCGGACGGCGGGCTTGCTGAAGAACTCGTCATGCACCCGCTCGCGGACTGCTAGGTAAATCACTCGCTCGGGTTCGAACCTTCCGAGCATCTCCCGATAAATCGCGTACTGGCCGACCGCTCCATACAAGTCCCGCAAAGCGGAACGCGCTAGAAAACTTTTGATTTCAACGACAATTCTTTCGATTTCAGGCGTATCGACGGACGCGCGCTCGGCCGCCAAATCCGCATAGACAGTCGTACCTTCGAACTCAATCGAAAAAGGGTCATGCGTGATGGTCCAGCCATCCTACGTCAGGGCATCGCGAACGGCGGCGTGGATCAGGTCTCGGGCGAGCATATAGTTTAATCAGCTTCAAGCGCACATTGCATCAACTTCCACTGGCAATCCATAGTTCGACGCCAGAATCCTCAATTTCCAAGACACCACATTATACCTGTGAAAATCAGGATGGTGCAACGCAATACAAGATTCCGAACGCCCTGGAATGGTCCCGCCGTTCTTGAGAATCCCCCGCCGGCGCATACCATGCTCCGCTTCCAAAGGAGTTCAACGATGTTCATCCACACCGTCTATTTCTACCTCAAGCCCGGCACGCCCGATGCCGCGCGGGATCAGCTCGTCGCCGATTGCAGAAAATATCTCGGTAAAGTTCCTACTGTCCGCCATCTCTGGACCGGTGTGCCCGCCATGACGCCGCGCGAGGTCGTCGATAATTCCTACGGCGTCGGGCTGACGGTCGTTGTCGATGATGTCAAAGGCCACGATGAATACCAAATCCATCCCCTGCACAAGGACTTCATCGAGCGCAACAAGCAGCACTGGGAGCGCGTGCAGATTTACGATCACATTGAATAAGGTCCCCATGATTCCCATTCTGAAACTCTCCGTCGACGCCGACCGCGCCAAGGTTGAAGACCTCCTGGCCCGGCTCCGCCTCGACCCCAAAGACATCGCCCTGTCCCGAGGCGAGCGCGCCAAAATGGTCGCGGCCGTCAATGCGATCATGGCCGATGTAGCCGAGCGCGGCGATGCGGCCCTGGTCGATTCAGCCCGCAAGTTCGATGACCCCAATTTCTCGGCCGGGCAGATTCGCGTGACTCAGGATGAGATGCGCCAGGCCACAGTGCGGGTTCCGGCCGATCAGCTTGCCGCCGTCCGCCGCTCGATCGCCCAGGTCAAGCAGTATCAGGTCGCCATTCTTCCCAAGTCGCCCGCGCCGGTCATCCGCGATGGCGTCGAACTTGGCCTGCGCTTCACGCCCCTCGACTCGGCCGGCCTCTATTTTCCCGGGGGTAAAGCCTCCTATCCTTCGAGCTTGATCATGCTCACCGTCCCTGCACAAGTCGCAGGCGTGAAGAGGATCGCCGTCTGCACGCCCCCCAGTAAATACGGCCGGAGCGATCTGGTGCTGGCGGCCTGCGCGGAGCTGGGGCTCACCGATGTCTTCCGCGCCGGCGGCGCGGCCGCCATCGCCGCACTCGCCTTTGGAACGCAGACCATTCCCGCGGTCGACAAAATCGTCGGCCCGGGCAACACCTACGTGCAGCTTGCCAAGCGCGCTCTGGCCGGGTGTGTCGGACTCGATGGTTTCCTGGGCCCCAGTGAGATTATCACGCTGGCCGATGACACCGGAAACCCCTGTTTCATCGCCGCCGACCTCATCGCCCAGGCGGAGCACGATCCGGGCTCCTGCTTCCTGATGACGACCTCCGAAAAGCTCGCGGCCGAGGTCGCGGCCGAGCTCAAGAGGCAATCCGCCAAACTCGATCGACTGCCCGCCATCGAGAAATCGCTCAGGAACGACAGCGCCATCATTGTCGATCCATCGATGGATCGCCTGATCGAATACGCGAATCGCTTCGCCGCCGAGCACGTCAATTTGCAGACGGCCGATGACAAAACTGTGCTGGCGAAACTGATCCACGCCGGCGCGGTGTTTGTCGGCCCCTATTCGCCCATCGCCGCCGGCGACTACATCGCCGGTCCGAGTCACTGCCTGCCCACCAACACCACGGCGCGCTTCAGCAGTGGCATCAGCGTTTACGAATTCCTCAAGCGATCCAGCGTCGCCCGCTATGAGGCCCGGGGATTGGCGGCCGATGCGCCGGGCATTATCGCGCTGGCGGAGGCCGAGCATCTGGGCGGCCATGCGGCGAGCGTTCGCGTGCGACAGCAGGAATAGGCGCCTGGTTTCGGCCTTGAGTGCGGTTTTGCTTTTACAATGAGAAGCGTACGGTCGGCGGTCCCCACCCTACCGCGTCACGACTTCAAACGGCATCGCCGGCAGGGTACCCGACGGGATGCGCCGTTTATTCACCTTGGGTTTGACGGCATTGGCCGGGGGAGTGCGCTCTAGGAAGGTATTGATGATCAGATTGCCCTTGAGGCCGGGCTTGGTTTTGGCGGCGTCGCACTGCAGGACGATTTCGATTCCGTCGCGGGTGGGGTTGGTTTCGCGGATGGAAATGCCATCGGGCGGGTCGCTCAGTTCGAGGGCCGTTTTGCCGAGGAACGTGCTGGCGGGCATGGTGACGTGGAAACGTGCGATGCCGCCGGCCGGGATGCGGAGTGTGGCCGTTTCGATGACCTTGGGCGCGCCGCGGTTGGAGCCTTTGCCGGAAACGGAAACGGTGAGATCCTTGGCCGGCACCAGATGGTGATAGGCGAAGGCCTGCATCAGGTCCTCCGCGGGGACGGCGATGTGGACGACATCGCGGGCTGCGATGGCAGCCCGCCCTTCGATGGCGATGCTGATCGGTTCGGGATGCGGGCCGGGCGGGGCGGTGAGCGTGAGGCGCACCTGGTCTGTATTAGTGGGAACGTGCGCGCCGCTGAGCGTGAAGCCGCGAGCGTTCTTAAGAGTAAGGTTGATCTCGCCCGCGAAGCCATCTTTTCGCAGGGCGTAGACGGTGAAGGAGGAACTCGATCCACCGCGCACACTGATGCTCGATGGCGCAACCCGCAACTCAAAATCCGGATGCGGCCGGCTGATGCGAAGGCGATAGGCGTATTCCGGGCCGCCTTTGTGCTGCGTATCGGCCAGGTGGAGGTAATAAGCGCCGGTGGCGGGAAGCGTGGCGCGGATGAAAGAGTCGGCGTGGTGGGTGTTCAGGCCCGAGCCTTTGTCCTCGGTGTCATCGTTCAATGCGACTTGCTTGCCGGCGGCATCGGTGAGTTTCAGAACCGAATCCAGGGGCGAGTTCAGACGGCGCGCGTAAACTTCAGCGATGACCACCTCGCCAACGCGCCCTTCGAATCGGAAGACATCGACATCGCCCGGATGGTCGATCCGGCCATTGACGATCATCGGAAAGGGCACGAGCTGCGCGCCGGCTTGATCGTTATTCGGCTCGTGCTCCAGGCAATCGGGCGCGGCATCGATTGCGAAAGGCATGGCGTTGGAGGTGAACAGGTCCTTGCGCACGGTCAGGGGAACGTTGCCGAGGCGCTTGTCGGTTGGATCAAGTTTGAGCGCGGCCTGTGGAAGATTCCAGCCTGTGAGCTCGACTGTGGTTCCAGCGCCGGCCGTGCCGCCGAGCGGGAAAATCCCGGTGATGTACGGAATCTCTCCAATCGTCACGCGGTAGACGAAATCCTCGCGGCCGCGATAAAGCGCATCTCTTATTTCGACCCGGTACTCGCCATCGCTCGGCACCTCATAGTAGAGAACCGGATCGGGCATCGATCGGAAGTGGTCGGCGTAGGCGACTTCGTTCCCCTTGGCGTCGTAGAGAGCGAGCGTAGCCTGGAACCAGCCGGGGACGGCGTCGGCCAGATATGGAATCAATTCCCGCGCGCTGGCGGCGACGACCAGCCGCTGCCCTTTCACAGCCTTGAAGCGATAGCGATCGACATTGCCCGGCATCACCCGGCCGTTGCAGACGCCGGGAATGGTCATCTGCGACTCGGTCGAGCTCATGGCCGCCTTGGGGCTGTTCTCGGAGAACTCGGGGAGGTGGCCGATGCAGAAGACGAGGGGATTGGTCAGGCCGGCGGGCGTTTCGAGGCGAAGCTCGCGCTGGCCGGGCTCGGCGTCAGGATTGATGACGACCTGAATGGTGACCGTTTCGACGATGGCGGGGCTGGCGGGTTTGCGGACGAAGGTGGCGAGCTTCTTGCGAATCTCCGCCACCTGCTTCTCATCCTCGGCGGTGAAGGCGGGGGCGGTGCTGGGTTTACCGCCGGTGGGGCGGGCGGCGACGATGCGCTTTTGCTCGAGCTCGACGAGCTTCTCGCGGAAGACGACGGCCTGCTGCTGGGTGATCGGCTTGACGTACTCGATGATGGTGGCGCGAACGCCGCCGCCGGAGATGTGGGCCTCATTGACGCCATCGAGCGCCTGGCCGCCGACGACGATCTCGAAGGAACTCCCCTGCTTGCCGCCGGCCGGATAGGTATAGCCGATGCGCGGATTGGACTGCACGGGCTGCGCCAGCGCCAACGGCGCGGCCGCCAGCAGCAGCGCAACGATCACCTGCCATCGAATTCGGCGCATAGGACGCTCCAGAAGAATCGACTACATGATTTCCTTCAACCGGCCATGCACGGCGACGCCATCGGCCACCATCGGCGTCGTGCGGATGATCTTGCCCTGCGGGTGAGGGAGATTGCCGTTGGGATCGATCCCCAGCAGCTCGTACATGCTGGCGATCAGGTCGCACGGATGGACGGGGCGATCCTTGACGGCTTCGCCGCGTTTATCCGATGCGCCGACAACATGGCCGCCTTTGAATCCGCCGCCGGCAACCAGCGCGGAAAAGACCTGGCCAAAATGCCCGCGGCCACCGCTCCAGGGTGGTTCCCACTGCACCTTGGGAGTGCGGCCAAACTCTCCGCCGCACCAGATGATCGTGCTGTCGAGTAGGCCGTGCTCGGTGAGATCGGCCAGAAGCGTCGCCAGGCCCTTGTCGAGTTCGGGGAGCTTGCGGCGCATGGTCTGGAAGTGCTGCTTGTGGGTGTCCCAGCCTTTGTAGTTGATCGTGATGTAAGGGACGCCGCGCTCGACCAGTCGGCGGGCGACGAGGCAGGATTGGCCGAACGTATTGCGGCCATAGCGTTCGCGCAGATCGTCCTTTTCCTGGGAGAGATCGAAGACCTTGCCGCCGTCGCCGAGGATCAGGTCATAGGCTTCTTTCTCGCATTGGCCGAGGGCGGCCAGACTCGGATCGCCCTTCATGGCATGTTCGAGTGTGTTGAGATTTCGGAGCAGATCGCGGCGGGCGCGCTGGCGCTCTTCGGAGATATCGCGGGCGACGACGCCCTCGACGGTGAATTTGGATTGCCCGGGATCGCCGCCGGTGGCGAAGGGCTTGGCGCGCGAGCCGAGGAAACCGGTCTCCGAGAATCGTCCCTGCAACTCGGTGAGCACGATGTAGGGCGGGATCAAACCCTTGTAACCGGCCTCGTACCCCTTGAAGAGGGAAACCACCGCGCCGACACTGGGGTAGACCAGACCATCGCCCGATTGCCGGCCGGTCTGCACCATGTAGGAGGCGGTTTCGTGGGCGTTCACGTTGTGGGACATGGAGCGGATGAGGGAATATTTGTCGGCCTGCTTGGCCAGCAGCGGAAGCAGCTCGCCGATCTGCATGCCATTGACGTTGGTCCCGATGGATTTATCGAGCGGGCCACAGTAGTCGTAGCCGGCCTCGGGCTTGGGATCGAAAGTATCAATGTGACACGGGCCACCCCACATCCAGATTTGAATGACGGATTTCGCCTTGGCCTTGGGAGGCGTCGCGGTGACAGGCGCGGCCGGCGGTGTGGACGTCATCGCACCCAGGCCCATCTTCTGCGCCAGGAGCAGCGCGGCCGCGCCGGTCAGGCCGGTGCGCATGACATCGCGGCGGGAGTACGAAGAGCCGATTGAATCATCGAAGCTGTTCATAGGGTTACTTTCTCAATGCCGATACATGAACTCCGCGCTGTTGATCAATGCCCAGGCCAGATCC
Organism: Tepidisphaerales bacterium; assembly: GCA_038244055.1. Taxonomy (GTDB): domain Bacteria; phylum Planctomycetota; class Phycisphaerae; order Tepidisphaerales; family Tepidisphaeraceae; genus DASPKW01. The sequence goes on along the minus strand of JBBRTW010000165.1, from coordinate 3,647 downwards.
TGCATCGCCTGCCGGGGGGTGATGACGCCCGAGCGGGAATAACCGCCGAAGGAGCGCATCTCCTCTTCGGAGGGATAGCGCGAGAGAATGGTCAGGTAGAAATTCTCGACCATCTCCCGGCCGCCGTTGCGCGGGCGCATCATCGCTTGCAGTTTTGAACTGTTCTCGATCTTCATCTGGATGTGGCTGGAGTTGAGCATGTGGAGGCGCTGGTCGGCCGAGGGGCGGTTATTGCGCTCGGATTCCCAGCCGGTGTCGCGGGGAGGCCGGCCGAACATTTCGAGGAAGGAACTGGTGGTGCTGCCATCGGCCAGGGCGATGGAGCGCTGCTCTTCGGGGATGAAGGAGAAGGGCTCGGGAATGGGGCTGGAATATTTCTCGGTCGAGCCGGTGATGTGGCAGATGGCATCGATGAGCACCTCGGCCTCGAGGCGGCGGAGGGGGTAATGCGAGAAATTGGCCGGGCCTTCGGGGCGATCGCTGCGGGGAATGGAGGAGAGCTGGTAGGTCTTGGAATTGAGGATCAGGCGATAGAGATGCTTGAGATCGTACTTAGCGCCGATCAGCTCTTTCTCGAGATAGGCGAGAAGCTCGGGATTGACCGGGGGATTATCGGGGCGGAGATCATCGGGTTCGTGAATGATGCCCCGGCCAAGGAGCCAGGACCAGACGCGATTGGAGATGGCGCGGGTAAACCAGGGATTCTTGGGATTGACGAGCCAGTCGGCGAAAGTCTCGCGCGGATCGACATCGGCGGCCAGGCGGGCGGGCGCGCCATCAGGAAATGTGGGCGCGGGGGCCGTGGCGGGGGCTGAGGTGGCCGGAGCTTTTGAAGTGAGGGCGCGGGATGGAGTCGCCGAAGCGCGGGCCGGTGGTGTCGATGCAGTTGGAATCGGGATGACAGGCAGATTGGAATCGAAATAAATGATCTCCTCTTTCCATTCGCCCGTGGCCTTGAAGCCGAGCCGGGAGAAGAAGAGCGACATCGAGGCCCAGCGCTCCTTCGGCCAGGAATCCGCGCGCGTGCCCATGAAAGTCAGCGCAACCGTCTGGGCCAGTGCCACCGGCTCCTTGCTCTGGACAGCGCGGTAGAAGTTGACGGGGGCATCGCGGAAGTTGCTGCCGCTGGAGGTGAGCAGCTCGCGGGCGAAGCGGTCGTACGGCTTGTTCTCCTTGATGGAGGCGCGAATCCAGCGGTGATACGACTGCACCGCGTTGGGCCAGAGATTGATCGGGAACTCGGCCTTAACGCGAAGCAGGTCGCTCCATTTCATCGACCAGTAATCGGCGAACTCATCGCGCTCTAGCAGCTTATCAATCAGCGCCTTGCGTTTGTCTGGGTTGCGGTCCTGGAGAAATTCCTTGGCCTCCGCCTCGGTGGGGAGCGTGCCGATCGTATCGAGAAAAACCCGGCGGACGAAAACCGAATCGGAGCAGAGGCGGGCCGGTTGGATGCCGAGTTTTTCGAGGCGGGTGAAGACGAGTTTATCGATCTCGGTCTGGGGCGTGAGATCGGCGTTGGATTCGAACGGCGTGAGTGTGGATTTAGTGAAAGCGGACTGCGCGGCAGCATTCGCGGCCGTCAGCGCCATCACTGCGAACAATAACGATGATCGGATCATCATCTCTCCCCGCTCCTCAAGACCAGTTCGTCCAATATCGACCGCCATCATAACGGGCATCGACATGGGCTATTGGCAAAGATCGCGCTGAAATGGAGATTGCGCGCATAAACAGCCCCCAGCAGGTGCGAAAGGTGGAGAGGATGAGCGGCGGATTGTGGAGTTGAGATTTGATCGCAGGAAGCCGAAACCACGGCATCCCCGCCCCTTACCCAGTGATCTGAATATCGAGTTTCTGGCCGGCGGTGATCGTGGTGGTCTCTGGCAAATGGAGAAGGATTCGGGTTTCGGTTGTTTCCGCGCGGGCTTGAATGGCGCGGCCGGCGAGTGTGACCGTGACCTTGGGGGCCTTGGGGATGCGCGTTTGGGTTAAGGCGATGCTGCTTAGAGCAAGCTCGCCCACCTTCAACTCGATGCTCGCCTGCATCGTCTCCCCATCGCGCTTCTGCGCGAATGCGCCCCAGCCCCGCGCGGCCGTGAAGGCGGATTTGAAATTGTCGGGAGACAGGCGTGGCGCGAAGCCAATATGCCCTTTTGGCCCGTGGTACTCGAATCCGCAGGCGGCGATGAAAACACCATAGCTGGCCATGGAGCGCGCGTAGTGGTCGCCACACTCCACCTCATTCCACGGATTGCGGCGCGAGGCGTGGTAGCGGTCGTGCAGGGCGCGCTCAACGGCCAGACCTTCCTGGATCATCCCCTCCCAGATCATGTGCCCGGCCACCTGGTGCTCGAAGCCGTTCATGCACTCGTTGAAATACCCCGTGGCCCACTCCGGACCTTTTCCCTTGGCTTTGTCGTAGTCCCAATCTTTGCTGGGGAAGCTGCACATGAGCAGGCCCGCCTCACCGGCCATGGCATACCAGCGGCCAGGCTTGTTGGCCTTGCGATACGCGCCGACATCGGGTGCGAAATTGTATTTCCACAGCGCCTTGAGCGCCGAGCGCGTCTGCTGCTCGGGGAGGATCCGGCCGAGTGCGACCTGGAAGGCCCAGCTCTGCCCGAACACCTGGTCGATCTCGCAGCCGCTGCCGGAGTTGATCGATTCGGGATGTTTTGGATCGGGGTGATTGATGAAATACTCTCCGTTGAAAAGATCGGCGACGAGTTTCTTCTGACCGGCCTCGAAGATCGCCCGGCAGCGGGCGGCGAAGGGCGGATCGCCGGATTCCAGCGCCATCTCCTCCACCGCGCGCAGCGCTGCAAGATACAGGCCCGTCAGCCACGACACCGGCCCGAACCACTGGGCATCCAGCGTGTTGTGCTGCGCCCCCGACAGAATTCCATCGGCCTGGCCATCCTGCGCATCGCGGCCGATGAGCCACTCGGCCGCCTTCTTGATGGCCGGGTAGTTGCGTTTGAGGAACGCGCCATCGGCCGAGGTTTGATGATCGCGATAGGCGCGGAGGAGCGTGCCGGCCTGGCCATCGATCGCGTGGCCGGCGGCGAACTCGCCGCGATGATCGATCATCCCATCGGGCTTGAAGGAAATGTCGGGATTGAAATCGGCGCGCTCGCGCAGGGCGATATCCAGCTCGGGGAAAAGCCGGCCCAGCGCGTGCTCGTAATGCCAGACATGCGTACAGGTGCCCGGGCAACAGCCGACACCTTCCCACCCATAGAATCGGCCATTGGCGAAGCGATACGCCGTGGAAGTGGCGAGGATCGAAGCATTGAGAAGCGTGCGATCGAGCAGCCAGAAGGGCAGCGTGGAATCGTACCAGTTGTCGCGCCAGAGACGGGTCTGCGATTGCAGGCGCTCGAAGTCCTTGCCCACATGGCGAACCACCGCCGCGGCGGAATCGAAGCGGGTTGCGTAATGCCGACCAATCCCCCCTGCCACGCGGCTCATCTTCAAATTGGGGAAATGCCAGGCGAGAACGAAGGTGATCGTCTTCGATTCATTGGCCGCCAGCGCGATCTTTCGCGACAGCGCGCCGATGAGGGGCTGGTTCATCGGCTTGGAAGATTGCTCATCGGGCGAGATCGCGCCAGTGGAGTCCAGCTTGATACTGGGGAGGGGTT
>JBBRTW010000164.1:0-13883 GCA_038244055.1 Tepidisphaerales bacterium | reverse complement strand
GTGGCGACGATCGAGCCCCATTTATCGATGATGGCGATGTGGGTGGGCAGGGCGTCGACGGTGGCGCGGGCGAAGGCCTCGGAGCGCGAGAGGGCGAGTTCGGAGGCGAAGCGGCGGCGGAGGAAGATGCGCAGACCCAGCGAGGCGGCGATGAGGGAGATCAGTCCGAAGCAGCCGATGACCGCCAGATCGAAGCGGCTGAGATCGAGCCCGGAGAGATATGGATTGGAGAGGGGAAGGAGGGTGAAGAGGAAAACGACATGCGCGAGGAAGGCGATGGATATCGCCAGCCTGATGCCGCGTGCTCGTGGACCTCGTGGTGTGGTGCGCATTATCCCTGTGTCTTCCCATTGGCTTATCGGCGTATGGGAGGAGGGGATTCACGGGCTTCGCCAAGGCAAATGTCAAATGAAAAAGGTCAAATGTGGAAGATAGAACGATGCGGGGCAGATAGGGTATACAGGAGCGGGCGGGGCATGATTATGGGGCGTGGCGCTTGCAAATCCGGTGCGGAAAGGGTCAGGAGCCGGGGGACGGTTTGCAGCGCAGTTGAGATTTCTGGTGGCCGGCTCCTGACCCTGGTGGTGTGACCCTGACGAGGCGTTATGCGACTTTGAGGAGCGCCCTGAGGCCGAACATGGCGGGGAGGTAGGCCAGGAGATAGACGGTGAGCCAGCCGGGCTCGAAGTGGAAGAGGCCGAAGTTGATGGGGTGGACCCAGAAGGTGCGCTTGGTGTCGGAATCGGGGTAGACGAGCTTGAGGGAGACGAGCGGGTCGTTGGGCGTGTTGTCGATTTCGGTCGGCGCGGGCGGGTACTGGTCGCCGGCGACGATCTGGGCGGAGAGGGATTTGGAGTAATCGGCGCGGACGGTGACGGGCCAGCGATCGGAGATATTCTCGGGCGTGTTGATGCGCCAGGTGATGGGCTGGGGAGGGATGTTCTTCAAATAGTCGTTGAGGTTGTTGAGCAGGTCCGTGCGATATTGCTCGGCGTGCTCGCGGATCTCCCACTTTTCATTGGAAAGGTCATTGGGCTTGTATTTCGTGTCGCGGAGCTTTTCGAGTGTCTTGCGGATGGGCGGGACTTTTTGAATGAGGGGCGTGGTGGAGTCGAGGGTCAGACCTTGCGGGAGGTCGAGCGCGAGGGAATCGAGGCGGTCGGTTTTAACGGTGGCGACGAGGTCGACGTATTTTCCGGGCGCGGCGTTCCAACTGGCGGGGTCGACGCGGGCGGGGAGCCAGAAGAAGACCATGACCATCGGGCCGAGCAGGAGGCCGATGGGAAGCATGGCGGCGGCGACGACTCGAGTCTGGACGGGCGCGGCGAGGGCGCGGAGGGCGCGAGCGCGCGGGGAATCAGAGGGGAACTGAGCGGCTTCTTTTTGAAGAAGCATGGCGCGGCGCTTGGCGACGACGAGACGGTCGTTGTCGGTGAGGTATTTCTGACCGAGCATGGTCAGCGCCGCGAGGACGGCGGCGATGATCGCGACCGCGCCGGGCTTGCCGAAAACGCGAACCAGCGGCCAGAGGAAGGTGTCGAGGAAGGAGAGCGAGGGCGTAAAGAGAACCGCATCGGGGAGGATGAAGGCCAGGAGCAGGTAAAGACCCCAGCCGAGGAGGAAGAGATTGCGGAGACGGGCGGCGTTGCGCTCTATTCTGGCGCGCGGGGGAGGGGTGAGGGAGCGGTCGATGCGGGTGTCGGATGGGGAGCGGTCAATGGTCAATGGTCCATTGTCAATGGTTCGTTGACCGTAGGGGAGAACATTGTCGTTGGGGCGGGATGAAGGAAGCGACGGGTTGAGCGATTCGGCGATGAGGACGTTTTTGTCGGCGGTGGCGGCGGTTGCATCGGTGGAGGCGTCGTCGCGGGTGACTTGTCCGTTGCGGCCGTCGATGGTGATGGTGTCGCCTTCTTTGAGGAGCGTGCAGGCATCGCGGAGGACGACGGCGGGGATGGACATTTCGCGGGCGACGACCGCGCCGTGGGAGAGGGTGCCGCCGCATTCGAGGATCAGGCCGGCGGCGTTGGTGAACAGGGGGGTCCAGGAGGGGTCGGTGGAGGGGCAGACGAGGATGTAGCGCTGGCCGAGATCTCCGGCGGATTCGGGGGTGCGGACGATGCGGGCGGGGCCGGTGGAAGTGCCGGGGGAGATGCCGAATGCTTCGAGTTGCGAGTTGCCCGTTGCGAGTTGCGAGTTGGCCGGAGCGCCGAGCGATTCGATGGCCGCTTCATCAATCACATAGGGCAGGGGGATGCGTTTCTCGGCTTTGCGGTGGGTCTTGCGCTGGGCGATGAGATGATGGGGCGCGAAACCGATATGCAGGGCATCGATCATTTCCTCGCGGGTGAGGAAGAAAACATCCTCGCCGATTTCCAAGCGCCGGCCAATTTCGAGGGCGAGATCGCGCAGCAGATCGTAGCCGAGCATCAGATAGAATTTGCCATCTTCGCGAAAGCGCATGTAGCGGCGGGCCAGCGACAGGCGGCGATCGAGCTCGGCGCGGTCGGATTCGGAAAGCGCTTCGCGCAGGGAGGCGAGCTGCTGCTCGATCTTCTTGAGATGCGCGTGGTGGATGTCGGCCGGGCTCGCGCCATCGCGGAGGCGGCGGGCCATGGCCAGGAGTTCCTGCGGGCGCTCGCGCCAGCGCGGGGTGGCCAGGTCGAACTCTTCGGGGGCGCGGTGGCCATACTCGGCCAGCCACTTCTCGGCCGGCTCTTCGCCCTGGGCGACTTCGTAGAGCTGGGCGTTGGCGAGGACGGTCTTGTCGGCTTCGTGGCCGGAGGAGAGGAGATTGGTCAGCTCATCGGGGTCGTGATCCCAGAAGCACTCTTCGAGGAACGTGCGCAGCTCGGCCAGGGCCGCGCCGGAAATGAGGCTGGGGAGAAGCGACTGCGGCGCAAAATCATCCATCACCCGATGCTCGCGGTGGTGCCAGAGGGTGACGACATCGGCGGTGGCGAGGGCGCGGAGGTCGGTTTGCTTCTGCTCCTTCACCCAGGCGACGAAGGCGGGGATGACTTCGCCGGTGAGGCGCGCGTCGTAGGAATCGGCCAGGGAGTGAATCTTGACGCCGGCGGCCATGGCGCGGCGGAGCATTTTCATGCGGGCCACGGCCGGGCCGCAGGGAATGCTGGGGGGCGACTGGGCGGCGTCGGGATTCTTGCGGAGTTGCTCGACATCGTATTTGAAGGGGTAGCCTTCAAAGAACATCTCGGGGCAGAGGGCGGCATCCATGTAGATCTTGCCGGCCACCAGCGTGAGGAAACCTTCCTTGCAGACCAGGGGCGAGGGATCGAAGCCGGAAGTGCGGTACATCGACCCGAAGCCGCCCGCGCCGGACATGAAGCGCTCGATGACGGACCAGGTGAGGGGCGTCGGGTGGGGGAGGGTTTCGGAGAGGTTATGGACGACCCACGGGCCGCGGCCTTTTTCGAGCAGGCCGCGAAGCTGGGCGCGGGTGGATTGGAGAAGAAGCTCGTAGGTTTCGGCATCTTCAAGCGTGGTGATGGGGCGGGATTGGAGGAGGTAGAGGTTGCCGTTATGGACGGCCCATTCGATATCCTGCGGGCGGCCGAAATGGTCGGCGGCCTTTTGGCCGAGCTTCCAGAGGGCGGTGACATCGGCGGATTTGAGGCAGGGAATGGTGCGGCGGTCTTCATCGACGGGGACATCTTCATGCGAGTGCCCGCCCGGCGGGATCATGATTTGCTTGTCGGCGATGCGGGCGTGGACCACCCTGCCGGTAGCGCCTTCGAGGCGGAGCACATCGGGCTGCACGCGCCCGGAGACCACCGCCTCGCCCAGGCCCCAGGAAGCCTCGATGAGCATCTCATGGCGCGAGCCGGTCTGAGGGTTGGCGGTGAAAAGGACGCCCGCGACATCAGACGGGACCAGGCGCTGCACGACGACGGCCATGGCGACCTGGTGGATGTCGATACCATGCTGATGGAGGTAGGCGCGGGTGCGCGGGGAATCGAGCGAGGCCCAGCAGCAGCGGATGCGATTGAGGAGCGAATGCTCATCGCGGATGTCGAGATAGGTTTCGTACTGCCCGGCCATGGAGGCTTCGGACATGTCCTCGGCCGTGGCGGAGGAGCGGACGGCGACAGAAGGCGAGCCCATGCCGCGGTAGGCCTTGAGGATGGCCTGGGTGAGATCATCGGGAATCTCTTCGGATTTTCCGGCCGACCAGTGGCGGTAGGCATCTGTGGTGACGACAAAACCATCGGGCACGGCGAAGCCGGCGCGGAGAAGGACGCCCAGGTTGACGGCCTTCCCGCCGGCGAGGGATTTGTCGCGACAGTCGGTGAGGGTTTGGAGATAGGTGGCGGTGAGGATCATTGGGGTGGTGTAGTAGGCAGTAGGCAGTTGGCAGTAGGATGAAGATGAATGCTGAATTGATGAATGCGGAATGATGAATGATGAATGATGAATGTCTGATGCGGGGTTATTTGGGTTGGATCATTTGGAAGCTGTGGAGGCCGGCGGTTTCGGAGCCTACGTAGAGGTTCTGGCCGTCGATGAGAGGGGTGGAGACGGTGAGGCCCTGCTTGCCGGGTTTGCCGGGGGCGTTGAGGGGGTGTTTTTCGATGAGCTTGCCGTCGGCGGCATTCAAGAGGGCGAGGTAGCCATCGCTGGAAACGGCGAAGACCGTATTGTTGGCAACCGCGATGCCGGCCTTGATGGGGGACTTGCCGGAGACGGGCTGTTTCCAGATTTGCTTACCATCGGCCAGGTTGAGGGCGAGGACGTTGCCGTTGCGGACGGGGCAGAAGACTTTGCCGTCCTGAACGACGATGCGGTTGAGAACGGCGTCTTCGGTGCTGGTCTGCCATTTGATGGAGCCGTCCTTGCGATTGATGGCCAGGACGATGCCGGCGGGGTTGGGGTCGGCGAAGACGAAATCGGAGTTTCCACCGCCGACGAGGATGAGATCGCCGGCAACGGTCACGGGGCCGGTGATGGGGTAAGGCGCTGGTATCTTCCAGATTTCGCGCGGGAGTTTTTTGGATTTGAGGTCCTCATCGGAATCAGAGCGGAGGGCGACGACAGCATTGCCGTTGAAGCCCGAGCCGATGTAGATCGAACCATCCTCGGCGATGGCGGGGGAGGATTCGGGATCGTTGACGGGATGCTTCCAGAGTTGTTTGCCTGTGGAAATCTCGACGGCAAAGACAAAGCCGGGGTCGCTTTTGGGTTTGTGATCGGCGTCTTCGATTGCCCCGGCGCCGGCGACGGCCAGGTCCTTCCATACGGCGGGCGTGGATTCGATATGGAGCGAGGTCTTAACCTGCCATTTTGCGCGACCGGTGGCCGCATCGACACAGATCAGGGCGCAATCTTTATCATCATGTAAACCCTGCCCGATGATGATCGACTTCTTGTCGGAGGACAGGACGGGTGATGAGAAGAAGGGCTTGAGGCCGTCATTTTCGAACGTGTCGATCTTCCATTTCATCACGCCCGCTCGGTCGACGGCGAACAGTTCGCCGAGGAAACCCGGGCCATCCTGGACGGCCGCGCCGGCGAAGATGAGATCGTCGGCGACGGCGGGCGTGGTGAGGACCAAGCCATCATCGGCGGAGTATTCCCAGACCGGCTTGATCCCGGTGGTTTTGAGGGCCATTTGCTCATCGCGGATGAGGTTGAGGGCGATGCTGGTCCAATCCTTGGGCTTGTAGGAGCCGAGGCGGTCATCGGCGACGCGGTCGGCCTTGCGAGCGGAGGCGGCCTGGGCGGGGGAGGGGGCGAAGGCGAGGGAGAGGGCGAACCAGAGGCCGACGATGACCAGAATTACCAGAACCGGGAGCCAGGGTTTGCGTCGAATGAGGGCGATCAGCTCTTTGGGTTTGAAGAGGATCGCGAAGAAAGTGGCGATGGGGGCGAGCAGGAGCGGGCCGAGGGCGGCTCCGGCGTTGACGACGATGGGCACGACGCCCAATGGATAGGACAGATCAGGTACGAGATCGAAAGTCATTCCTTGACACCTTTGTTAAGCAGGCTTTAATGCGGTCGTCTGATGAGTGGGTCTTTGGTTATAGAAGAGACAGGCTGAAAGCCTGCACCACAACGAATGCGAGTATGCGGGCTGATAGCCTGCACCACAAGGCGATCCATACGCAATACAGGGCCGATGGGTCCGATGTTGTTGGAATGGGATGCCCTGAGTGCGATGCAGCATAAGGTGGGGGAAAGACTTAGGTTCGAAAGTTCGCGTCAAAAAGGTTCAACAGGTCCCCCGGCTGACAGTAAGTAGCCGCAGGAACATTCAGGTTTAGCGAAGACATTCGCGCAGTCCGGAGGCTTCGATGGAACGAACGACTCGGGTGGGTGTGGCCAAGGCCGGTGGTTTGACGAGTTTGGCATTGGTGGCGGCACTGGCGGTGACGCCGCTTACCGCACTCATGATGGGCGAAATGGCGCGGGGTGCGGATGTGCCCAAAGCGCCGGAGCAGCCGAAGGTCGATCCCCAGCAGAAGCAGAAGGAAGACGAGCTCAAGCGCCAGGCGGAAGCGGCCAGGGTGAAGGAGGAGGCGCGGAAGAAGGCGGAGGCGGAAGCGGCGCGGGTGAAGGAGGAGGCGCGGGTTAAGGAAGAGACGCGAAAAAAGGCGGAAGTGGAACAGGCGCGATTGAAGGAAGAGGCACGGAAAAAGGCGGAGGCGGAGCATGCACGGTTGAAGGAAGAAGCTCGCGTTAAGGAAGAGGCGCGCAAGGCCAAGGTGGAGGAGCAGCGCGGCACGCAGATGTTGGAGGAGGCGCGGCGGGCGGCCGAGGGGCGGAATTATGGGCAGGCGGTCAATAAATATCGGGAGTTTGTCGCTAATTTTCCCAAGCGGCCGGAGGTGACGGCGGCGCGGCTGGGTGCGGTGCAGGCGATGGTGGACAATCCGGACAAGGATTGGAACGCGATCGCCACCGAGGCGCAGCAGGTGATCGATCTGCCGGATGTGCCGGAGCGCGGGCGGGTGCATTACTGGCTGGGGACGGCGCTGCGGCTGACGGCGGAGCAAAGGCTGGATGGCGCGCGGGGGGCCAAGGGCGATGCTCAGAAAGAGCAGATGGGCAAGGCGATGGAGCGGCTGGGGCAGGCAGCGCATCATCTGGCGATCGCGGAGGCGACTCTGTCGGCGGGTGTGAATCCCAAGCCGGCGGCGGATGTGAAGGAATTGCCGGCGGCGCTGGAACTGGCAGCGCGGGCGCGGGCCGAAGGGGCGGAGACGCTCTTTAAGTGCGGGAAATTCAAAGAAGCGATGGAACTGGCGCGGTCGTTCATTACCGATCCGCTGCTGGCCAAGGCGACGCAGCGGCCGGTGGCGCTGCTGGTGCTGGGACGGACGCAGATCGAGTTGAAGGATCTTCCGGGAGCGTTTGTGACCTTGGCGGGGATGGCACCGTTCGATCAGCCGGTGCTGGGATTGCAGGCGCGGTACTGGATCGCGCGGATCAAGATGGAGACGGGCGAGAAGCCCGAGGCGGCGCAGGAGTACAGCGCGCTATTGACGGATTTCATGAAGCAGAGGAGGACGGCCGAGGAATCGCTGAGAAATCGCGATATCTGGCGGGGCCGGTATGTGGAGCAGCGGCGGACGGAGGAGATGGTTCGGTCGACGCCGGAGTACCTGCTGATGGCGGCGTACGATGGCGGCATGCTCCAGTATGGATACGGCCAATATGCCGATGCGCAGACGAAGTTCATGGCCGTCGTCCAGCAAACCCCGGATGCGGAGTTAAAGCAGAAGGCGATGTTGCTGGCAACGTCGTGCATGGTGCAGCAGAAGATGGCGGAGGCGGAGAGGCCGCTGCGGCAGTTGGAGACCGTGCCGGCGCTGGCGGATCAGGCGGCGTGGTGGCTCGGGCGCTTGCAGAAGGCGCTGGCGGATCCGGCCAACGCGGGGCAGGCGCAGAATCAGTATCGGGCGGCCGTGCAGAGCTTTGCCAAGGCGGCGGAGAAGGCGCAGCAACTGGCGGCGACCGACCCGGCCGCGAAAGAGCGACGGCCGGCGATCCTGATGGATCAGGCGGAGACGCTGGCGCTGCTGACGCAGTTCAAGGAGGCGGCGGCGGTCTATGAGGCGGTTGCGAATGATGTATCTGATGCCGAGCGCGCCGAGGCGGCGCACGAGAAGTGGGCGATGTGCCTGGAAAAGTCGGGGGATTTCGCGGCAAGCGAGCAGGTGTGCGCGAAATTCCTGGGAAAGTATCCCAAGAGCATGTTGAAGCCGGCGGTGCTTTTCTGGCAGGCGGAGAATTCGTATCGGCAGGGGCTTGAACTGGCGAAGAAGCCGGAAATGACCGCCAAGGCAAAGGAATTGCAGCAGCAGGCGGCAGTTCGCTATCAGGCGGTGGCGGATAAGTATCCCGAGAGCGCGCAGGCCGGCGCGGCGAAGTTTGGGTTGGGGATGGCATATTACCGCCAATCGGATTGGGAGAAGGCGGCTAAATATCTCGGCGGCATTCCTGATGCCGAACGCAGTGGGGAGATGGCGCTTTCTTCGTATTATCAAGCGGATTGTTTGCTGAGGACGTTGCCGGAAAGCGCGGACGATGCGCTGTCGGCAGCGCGGACGGCGAGCCAACTGGAAGAGGCGGCCAAGTATCTATCCGTGTTCGTCGGTTCCAATGACAATCTCCCGGAGACACCGGAGGCGATGCTGAAGCTGGCGGATGTGTACCAGCGGACCGCGGGAATGCTGGCGGATCAGCAGGAAAAGCAGAAGGGCTATCAATCGGCCCGGGAAACGTACGAGAAGCTGTTGCAGAAATATCCCAAGCATCCGGCCTACGCGCAGGCGGTGATGGATCGGGCGCGGCTGATCGCGGCGGTCGGCGATGCGGGCGGGGCGATCAATGAATTGAATCGATTCCGCAACGACGGCGTGCTGATGAAGAGCGACATCGCGCCGCTGGCGCTGATGCGGCTCTCGGCGATCATGGTGACGCAGGGCCGGGGCGTGGATGCGGCGGCGATGCTGGAGAAGACGCGGACGCAGTACGAGGCCACGCTCAAGGCGGACCCGAATCGGGCGGCCTGGGTGCCGGGCCTGATGCTGGCGCACGGCATGGCGCTGAAGTCTTCGGGCAAGGTCAAGGAGGCGGTGGCGCTGTTCGATTCGATCGGCAAGCAATACCCGGCCAGCCCGGAGGCGGCCGAGGCTTCGCTGGCATCGATCCAGGTTCGCAAGGATGAGATCGTGGAGAAACTGCGGCAGGCGAAGAACGCGATGGTGAGCGCGCCGCTGGATAAACCGGTTGATGCGAAGCTGCTGGCGACGGAGGCGGATGCGCTGAAGCAGGCGACGGAGATCGCCAACGCATTCTCAACCCACGCGGATCGGATCGCGGAAAAGTCGGCGGGATCGGATCTGCACGTTCGCACCCTGCGCGATGCCGGGATCACCTGGTGGTCGATCGGCGAGGCGGAAGTGGAGACGATCCGGCGAGCGCGCGGCGAGGAATCGTATAAGAGATTGAAGGAGAGACTGGCGAAGATGCCGGCCATCGGCAAGAGCAATTCGGTGCCGCGTGCGCCGGAGATCAAGCTGGCATCGATCCCGATGCAGCCGGGCGAGAAGAAGGCGCGGGAGTTTTTGAACAAGGCGCTGGAGGCCAACGCGGATTCGCCGGTGTGCGTGGATATCCGGCTGGAACTGGCGACGATCTGCTACCAGCGCGGGGATGCGGATGGAGCGATCCAGGCGTTGAGCGCGCTGATCGATCGCAATCCGCCGCAGCCGCAGTTGGAATTTATCCGGGTGCGGTTGGGAACGTGCCAGTTGCTTAAAGGAGATATTAACGGCGCGATGCAGCAGGCGCAAATGGCGCTGGCGGACGGCAGCCATCCGGTGCGGGCGGCGGCGTATCTGCTTAAGGGAATGGCGCTGTTGCAGCAGAAGAACTATGGCGAGGCGCAGACTGTGCTGTCGCGATTCGTCAGCGGCTCCGAGAAATACCTGAATGCCGGGCCGGTCACGGAAGAAGGCTTGTTCCATCTCGGTCAGGCCTATGCGGCGACCAACGCCTGGGCGGAGAGCCGGGCGGCGTACGAGAAGCTGCTGCAGCGGTTCGGCGGAACGAAATATGCGGCCGAAGCGCGGTTTGGAATGGGGATGGCGTTCCAGCAGGAGAAGGCGTTCGATCGCGCGGTGGAGATGTACACGGAAGTGACTCGGCGGACCTCGGGCGAGATGGCGGCGAAGGCCCAGCTTCAGATCGGCATGTGCCGCGGCGAGCAGAAGCGATGGAAGGACGCGGTCACGGAGCTGCTGATCGTGCCGGTGACCTACGACTACAACGATGTGGCGGCCAATTCATCGCTGGCGGCCGCCAAGGCGCTGATCGAGCTCAAGCAGCCGGCGCAGGCGAAGGAGATTCTGCAGCGCGTGGTCAGCGATCATCCGGAGACGCAGTGGGCCACGGAAGCGGCCAAGCGGCTCAAGGAAATTCAGTAAGAGGCATGGATGCGTGAGGCTCCATTTCGGAGCCATGGTTCAGGGGGAAATGTCCGATTCGATGAAGGAAAACTTGCCATGAAGCGATTCTCGAAATGTTTGATGACCGTTGCGATCGGCGCGTTGATGCTTTGGGCGCAGCCGGCGAAGGCGTATGTGGAAGCGCCCTACACGCTGGGCCGCCTGATCACTGAATCCACCAACATCCTGGTGATGCGGGTGGAGAAGGTGGATCGTGAGAAGAACCTGATCATCTACCGCAAGGTGAAGGACCTCAAAGGCGTCCATCCCACCGATGTGATCAAGCACAACATCGCCAAGGCGGGGTTCAACCCGCGCGAATGGCAGTTCGCGATGGAAGCGGCCCAGGTGGGTGCGCTGGGGATCATGTTCCACAACGGCGGGGCGAGCGAGAATTACGTGTCCGGATACTGGTATCAGGCCTACGCGGGCGACTGGTGGGCGATGAGTCATGGCGAGCCGTTCCTGCTGCGCAGCTACGCGGGCAAGGTTGAGAAGCTGGCGGCGGCCGTGACGGCGATCATCGGCGGGCAGGAAGTGGTCATTCCCTGCATGGTGGATGATAAGCCCAACCTGCACATCAAGGCGGCCAAAATTCAGCGGCTCAAGGCGAGCCTCAAGCTCCAGGATTACAACCCCAAGCGCGATTTCGTCGGCTGGGGCAATGAGGATTTCCGGGCGATCGCGGGAATGCCGGCATTCTCCCAGTACACGGCGATCGCGCGGACGGACCCGGAGGCGGGCGGCGTCTCGGCGGTGGATTTCGATGGGGATGGGAAGATGGATTTGTGCGTGTACGGCGCTGGCCGAGTGGCGGTGTTGAAGAATGCAGGGTCGTCGCTGGATGAGATCACGCTGCCGTATTCGGGCGGCGCTCGCGCGGCGGCCTGGGGCGACTGGAATGGCGATGGCAAGCCCGATCTGCTGCTGGCGACGCCCACCGGCCCGGTGCTGCTGACCAACAAGGGCGATGGGACGTTCAAGGATGACACCGCGCTGCTGCCGAAGGAGCCGTATTACGCCCTGACCTCGGCGGCGTGGATCGATGTGGATGGATCGAAGAAGCAGGATATTCTGCTGGCCAACGGATACTTGGGATTGCGTTTGTACAAGAACAAGTCGGTGGCGGCGGTGGTTGCGCCGACGACGCCGGCCGCGCCGGCCGCAGGCGCAACGACTGCTGCGCCCGCGAGCGCCACGCCCGCGCCCGTCAAGCCGGCGGTGGCGGTTGCGACGGTTCCAAGTCAACCTGTGTTCGAGGATGTTTCAGACAAGGTCGGCCTGGGCAGGAATGGCATCGGCGCGGGCGTGAAGGGATTCCAACTGGCGGTTGCCGATATCGATGGTGATGGCCGGGCGGATTTCGTTTACTCGGCCGGCACGGGAATGATCGTCAGGAACACGCCGACGGGATTTGTGGAGATGAAGGACACGGGCGTGACGTTCAAGCCGAGCCGGGTGGTTCCGGTAGTGGCGGATTTCGATAACGATGGCAAGGCCGACATCACGCTGGTGGATGGCAACCAGGTCAAGCTCTTTAAGAACCTGGGCGGCGGCAAGTTCGCGGATATCAGCGCTTCCCGCGGCGATCTGAACAGCCCGATTGAAAACGCGGCCTGCCTGGCGTGGACCGATTTCAGCGGGCAGGGGCGGATGGATCTGATGGTTGGCGTTCTCAAAGGTCCGAACCGGTTCTTCCGGAACACCAACGATGGCCGGTTCACGGATGCCAGCGAGGAGATCGGGCTGACGCAAAAGATATTCAACACCCGGGCGATCTGCGTGGTGGATCTCAATGGCGACAAGACGCCGGATGTGGTGTTCAATAATGAGGGTCAGGAGTCCTCGGTGCTTTTGGGCGATCCGAAGCGCGCGGCGAAGAAGGTCGCGGCGAAGTAATCGAAGGCGTAGCATGGGCATCCTGCCCATGTTGGAACCAAGAAATGTGTTAAAGCGAGTTGCTCGTGTTTCGATGCAAGCGTTCACGGGCAGGATGCCCGTGCTACAGGAAAGCTGCGATGAAGAGGATTTCGGTTCTGGCGGCGGTGTTGGGTTTGATGGTTGGGGCTGCTCGCGCGGCGGATTGGCCTACGGCGCGGGGGAACGGCGAGCGGACGGGGAATGTGGATGGGCAGGCCGGGCCGGTGAACGCGGGGAAGGTGCTCTGGGTATTTGAATCGACGGATCAATTCGTCGGGTCGCTGTCGCCGGGGGAGAATATGGTTTTTGCGCCGGCGCTGGGGGCGCTGCAATCGGGGGCGATGCACGCGCTGGCGACGGATGCGGGCGCGCCCAAGCGCGAGTTGTGGATGAAGACGCAGCCGTTTCTGAAACTGCCGACGGTTTCCGCGCCGGCGGTGGTGGGTGGGAAACTGTATTTCGGCGATGGGATGCACCAGAACGAGAGCCCCGTATTGTATTGCCTGGAGGCGGTGGGCGGGCGGTTGATCTGGCAGTTGTCGCTGCCCGGGCCGCTGATTCATCTGGAAGGCACGCCGACTCTGGCGGGCGGCAGAGTGTATCTGGGCGGGGGCAATGCGGGCGTTTTCTGCATCGATCCGGAGAAATTGACGCTGGATGGCAAGGATGTGGATGCGGCCGCGGTGGCGCAGATCATGGCCGCCAAGTGGAAAGAGCTTCAGGACAAGTACGAGGCCGACAAAAAGAAGGATCCCGATTTCGCAATTCCCCCCAGCGAGGATCAGCTTCCCAAGCCTGCGCCGAAGATGCTCTGGCAGACGGGGAGCCACAAGCAGGTGGGGGACAAGGTCTGGCATATCGATTCGCCGGTGGCGGTGTCGGGGGATAATGTGCTGGTGGCATCGGCGTATCTGGATGATGAGAAGATGGGCGACAGGGCGCTTCAGTGCGTCTCGGCCGCCACGGGCGCGCCGAAATGGCGCGCGGAATTGAAGCTCAATCCATGGGCCGGGCCGACTGTGGCGGGCGATGTGGCGGTGGTGGGATGCAGCAGCATACGGTTCGATCCGCAGTTGATTCCTGGCGCGAAGGGGGAGATCGTGGCGATCAATCTGGCGGATGGAAAGCCCAAGTGGAGCAAGCCTTTCGCGGTGGGGGGAGGCGTGGTTTCGCCGGTTGCGGTGGCGAAGAAGTTGGCGGTGTTCACGTCGACGGACAAGAAAATCACCGCGCTGAATCTCGACGATGGGACGCTCAAGTGGGAATACCTCGGTAAAGCGCCCTTCTTTGGCGGCCCGGCGATTGTCGGCGACATGGTTTACGCGGCCGACCTGAACGGCGTTTTGCAGGCGGTGAATCTGGCGGATGGAAAACTGTCCTGGAAGCTCGACATCGGCAAGGAGGCCAAGGCTCCGGGCAACGTTTACGGTTCGCCGATCGTTGTCGGCGGAAAAATCTATGTCGCCACCTGCAATCTGGAGGCGGCGGCGG
>JBBRTW010000163.1:0-13987 GCA_038244055.1 Tepidisphaerales bacterium | reverse complement strand
TCGATACGCTCGATGCCGCCATCCGCCAGGGGATTATTCAACCCACCATCGCGGTGATGCCCAATGGATTGGATAACACCTGGTTCGTCGATTCGGTCGATGGGGCCCAGCCGATCGAGAGCATCATCATCAAGGATTTGATCCCGCATATCGATTCGACCTATCGCACCAACCCCGACCGCCGCGCCCGGGCGGTTGAAGGTTTTTCCATGGGCGGCTGGGGGGCGGGGCACCTGGCCTTCAAATACCCCGAGCTATTCAGCGCCGTGACCATGATCAGCGCCCCCTTCCACCGCCACGATCATTTTCCACAGTTGCATCCCATCTTCGCCAACCAGGGCGATGCCTATTACGCCCAGGACCCGGTGACCCGCGCCCACCGCCAGCCCGAGCGCCTGCGGGGCAAGGTGCGAATCCGCCTGTGGGTTGGGGCGAACGATCCCAATGTTCACTACCACCGATTTTTCGATGCCCGCCTGACGGAGTGGGGGATTCCGCATGAGTTGATCGTCTTCCCCGATTTATATCACAGCGATGGGAGTATCTATCAGAAGCTGGGGACGGGGGCGTTCAAGTTCTACGCCGAGGCATTTGAGAAGGCATCGGAGTGATGTCCGCGGACCGTGCGAACCATGACCATTGAAGGCACTGAAAATTCTACTCCCGATTCGCCTCTCTCGGGTAATCCTGATCCCGCGCGGCCCGCATCACGATCCGCGAAATCCTCCACCATCCTGACCCGTCGGCGGCTCCTGCTGCTTTGGCTGATTTTGGCGGCCGCCGCGATTCCGCTTACCGTTCGCCTCTACCACCACTATCACCGGCGCGCATCCGGCATGCCTTCATCACCGCCGCGGGAAAACACCGGCGACTTTGCCGGCCCGCTGACCCGCCCCGCGATCGCATACAATCCATCCAGGCCGCCTTCGCGCCCCTGGCTCGATCCCAAGCGCACCGCGCCTTCGCCCCTCGCCTATCACACCTTTGCCGCCTCCGCGATTGGCGGCCGCGAGACCTTCTGCCTGCTCTACCTCCCACCGGGCTACAACGACCCGGCCAATGCCGCCCGCCGCTATCCCGTGATCTACTGGCTGCACGGCTACCTCTGCGAGCCGCAGCACGGCACGCCTTTCATTGATGCGCTCGATGCCGCCATCCGCGCCGGCCGGATTGGCCCGACCATCGCCGTGATTCCCAATGGGCTGGTCGATAGCTGGTTCGTCGATACGGCCGATGGCTCGCAGCCGGTGGAAAGCATCATCATCAAGGATTTGATTCCCCACATCGACGCCAACTATCGCACGATCCCCGACCGCCGGGCCCGCGCGGTCGAAGGCTTTTCGATGGGCGCGTGGGGCGCGGGCCATCTGGCCTTTAAGTATCCCGAGCTGTTCAGCGCGGTGACGATGGTCAGCGCCCCGTTCCAGGTGCCCGAGGAGTTCTGGCAATTGCAGCGGATTTTCGCCGGAGACCCGGCCGCCTATTACGCCGAAGACCCCGTCACCCGCGCCCGCCGGGACCCGGCGCGGCTGGCGCAGGATGTCCGCATCCGCATGATCTGCGGCGACAAGGACCAACTTGGCCACTACGGCGACAACATCGCGTTCGACAAGCGCCTGACCCAGTGGCAGATTCCCCACGAATTCAAGATTGTCCCCGGCGTCGGGCATAGCGATGCGGATATTTACGAGAGGCTGGGGCCGGGGGCGTTTGATTTTTACAAAGAGGCGTTCGAGGCTTTGGGGCGGTGAGATTGGAGGGGAGCGATGACCCTTTCTACGCCGGCTTGCGCTCGCGTTTCTTGTCATCCAGATCCGAGAATTCCAGCATGTGCGCGATGGCCACGGTCCGCCAGTCCAGCGCGACCTCGTACCCTTTATCGTCCTTGCGCGCCTGCGTGACAATGACCGCGCTCGAATCGCCGATGATGATCATCCAGGGCTCGGCAATGTCGTAAGTCGTATTGTTGACGAGCCTGATCCGAAACGGCTTGAAGGGGTTGTCGTGCAGTTTTCTCTGGAGATCGAGATAGGTCACGCTCGTAGTCTATCAACCGGCCGAGTTTGCGCGAAGAGATTTTGCTCCCTCTCCCGAGCGGTGCAAGTGGACTCACTCCGCCGGCTCAATCGTCACCGTCAAGCTCTTCGACTCAAACTGATCCTTATAAAGCTCCGCCCTCTCCTTGTGGGTGACCAGGAGCAGGGCCACGCCCGTTTTATCCGCCTCTTCCATTCGCTGCGTGGCATCCTGCTCGTTGAGGCGCGTCAGTTCGACGATCGTTTCGATCACATACTTCCCATCGTTGACATCATCGTTATGCAGCAGCACCTTCCACGGCGGCATTGGCTGCGGGGGCTTTGTCGCGGGGAGCGGCTTCTGCTTGCGCTTGGGCTTGGCGGGGGCGGCGGCGTTTTCCGTGGTGGTGTTGGCGGCCGCCAGGGGTGTGGCCCTGGGCAGGGAATGGTTGGGTGTGTCGCTCATAAAAGCGCGTCTCCGAAAACGATGGGCCTCGCGCCCGACAATGTGCGCCCGACAAGGTACGCCCGACAGCGTCCGCCTGACGATAGGCCGCCGCCGACTCATAAACCATCGGCCGCTCATCGCGATCGCGGCATTTCCAAATCCGCCGTCATCCGCATCCGCCTACTGCATTATATCGGCGCGAATCCGCATAAGGCCACGTCCAAATGCTGCACCATCACCGGCCGACTGTAACCCGCTTCGCCGGCAGCCTTTCCAGTTCCCGCCGGCGCGGCACGTTACTTATCCGGACCTCAACCTGCCCAACTTGGCGGCAATCTGCCGCCTGTTACAGTAGACGCCATGCCCCGTATGCAAGTCGCGCGCCTGATCATCGGCGCTATGAGCGGAACCAGCGCTGATGGCGTCGATGCGGCATTGGTCCGCATCACCGGCCAGGGATTGGGCATGTCCACACAGTTCTTACGTCTGCGGCACCATCCGTATGATGCGGAATTGCGCCGCGCGATTTTTAAAATCCGCGCTGGCGGGCCGGTCCATCTGGAGCATCTGGCGAAAACAGGAAGGCAGATCACACTCGCCTACGCGGATTGCATTAGCGCCCTGCTGGCGGATGTGAACCTGCGCCCGGCCGAGATCAGCGCCGTCGCGGCCCATGGGCAGACGATCTATCATTCGCCTCCCGATACAATTCAGTGGCTCGATCCCGCCCTGCTGGCGGCGCGCACCGGAATCATGGTGGTAAGCGATTTCCGCCGCGCCGACTGCGCGGCAGGCGGTCAGGGCGCGCCGCTGGTGCCCTACGCCGATTACATTCTGTTTCGCCACCCCGAAAAAAATCGCGTGCTCCTCAACCTCGGCGGGATCGCCAATCTCACCTACATCCCGGCCGGGGCATCGATCGACCAGATCATCGCCTTCGACACGGGTCCGGGGAATTGCATTAGCGACTGGATATGCCGAACACACGACCCAAACGGGCCGGGCTACGATCCGGCCGGCCAATCCGCGGCGCGCGGCAAGGCGCATCTCAGCGTGGCGCTGGCGATGGCCGAGTCGGAATACATGACTCGCCCGCCTCCCAAATCCACCGATGGCCCGGCCATGATCCAGCTCTTCGAGCGCTGCGCCCAGTCGGCCGGCGCGCCCGCGGGCTTTGAAGATATGCTCGCCACCGCCTCTCTCGCCGCCGCCACCTGCATGGCCAAAGCATTCGCCCTTTTCATCAGCCGGCGAAATCTCGAAGTTTTCGTCAGCGGCGGCGGAACGAAGAATCACCAGTTGATGGTCGATCTTCAGGAAGCTCTGAATTGGTGGACGCCCCAGGTGCGCCCGCTCGAAGGAAAAGACGTTGTGGATGCCAAAGAAGCCATCGCCTTCGCCCTCCTCGCCGCCGCCACGCTCGATGGGGAGCCTTCCAACGTCCCGGCATGCACCGGCGCGAAATCCCAGGTCATCCTCGGCAGCCTCACGCCCATCCCCTAGCCTAACAGACCTCAAACCATAATCACGCCGCGCCGTTACCGGTGTATATAGAAGCACAATGCGCGCTCCCTTCATCCCGATTCTCCTCCTCTTCCCCACGCTCCTCGCCTCGGCCGACCCCGCCTGGAAAAACGGCCCGCCGACCTCGCCCGACTACTTCCCCATCGCCGTCTGGCTCCAGGAACCGCGCAATGCGCCTAAATATCAGGCCATCGGCATCAACCTCTACGTCGGCCTGTGGTCCGGCCCGAATGAAGCGCAGCTCGCCGAGTTGGAGAAGAACAAGATGCCCGTCATTTGCGGGCAGAACCTCAAGTTCGTCGATCGCAAGATCATCGTCGGCTGGATGCATGGGGATGAACCGGATAACGCCCAGTCCCTCCCCAAAGGCAAAGGCTACGGCCCGCCCATCGCCACCGACAAGATCGTCGCCGATTACAAAAAGATCAGCGCCGCCGACCCCACCCGGCCGGTCATGCTCAACCTCGGCCAAGGCGTCGCCTACGACAACTACATTGGCCGGGGCGTGCGGCGGAATAAAATGGAGGATTATCCGCTCTACGTGCAGGGCTCGGACATCGTCTCCTTCGACATTTATCCCGTAAACCACGACAAACCCGAGATCGCCGGCAAGCTCGAATACGTTCCCCGCGGCGTCACCCGCCTGATCGAATGGGGCAAAGGGCAGAAGATCGTCTGGAACTGCATCGAATGCGGGCCGATCGAGAACGCCAAAGCCAAGCCCACTGCCGAGCAGATCAAATCCGAAGTCTGGATGTCCATCATCCACGGCTCGCGCGGGCTCATCTACTTCGTTCACCAGTTCAAGCCCAAATTCATCGAGGCCGGCCTGCTCGCCAATCCCGAAATCGCCAAAGCCGTCGGCCAGATCAACGAGCAGGTCCGCACGCTCGCCCCGGCCGTCAATTCCAATGAGATCGTCGCCAATGTGATCGCCGACTCTCCCAAGGACACACCCGTCGATTTCATGGCCCGCCGCGCGGGTGGCGCAACGTACCTCTTCGCGGTGGGCATGCGCAACGCGGCCGCCGATGCCACATTCACTGTGCCCGGTATTAAAGGCCCCGCCGAAGTTGAAGTCCTCGGCGAATCGCGCACACTCAAATGCACCGATGGCCGGTTTCAGGATTCTTTTTCCCCTTATGCCGTCCATTTGTATAAAATGAAGTGACAGTGCCACATCCATCCACTTCGCCCCGTGCATTGACAGTCAACGCCGCGTCCATTCACCTCCTCCCATGGCCAAGTCCGCAAGCCTATCCGACATCGCCAAAGCCGCCGGGGTCAGCCTCACGACCGCCAGTCTCGTCCTCAACCGCACCAAGCAGCCCAACCGCGTCTCGGCCGCCTGCTCGCAGCGCGTCCGCGATATCGCCCAGCGCCTCGGCTACGTTCCCAACTACCACGCCCGCTCCATGAAACTTGGCCGCGCCGAGACCATCGCCGTGGTCATCGACCTCGGCCACGATGACTCCTCCCCCACCTCCTCCGCCCTCACCGATGCCTATTTCAATCAGCTCATCGGCGGCATCGAAATGCACCTCCGCTCGGCCGGTTTCCAGATGACCCTCATCGGCCCCGATGCCACGCAGCGCGCCCCGGCGCGCGGCCTGGCGGGCATCGGCCAGCGCCGCTTCGACGGCATGATCGTCCTCGGCGTCGGCATCGCGCCCGAGCATGAGCAACTCCTGGTCCAATCCCCGCCCGCCCCTGTCGTCGTCGTCGAATATGCCCGCCAGACCCGGTACCCGGTGATCGATTACGATGAACCGTTCGGCGTGCGCCTGGCCGTGGATCACCTGGCCGGGCTCGGGCACAAGGGGATCCTCTGGTTCGGTTACGATGCCTGGTGGGAATCGGCCGATATCGACAACCGCCAGGCCATGTTCCTGCAGGCCTGCCGCGCCACCGGCATCACGCCCACGATCCTGCGCTTCCCCCTGCCGCGCACGCGCGTGGCCGTCACCCGCGCCTATCTCGCCGACCAGGCGCAGGCCGCGATGGCAGCGCATCTGGCGAAAAACCCGCTCGATTTCACCGCCCTGCTCGCGTACAACGATCCGCTGGCCCTGGGCGCATGCGGCGCGCTGTCGGCCGGCGGCATCCGCATCCCCGACCAGGTTTCCATCGTCGGCTTCGACGATATCGAAGCCATGCTCTGCATCCCGCGCTTGACCTCCGTCAGCCATCGCCTGGCCGACATGGGCACGCGCGCCGCCGAATGGATCCTGGAAATGGTCAACGACCCCGCCGCCATCGACCGCCTCCGCGGCACGAGCGAAGCGCTGCATCCGCATCTGGTGCAGCGCAAGAGCACCGGGCCGGCGCCGGCTACGACCGCGTGACGCGGGCGTCACGCCCTTGCGAGCAACGTTTCACCGTGGCACGGGCGTCCTGCCCGTGCGAATCGCCTTCAACTGATCAACGTTCTCAATCCGCGCCTTAAATTCCCTGAATCGTCCGGGGATTGGCGGCCGCAATTCTCACCCAAGGACTGTTGCGGCCCACGCTGATTGGTTGTCGGTCGCGCGGGCAACGGGTACACTGCCGCGCTGTTCGACGAGGACAATCGACCCACACTTCGACCGGAGAGATACGATGAACCGCCGCCCGAACTTCCGTGCCTGCCTGCCGGCTTTGCTCGCGCTCTGTGGACTGGCCTGGATCGCCGCCATCAACGGCTGCGACAAGAGCACCTCCTCCAACTCCGGCAAACCGAAAATCGCCTACGTCACCAACGGCGTGGACCCCTTCTGGGTCATCGCCGAAAAAGGCTCGCGCGATGGCGCTGAAAAATCCGGCGCGGAAGTCACCATCGTCATGCCCAATGGGTCGACCGAGCAGAAGCAGAAGATCGAGGACATGCTGATCCGCGGCGTCGACGGCATCGCCATCAGCCCGATCGATGCCGAAAACCAGACGCCCATGATCGACCAGGCGGCCGCCAAGACCAACGTCATCACCCACGACTCCGATGCCCCCAAGAGCAAGCGCCTCCTGTACATCGGCATGGATAACTACCAGGCCGGCCGCATGGCCGGGCAATTGATCAAAGAAGCGATTCCCGAAGGCGGCAAGGTGGGCATTTTCGTCGGCCGGCTCGAGCAGGACAACGCCCGCCTCCGTCGCCAGGGCGTGATCGATGAACTGCTCGACCGCTCGGTCGATTCTTCCCGAAACGATGCGCCCGATGCCCAGTTCATGGATGGCAAGTACAAGATTCTCTCCACCAAGACCGACCAGTTCGACCGCGCCAAGGCCAAGGGCAATGCCGAAGACACGATGGTCGCCCACCCCGATCTCAAGTGCATGGTCGGCCTTTTCGCCTACAACCCGCCCAACTGCCTCGAAGCCATCAAAAAGGGCGGCAAGCTCGGGCAGATCAAGCTCGTCGGCTTCGATGAACAGGACGCCACGCTCCAGGCGATCAAAGACGGCAACTGCTACGGCACCGTCGTGCAAAATCCCTACATGTACGGGTACGAATCCGTCCGCGTCCTTACGGCGCTGGCCAAGGGCGACAAGTCCGTCATTCCCGCGTCGAAATTCATGAACATCCCGGCCCGCCAGATCAAGAAAGATTCCGTGGATGAATTCTGGACGGATTTGAAGAAGAAGACGGGGAAGTAGGAAGTAATGCGAGGATGGAGGATGGCGAATAGAGGATAGAAACGGCAGGGAAAGCCGCGCTTTTTCTACATTTTCCATCCACCATCTTCCATCCTCTATCCTCGTTTTGATTTCACCCCCTCCATGCCCGACCCCGCCCCGACATCCCCGCCGCTTCTTGAGGTTCGGGACCTCTCCAAATCCTTCCCCGGCGTGCGCGCGTTGCGCGGCGTTTCTCTGCATCTCAATCGGGGCGAGGTGCTCGCCGTCATCGGTGAGAACGGCGCGGGCAAATCCACACTGATGAAAATCCTCGCCGGGGTGCAGACTCCCGATACCGGCGAAATCCTCGTCGAGGGCGCGCCGGTCCATATCGATTCCGTCAACGCCGCCTTCAACCAGGGAATCGTGTTGATCCACCAGGAGCTGAACCTGGCGGACAATCTCGACATCGGCGCGAATATCTTCCTCGGCCGCGAGCCGCGCCGGTTCGGCTTTATCGACAAACGCACCATCTACGAAAAATCCCGCGCACTGCTCGGCCGGGTCGGCCTCGATCTCTCCCCGCGCACGCTCGTTTCCACCCTGACCATCGGCCGGCAGCAGATGGTCGAGATCGCCAAGGCCCTCTCGGTCAATGCCCGCGTGCTCATCATGGATGAGCCGACCTCATCGCTCACCCAGCACGAAACCGACCAGCTCTACAAAGTCGTTCGCGATCTCCGCTCCAAGGGGATGAGCATCGTCTACATCTCACACCGCCTCAGCGAGGTCAAAGAGCTGGCGGACCGCGTGGTCGTGCTGCGCGATGGCCAGTTCGCCGGCCACCTTTCCCGCGAGCAGATTTCCCACGATACGATGGTCAAGCTCATGGTCGGCCGGGATCTCTCGCAGTTCTACGTCCGCGCCTCGCACAAGCCCGGCCGGCCGGTCCTCGAAGTCGATCGCCTGCGCACCCCCCAGAACCCACGCCACGAACTCTCCTTCACCCTCCGCGCCGGCGAAATCGTCGGCGTCGCCGGGCTGGTCGGCGCTGGCCGGACCGAAATGCTCCAGACGCTCTTCGGTGTCAGCCCCGCGATCGGCGGCTCGGTGCGCGTGGATGGCGTTGATGTCACGCCGCGCCTGCCGATCCACGCCATCCGGGCTGGGATCGCCCTGGTCCCTGAAGACCGCAAGGCCCAGGGGCTGGTTCTGGAAATGGCCGTCCGGGAAAACATCAGCCTCCCTTCGCTGCGACGCACCCAGCGCAATGGCCTGCTCAATTTCGCGGCCGAAAAACTCACGGCCGGGGAGATGATCCAGAAGCTCAACGTCAAAACCCCCTCGGATCGCCAGATCGTCCAGTTTCTCTCCGGCGGCAACCAGCAGAAAGTCGTCATCGGCAAATGGCTGGCGATGAACCCGCGCGTCCTGCTGCTCGATGAACCCACCCGCGGCATCGATATCGGCGCAAAACGCGAAATCTACAAGCTCATGGAGCAACTCGCCTCCACCGGCGTGGCCGTCCTCTTCGTGTCCTCCGATATGGAGGAAGTGATGGGCATGTCCGACCGAACGCTGGTGATGCACGAAGGCCGGCTTAAGGGCGAGTTGCAACGCGCGGAACTCTCCGAAGAGGCCATCATGAGCCTGGCCACCGGCCACGAGCGCCTACTCGCCGTATCCTGACCCATTATCGATCACAAGCACCCAATACCCATGACCCAGTCCCAACTCCCGCCCAGCGATCCATTGCCGTTATCCCGAGCGCTGCCCGAGAATGGCGCGGTTCGCTTCTCCCCAACCACGCTGAAGGTACTCGGCATTCTCGGCCTGCTCATCGCCGTCTGCCTGGTCACCGGCATTCTCAACCCCGTCTTTTTTGGCAAGGGCAATGTCCTCAACCTCGTGCGCCGCACCGGTCTCTATGGCATTCTCGGCATCGGAGTCGCCTTCGTCATCATCACCGGGGGCATCGATCTCTCCATCGGCTCGGTCATCGCCCTTGTCGGCTGCCTTCTCCCCTATCTCCTCATGCAGCGACACTGGTCCGTAGCGCTCACGCTAAGTTGCCTGCTTCCCCTCTCCGCCCTGCTCGGACTCTTCCATGGCGTGATGATCACCAAGATGCGCCTGCAACCATTTGTGGTGACCCTCTGCGGCCTGATGATCTACCGCGGCTTCGCCCGCGGGCTGCTCCACGACCAGACGCAGGGCTTCCAGAACGAATTCGCGGGAATGAAAGAAGCACTCACCGGCGACTTCCTGGGCGTACCCATGCCCTTTCTCCTCATGGTCGCGATCGCGATCGTCGCGGCCGTCTTCCTCAACCGCACCATCTGGGGCCGCTACCTCCTGGCCCTGGTCCGCAACGAGCAAGCCGCGCGCTACTCCGGCATCAACACCGACCTGATGATCATCATCGCCTATGTGATCTGCTCTCTCCTGGCGGGCTTCGGCGGCATCCTCTTCATGTGCGATGGCAACAACGGCCAGCCCGTCGATTTCGGCAATGTTTACGAGCTCTACGCCATCGCCGCCGCCGTACTTGGCGGCTGTTCGCTCAAAGGGGGCGAAGGCTCCATCCTCGGCGTGGTCATCGGCACGGCGGTCATGCGCGTCATCTACAACGCCATCAACATCCTCGACATCCCCACCCAATGGGAATTCGCGATCATCGGCGGAGTCCTCCTCGCCGGCGTGATCGCCGATGAACTCGCCAAACGAATCCGGGACAAGCGTCGATCGGCCCGCGCCGCGGCGTAGCAGGCGCATCGTGGCCGGGATCTTTGGGGGCATCAGGATGCGGACGGGTTCGGGGGTCAAGAATGACCCCACTCACCCGCCCGCCGCAGACAGGAATGTCTACGCCACCGAGGATCTCAGCAGAGCATTTTGACATTTAATACTCTTCATCCCCCATGGACCTCCTCCTAAAAAATAAAACCGCCCTCATCACCGGCGCCTCCAAGGGCATCGGCCGCGCCATCGCTCTTCGCCTGGCGGCCGAGGGAATGAACGTCGCGATTGCAGCGAGATCGGTCGATCAACTGCAGGCGCTCGCGGATCAAATCCACGCGACCACCGCGGTCCGCTGCCTGGCCTTCCCCGTGGACCTCTCGTACCCCACCGCCCCCGGTTTCTTCGCCGACGCAGCCATGGCGCGGTTTGGGCAGATTGACCTGGTGGTCAACAACGCGGGCGCAACCCAGCGCGGGGATTTCCTGGCTCTCTCCGAGCAAGCCTGGGCCGATGGCTTCGCGCTCAAGTTCTTCGCCGCCGTCCGCCTGGCCCGCGCCGCCTGGCCCCACCTCGCCAAATCCCATGGGAGCATCATCAACATCGCCGGCGTGGGCGGGCGGACCGGCTCGGCCGAGTTCACCATCGGCGGATCGGTGAACGCCGCCATGCTCAACCTGACCAAATCGCTGGCCGACCGCGCCGTCCACGAAAACATTCGCGTCAACGCCATCAACCCCGGCTATATCGCCACCGACCGGCTCACTCTCCGCATCAAAAAACTCGCGGCCGAGCAAAACATCCCCGACGATCAGGCAGCCGCGCTGATCACAAAGGAAATGAATGTCCCCCGTTTCGGCCAGCCCGAAGAGGTCGCCGATGCGGTTACCTTCCTCGCCTCCGACCGCGCCGGCTACATCAACGGCTCCATCATCGACATCGACGGCGGGCTGACGCGCACGCTTTAATCGGCCAAAAACAACCGCAAAGCAGCAAAGGTGCAAAGACGCGGAGAAGATCAGACTTCAGATTGTTCTGTTGAAATCCTCCAAAGCCGTTTTGCCCTCGAATTCCAGGTGCCTGGCTCCCTCTCCCAAGCGGCGCATGTGGAGTTCATGCGCTGCGCCGCCAACCGCCGCGTGGGAGAGGGCAACTCCAAAACGAATTTGAAGAATTGAAATCCCGAGAGCCCCGCGCGCCCTCCATTCTTTTCTTCTTCGCCCCTTTGCTCCTTCGCACCTTTGCGCCCCTCTTCCATTCAATCACCCGTATTGTCAACATTTGGCATTTAACATTTGACTTTTGACATTGAGCGCAATCTCCGCCAGCGCATCCGTCGCGTAGTTCACATCCTGCACCGTCAAGAACGGCGAGAACGACAGCCGCGTCGTCCCCCCGAACTGCGCCGTCCCGATCGCCTGATGCGCCAATGGGGCGCAGTGCAATCCCGGCCGGCTCAGGATCCCATAGCTCGACTCCAATATCGCCGCCAGCTCGTACGGCTCGATCCCCTCGATCCGCACCGAGAACACCCCGATCCGGTCCTTCACCCCTTGCGGGCCGTAATAGGTCAGCCCCTCGATCTTCCCCATCTCCTCCATCCCCTCGATGAACGTCTGCACCAGCTCGCGATCGTGCCGCGCCAGCGATTCGATCCCGCGCTCGAGGATCCATTTCACTCCTTCGGATAACCCGGCGATCCCGATCGCGTTGTGCGACCCCGGCTCATACTTATCCGGCATGAATTCCGGCTGGCGGTCGTTCTCCGAGGCCGACCCCGTCCCCCCCTCGCGCAGCGGTCGAAGCACTTTCTCAACGCCAGGCCTAATGTATAAGAATCCCGTGCCGAGCGGGCCAAGCAGCGCCTTATGCCCCGGGGCGGCCAACAGATCGATGAAATCCGCCTGCACATCGATCGGAATATGCCCGGCCGACTGCGCCGCATCCACGATGAAATACACGCCCCGCTCCCGACAAATCCGCCCGATCTCCCGAATCGGCTGCACCGTCCCCGTCACGTTGGAAGCATGGGTGATCGCCACCATGCGGGTCCGGGAAGTGATCGCCCGACGAATGTCATCGGGATCGACCAGGCCGGTTGAAGAAACGCCGATGCGCGTCACCGAGCACAACCCCAAATCCTCCATCGCCCCCAGCGGCCGGAGAATTGAGTTGTGATCGATGTGGGTGCAAATCGCGTGGGGAAGAAGTTGCGAGTTGCTGAGGAGTTGCGGGGATAGTTGCGAGTTGTGAGTTGCGAGTTGCGGGGAAAGTTGCGAGTTGTGAGTTGCGAGTTGCGAGTTAGACGCCGCGCTTATTGTGTGCGGATCCCCGCCCTCTTTTGAGCCGTTGCCCATTGCACTGCGGACACCGTCGCCCGCACCCGCTCCTTCTCGCAACTCGCAACTCGCAACCCGCAACTCCGGAGCAACCCGCAACTCAAAAAGCCCCTTAATCGCCAGATTCAACGAATCCGAGCAATTGAGTGTGAATACGAAATGCGCTGGATTCTCCCCATTAAAAAGGCGGTTCAGCCGCTGGCGGCATTTGGTCAGAAGATTCCCCGTTTCCAGCGCCTCCGAATAAGCGCCCCGCCCGGCGGATGCGCCCAGATCCGTCGCATACCGAACCATCGCCTCTAAAACCCCCGTCGGCTTGGGAAAGGAAGTGGCCGCATTATCCATATAAAGCCGCCGCGGCGCGGATGGGTTCATGGGTTGGGAGATCGACTGGGACATCGCCTCTTATGATAGGGAAATGCGGGGGAAATCAAACAGGACGGTGGGTCACTGCGCAACTCGACTCCAAATGCTCCCAGCATGGGCGGGACGCCCATGTCACGAATCTACTTCCCGCTCCCCCGCATCCGCAGCATCTCTCTGAGCAGCGCATCGGTCGACTTCATCTCCGGCGCTGCCTGCTTCACCCGATCCAGCAGGCGCTCCGCATCGGGGCGGCGCTCGCCCAGGGAGACCATGGCCTGCAGCGCATCCTCCTCGGCCGGGAGACGGCGCAGGCCGCTGCTTCCGTAGGCGGCGACTTCCGCGCCGACATGGGCCACGGCGAACTCGCGCACCTTCCCCGAAAGCTCGGCCACGATCAACTCGGCGGTGCGCTTGCCGATCCCATCGAGCTTGGTCAGCGCGCGGGTGTCTTTCGATTCGATGGCCTGGGCAATTTCGCCCACCGGCGCGGAGAGGGCTCGCAGGGCGGTCTTGGGGCCGATGCCTTTGACGGTGGTGAACAGGTTGAAGAATTTCTTGTCGTCGGCGGTGGTGAAGCCGATCAGCTTGGGATCGAGATTGCCGCCGCCGGCCGACCCTTCCAGATAAAACAGCGTATGAAAGGTGACCTCCACCCCGATGCGCGATGCCAGCCCCGCCACATCGGCGGCCGGAACGAGCACCTCATAGACCATCGGCCCGACGCGCAGGCGCGCCTTGTTGCCATCAATCGCGGAGAGTTCGCCGGTCAGGGCACAGATCATTGTTCGGTGTCCGTTGTTGAACGTGGTCAGTTGTCAGTTGTCAGTTGTCAGTTGTCCGTTGTCCGTTGTCCGTTGTCCGTTGTCAGTGGATGGGAGTGTCCATGGTCAATTGTCAATTGTCCATTGTGAATTCCGTTTCGTATTCATCATTCATCCTTCATCCTTCATCCTTCATCATTCATC
>JBBRTW010000162.1:0-14018 GCA_038244055.1 Tepidisphaerales bacterium | reverse complement strand
CAGCAGAGCAGCGACACTAACCCCGCCTATGCCCAGAAAGACCCGGAAAATCGGCTGATGTGGCGCGCCAACCTCCGCCGGCTCGATTTTGAAGCCGTGCGGGATACGCTGCTGCTCTTCACAGGGCACCTCGATCCCACGGTGGGCGGCAAACCGGTCAACCTCACCGAAGAGCCCTATTCCTTCCGCCGCAGCGTCTACGGCTACATCGATCGCGGCAGCGTACCCGAGTTGATGCAGCAGTTCGACTTCGCCGACCCCGACATGACCAACAGCCGGCGCGCCACGACCATCGTCCCGCAGCAGGCGCTCTTCTTCATGAACAGCTCGATGTCCGCCGATGTGGCCCGCAAGGTGACCACGCGCCCGGAGTTCACCAGCGCCAAGGATGATTTCGCCCGCGTGAAGGCGATTTATCAGGTGATCTTCCAGCGCGCCCCGCGCCCGGAAGAGGTGAAGCTCGCGGCCGAGTTCTACAACGCCAAGACCATCGCCGACCGCAACGGCGGCGGCAATCATCCCGCCCAACTCGCCGGCGCAAAACTCGATCCGCGCTCGGCCAAGGACGTCAAACGAGCCGGGCAGATGAAAGCCGCTCCCGATCTCATGACCGGCAAACGCGATGGAAAAAAGGCCATCCAGAACGAAGGCATCATGGTCGATCGAAAGCCCCTGACCATCTGGGAGGAATACGCCCAGGCCCTCCTCTTCAGCAACGAGATCGCCTACGTGAATTGATCCATTCCCATTGAAATCGGATACGTGGGTGACACTGGCAGGCTTTCGCAGCCTGCCAGTGCCGTTTCATCTTTGCGCACAACGATGAAATTCTTTGGCCGGTACGATTGGTTGACAGATGTCTTCGTCCCTCCGTCTTCCAGTCCGAAGGATCATCCCATGCGCCTACGCCAGTCATCGATCTCACTCGCCATCGCCGCACTCGCCCTGACCGCGCTAACCTCACTCGCCGCTCCGCCTCCACCGCCGGCAGCGCTCGCCGCCGCCAGCCCCGCGATCACCAATCCCTTCTACGCGATGGACACCTGCACCAACGGCACCGGCCTGACCGCCGAGCAGCAACTCGATCTCGTCAAGGAAACCGGCTATGCCGGCACCGCCTGGCATGAATGCGGCGCCGATGAAGCCAAATCAATCGCCGAGCAGGCCGAAAAACGCGGTCTCAAAATGTTCGCCATCTACTGCCCCGTCAGCGCCGGCTCCGATGGCGCAACCTACTCCGAGCGCGTCAAGCCGATCATCGCCGCGCTCAAAGGCCACGATACGATCCTCTGGATTCATATCGGCTCGAAATCCGCCGGAAAGGCCGCCAATCCCGCCCTCAAACCGCCCGCGCCCGATTCGCTCAAGGGCGATGAGCCGGTCATCAGGGATCTGCAAGCCCTGGCCGATTTCGCCGCGCAGTCGCAGATGCGCATCGCGATCTATCCCCATGCCGGCGAATGGACAGCGAAATTCAAGGATGCCCTCGCCGTCGCCAAAGCCGTCAAACGCGATAACTTTGGCGTCACCTTCAATCTCTGCCACGCCCTGGCCACCGGCGATGAGAAAAATATTCCCGCCCTTCTCGAAGAAGCCGGCCCCCTTCTCACCAACATGACCATCAGCGGCGCGGATGCGGGCATCACCGGATCGAACTGGAAGCAGCTCATCCAAACCCTCGACAAAGGCTCGCTCGATATCGCCCCCATTCTCGCCCAACTCCAGAAACAGAATTTCAAAGGCCCCATCGGGTTGCAGGGCTATGGGCTGACGGGGGACAAGAAGGCGAATCTGGAGGCTTCGATGAAGGGGTGGAAGAAACTTACAGGCGCGATCGATCCAGCGACGGCAAAGTGAACCACGAAGACACGAAACGCGCGAAGGGGCTGAGAGCCTTCATTGCGTCATCGCGACCCTGTCATGGTGGTGGGTCATCTTGAGGGAGCTTCAGGCGACCGAAAGATCCTGCCTGGAAGTCGTGGCCCTTCGGCAAGGCGAGCAGGCCAATCCGTACATGCAAGATTCCTCGGTCGCCTGAAGCTCCCTCGGAATGACCCTATTCACCTCCTCCACTACCCTCTACCCTGTACCCCCGACCCTCTACCCTCTACCCCCGACCCTCAACCCTCTACCCTCAACCCGCAACCCTCTACCCTCAACCCTCAATCCTCCCCCCTCAACCCTCAACCCTCTCCTCCCTTCGTGCCTTTCGCGCCCTTCGTGGTTCAACTCTTCAAACCAGCGGCAGCATCCACGCCCCCAGCATCGTCGCGCCCAATCCCACAGTCGCTTCAATGATCATCATCACTGTCGCCGTCTTGAGCGTTTCGCTCTCGGTCAGTCCCGACATTTTCCCGATGATCCAGAACCCGCTGTCGTTCATCCACATCACCGGCTTGGAACCGCAGCCAATCGCCAGGGCCAGGTAGAGCGGGTGGAACGGCAGATGGGTCGAGGCCGCGATCGGCGCGATGATTCCCGCAGCCGTGATCATCGCGACGGTCGCGCTCCCCTGCGCCGTGCGGATGATGGCGGTGGCGAGAAACGCCAGCGGAATCAGCGCGAATCGTGAGGCGGGCAGAACCTGCTTGATCGAATCGGCGATATCCGTCTGCCGAAGGGCCGAGCCGAACGCCCCGCCCGCGCAGATGATCAGGATGATTAGCCCCGCGCTGGAGAGCGCCTCGCCTGTGGAGGCGCTGATCTGTTTGGCGCTCAGGTGCCGCCGGGCGGCCAGGGTGATCAGCCCCACCGCCGCCGCGATGGTCAAGGCGGTGTTCTTCTCGCCCAGCGATCGAAAAGCCATCGCCGCCGGCCCGGTGGATTTGGCCGCCTCCAGGCACGATCCGATCACGATCAGCGCCACCGGCAGCACCACTGGCAGCAGCGACACCCACAATCGCGGCAGCGCCGATTCATCGCGCGCGGAAATGGCCGCCAGTTCTTTCTCTGAGAGCTCCGCGCTGGGCCGAAGCGGAATATCCCAGCGCCGATTGGCGATTCGGGCATAGAAATATCCCGCCATGGCCGCGATCGCGCCGATCACCAGCCCGCCGGGGATCATCATCGCCAGGTCGATGTGCAGCTCGGCCGCCACAAAACTTGGCCCGGGCGTCGGCGGCACCAGCGAGTGCGTCATCGTCGCCCCCGCCACGATGCACATCACATAGAGTGTGTAATCCCGCCCGGTGCGAATGCGCATGACTTTGCCGAGCGGTATCAGCAGATAAAACACGGTTTCGGCGAACAGCAGATTCCCCAGCGAGAATCCCGAGATCACAAACGCCAGCGGCGCTCGCTTGTCTCCCAGCATTCGCCGGCAGGACCACACAATCCGCTCGGCCGCCCGCGATTCCAGCATGGTGCGCCCGAGGATCGAGGCCATTGCGATCAGAATGCCCACGCCCTTGGCGGTATTCGCGAATCCCTCGGCCAGTCTCTCCCCCAGCGTCGTCGCCGCCTGCTTCCGCGCTGCGAACTCGGCCTCCTCTTTCACGATCACATCGCCCGCTCGCACTTTGATAGTCGGGTCCACCATCGCCGCCTGAATCTGCTCGCCCGCTGTGACCCCACCGCCCCGCACCCTGAGTACGCCGATCCGCTCAAACCCCCGCTCAGCGCCCATGCTCTCCCTCAGTACCAGCAGGGGGGTATCGCCCGAAAACTTTTCCTTCGACCGCAGCACGACCATTCCCGTGTGCTCGTCGATCGAAATCACTTCAATCGCCGCCGCATGAATCGCATATCGATATGTAAAAACCCCCGGCGTCAGCAACCCCACCACCAGCGCCCCCGCGATCAACGACAAAAACGCGTGCAGTCGAAAAACGAGCACGCCCCCCACCACAACCGCCATGCCGATAAGCAGAATTATGATCGGATTCATAGGTAGGGGGATTCGCAAAACTAGAAGCGAAAAACTTTAGGCACCGTGAGTTTGTTGGCATTCGATTCCACAATTCATCCCTCGCAGCGTTAAGTATTTCGCTTTTCGTTTTCAAGGAATGAAACTCACCGCCCCCGATACTCGCACATCGACGTACACGTCTCGTACACGATGATCGCCGACAATTGCGGCAGGGGCCCTTTGAGCTGATTCCACAGCCAGACGGCCACGTTCTCGCTGGTGGGGTTTTCCAGGCCGGGGATTTCGTTGAGATAATAGTGATCGAGCTTTTTGACGATCGGGTCGGCCACCTTTTTGATGTCGCCATAGTCGATCAGATACCCCTTGGCCGGATCGACTTCGCCTTCGACCACGACATCGAACTTGAACGAATGCCCATGCAGCCGGCGGCACTTGTGGCCTTCCGGGAAGGTCGGCAGGTCGTGCGCGGCTTCGAAGTGAAACGACTTGGAGAGGCGGACGGTCATGGTCGGGGGCATTCTACGAAAAAAACTAAAAACTAAAAACTTAAGGCTGCTCTCACAAAACTGAAAACGAAAAACTTAAAGGAAGCGTGAGCTTGTTGGGCTTCGATTCCACGAGTCATCGCTCGCAGCTTTACGTTTTTCGTTTTTCGTTTTCGAGGAGAGGTCATCAGTTTCCAATGAGAGCCACATTGCATCCGCCCGCCAATCCCGTTCCAATCCTCTCCATCATGCTCCCACCCGAGATTTCTCCCACTCTCGCAGGCCATTCCGGTCCCATCGGCCCGACGATCTGCCGGATTTCGCCCGATCTCAAGCGGGTGGCGTTCTGGGCACCTGATGCGCTGGTGCCGGGGCTTTATCTCGCGGCGGTCTCGGCCGAGAAGATCGACGATTCATCGTCCGAGCCGATCTTCCTGCCCGATCACCAGCATTTGTCCGATCTCGCCTGGTCGCCCGATGGGCGGTCGCTGGCGTTCGCGCTGACCAGCGGGCCGCCGCCGGGGGAGGTGCGGATTGGAATCCTCCGCGTTGCCGATCAGGTGCTGACGATCCTGCCGGGCATGTCTTTCGCCTGGGCGGGTGGATCATCATTGCTTATCGCGGACCCGCACGGCCAGCGCCTCTACTTTCGAGATATCGACCAGGCGGCCGATTACGACGTCGGCCCGCTCGATGTGGATGGCGATCCCCATTTCCCACCGGTGATTTCCATCAGTCCGGACGTCCGCCGATTCGCGCTGGTCACTCGAAAAGTGCTCGACCACTGCACCCGCGTTCATCTCGGCCAGCACGATGGGCAGGCCTGGGAGATTCACCCGCTTTCCGATCTGCCGGGAACCTCGATCCGCATCTTCCCCTTCTGGTCGGCCGACTCGGTCGCCTGCGCCCTCTACATCATCGATCTGGAGCAGCATCACACGGTCATCATCGGCATCCCGCATCACGAAGGGCCGGGCGACATTCTCTATACCTCGGACACGGTCGATGCGGCGATCGCGCCGGCCGCCTATCCGGGCGGGCGGCTGATCGCGATGATCCGCGCCCATCCCCGGCCGGATGCGAAACTGCTCAACGAGAATCGTCTGGTCATGTTCGACCCGGCCGAGCATGCGGTCGCGCCGCTGACGCCGGATAACACGATCCTCGGCCAGCTTCGTTTCCTCGATGAGCAGACGCTGCTGGTGGAAGGGCGTTCGATCTGGGCGGTGACGTTTCGCGCGGAGCTTCAAACCGCGCCGCCCAAATCCATCGCGACGCGGGCGATTGTGGATTCCCCTTTCAGCAGCGCCGGCGCGGGCGGGCCGGTGCTGGCAGCGCCGCCGGCGGTCTCCGAGGACACCCCCGCCGACACCCTCTCCGACGCCGCCGCCGAGATCGCCTTCGCGCGCACGACCGTTCAATCCCCCAACCCCGCGTGGACTTTCTCGGCCGAAATTCCCACCAACTGGCAGCGCGTGCCCCTCCCGCCCGATGAACCCGACTTCGCCGACCCGCGGATCATGCGGCCGCTCTGCCTCTACACCCCGGCCTACGCGGCCATCGTGTTCACCGTCGCCGTCCGCCCGGCGCTGCCCGGTTCGACTATTCCGGGCGCAGCGCCTGAGGCCGCGCTGGAATATCTCGCCAAGTCGCAGGGGATGGCCCTGGCGGACTTGCGCACAGTCCTGCTCCCCTTCGGCCCGGCCGCGCAGGCGATGGCCCGCCAGGAGACCGATGCCGGGCCGATGACTTTGCGGCTGCTGCTGGTCGAACACGCGGGGTGGCTCTTCTCGCTGACGGCGATGGCCCCCGCGCCGCTTTACGATGCGCTCAAGCCGGCGCTGGATCGGATGGTAAATTCGTTTCGGATGGGGTGAAAAACCAGAGGAATTGCTTCTTCTCCTATCCCCGGTCTATACACTCGGGAGAGTGGAGTTGCTACGGCGCGATTCGTGAGGCCGGGGTGATGCCGCCGACGGCGACGGGCGCGGTCATGGGGAGATTGCGCGAGCCGTAGTTGGTGACCCAGGCGGGCGGTGTGGCGGGGTGGGCATCGGCGGGGACGTAGGTATCGACCCACTCGACGGCGCGTTTGACGAATTCCTTGCCGAGGTTGTCGCGGATATCCATGTGGCCGCAGACGGCTTTCTGGAGAATCACCGGCCCGCGGGCGTGATCAAAGAGGCGCTGCGATTCGGAATCGGGGATGATCTTGTCGCGGAAACCGTGGGCGAGATAGAGGGGCGTGTCCATCGCTTCGAGGGATTTGAGGGGGGAAACGTTCTCGATCTTGAACTGCCCCTGGGCCTCGGCGACGGATTCGAGGAGGTCGACTTTGAACCCGCCGATGCCGTGGGCGCGGTATTGGAACTCGAGCTCGGTGCGCAGGTCGGCGAAGGGGGCGACGGCCACGATCGCCTTGACGCGCGGGTCGACGGCCGCCCACTGGATGGCGACGGCGGCTCCGAGGCTTCCGCCCATCGCAGCCACGCGGGAGACATCGTAGCCCTGGGATTGCAGATGGTTGAGCAAAGCCATCA
Source organism: Tepidisphaerales bacterium (assembly GCA_038244055.1). Taxonomy (GTDB): domain Bacteria; phylum Planctomycetota; class Phycisphaerae; order Tepidisphaerales; family Tepidisphaeraceae; genus DASPKW01. The sequence goes on along the minus strand of JBBRTW010000162.1, from coordinate 7,125 downwards.
TGTCGAGTTTTTCACGGTAGCCCAGGGTCGTGTAGCGACCGCCGGATTCGCCGTGGGCGCGCAAGTCCGGGACGACCGCGACATAACCGGCATCCGCGAATTTTTCGGCGGCGCTGAGCATGGATTCCTTGCGGTCGGTCAGTCCATGAATGACGACGACGACGCCGCGCGGATGGAAGGGCGCGGCAGCGGGCGGGGCTTTATCGGCCGGGATTTTGGCAGGGGGCGCGGACTGTGAGGTGGGCTGCGTTGTGGCGGATTTACCGGGGTTTTCTTTGGGTGGGCGCGGATCGAAGATCATCGCGGCGAGCTGCGCGCCATCGGTGGCGGTGTAGTTGAAGGGGCGGAGATTCTGATCCCAGCGGGCCTCGATCTTCTGGCGGAGTTTCAGAAGAGTCGCCGCGCGCTCCAGCGAGCGCGGCGGTACCAGTACCTTATCCGCGATGATTTGTGAACATCCCGCGGCGGAAAGGAGAACAATCGCCGACAAAGGCAAAAGCAATCTTCGCATCGAACAGCCCTCTGGTGCCAAATTAGAACAAATAAGCGGCAAAAACCGGGGTGGCCGGTTCGAACCGATACATGACTTACGTTGTCAAAAGGCAAAAGATCGGCGGCGGGTTCAAAATCCTAGAACGCCCTGAAAGCGCGGAGATCAAAAAGAGTTGGACCGGAAGGGAGCCACCACTTCCGGTCCGACAGGGAGTTCTGTCTATTCAAGAATATAAAGGGTGAATATGAATCGTCAATACTGATCTGGAGGGTTCGGTGGAGAAAGGAGAGGATGGCTTGGGGGCGCGGTGTGGGAGGAAGAGGGAGGAAACGGGGATGGAATTAATGGAGGCGCGGCTTGGACGGGCGGGATGCCCGTGTCACGAATTAAGGGACCAGCCGCGCGTATTTTCGGCCGAGTTTGAGGACGGTGGGCTTAACGATGGTGAGGGCGGCGGCGAAGTCGGTGACCTTGACGCCATCAATGCTGACCGCGCCTTCCTTGATCTTTCGCGTGCCTTCACCATTGCTGGAGGCCAGGCCGGCTTTGACGAGCAGAGGCGGGAGCTTGTGCGGGCCGGGGCCGATATCGGCGATGGAGATGCTGGGCATTTCATCGGGGATTTCGCCCTTCGAGAATTGCTTCACGAACTGCTCCTCGGCGGTCGAGGCGGCGCTGGCATCGTGCAGCCAGGTGATCATGTGCCTGGCGAGCGCGACTTTGGCATCGCGCGGATTGGCGGCGATCTGCTGGCGAATCGGGTCCATCGGCAAATCGGTGAGGAGCTGGTAGTACATCTCCATCAGCGCATCGGGGATCGACATGATCTTGCCGAACATGCTGTCCTGCCCGGAGGCGGGGTCGGTCACGCCAATGTAATTTTTCAGGGACTTCGACATTTTCTTGACGCCATCGAGCCCGACCAGAAGGGGAGTGACGATGACGGTCTGCCCGGGCTTGCCCACATCCTCCTGCAAATCCCGGCCGACCAGATTATTGAAAAGCTGATCCGATCCGCCCATCTCCACATCGGCATCGATCATGACGCTGTCCCACCCCTGCATGAGCGGGTAGAGAAATTCATGGATTCGGATATCCGTTCCCTCGGTGTAGCGGTTCTTGAAGTCCTCGCGCTCGAGCATTTGGGCAACCGATTTCTTGCTGGTGAGCTTGAGAATGTCGAGGAGATTCATCTTGCTGAACCACTCGCCATTGAAGCGAATCTCCAGGTGATTCGGGTCGGTCAGAAGAATCTTGCCCACCTGGCTGACGTAGGTCTTGGCGTTGGCATCGATCTCTTCGCCGGAGAGGACGGGGCGGGTCTTGGATCGGCCGGAAGGATCGCCGACGCGGGCGGTGTAATCGCCGATGATCAGGACGGCCTTGTGCCCCCAATCCTGGAACTGGCGCACGACCTTGAGGGGGACGGCGTGGCCGAGCGTGACATCGGGGGCGGTGGGGTCCATGCCGAGCTTGATGCGGAGTTGCTTGCCTGTTTTGGCGGAAGATTCGAGCTTTCTGCGGAGGTCAGGCTCGGGGACGATGCGCTCGGTGCGGCGGGCGAGGAAGGCGATTTGCTGGTCGATGGTCATGGTCGTCATAGTCGGCGGGATTCTAGCGGGAAGAAATGATATCTACCACGAGTCGCTCCACACCCACCGGACAAACGCTCGGCGCGATCGCTTCCGCTGGGTCGATGAACGCAAGACAATCGCAAAGGCGCAAAGGGGCAAAGAGACGGAGAAGAAAATAAATGGAAACTTGAACTCGATGAAATCCCGCATGAAGTGGGAATCGGTCCATGCCGTCTCGTCTCTTCTTTGCGTCTTTGTCCCTTTGTCTCCTTGCGATGTTTTCCGCGCTGGTCCACCAACGATGTCCCGATATTCTCAGTCATTGGAACAAATAAGGGACCTCATGCCGAATGTGAAGTCAGATACAACACCGTACTCGTCGCATTGAACAGCGCATGCATTGTGATCGGCACCCACAGATTCCCCGTTCGCTCGTAGGCATAGCCGACGCAGAGCGAGAGCACGAAAATCGGCGGGATGGTCCAGGCCGGGTGGATGGCGGCGAAGAGAGCGGAGGTGAGAATGATGGCGATCCAGCGGGCGAAAACGGACGGGATAATCGGGAGGAGCGGAGTCGTGGGGTCAGCGTATGAAATAATCGGAAGATCCGCCTGCGGGAGGATTGTCTCGGGAGCAAGCGGCGCGGAGTATTTCCGCTTGAGAATGAGACGGGCCAGGCCGTAGGACAGGAGTGTTTGCAGGTGCCCGCGAAAGAGGGTCTCTTCGAATACCGGGGCAACCAGCGCGGCGGAAGTGATCAGCAGGAAGGTCATGCTGGACGACTGACTCTTGCCCAGCATCCGAAGCAAATCATGCTCCTGGGGATGGCTGTACTTGACGGCGGCCCAGAGAATCTGGCTCAGGATGGCGATGACGAAAACGAGCCAGATCATCATGAAAGCGCCGAGCGCGCCGCGCCAGCCGCCGGTGCGGATCGCGGTGGGGTTCAGGCCGATTTTCCTGATGTCGCCGCGCAGGCCGAGGTTGCCGATCACCATGGCGAGAAATCCGGCGAAGCTGCTGATGACCGTGGCGAGCATCAGTTTGCCGGGCGGATAGAGGGGGGCGGCCGGCGCTGTCGTGGATTGCGTGGCCGCGGCTGGATTTGTGGTTGCGGATGATGCGGGCGGGCCAAGGATCACGCCGGGGATGAAGGCCCACAGCATGAAGCCGAGGACCATGATGAGCATGAGGATGGCGAGCGATTCCCCCGCCAGCACACGCGGCGGGCCGAGGATCGAGCGCGGCTTGAAGACGCCACTTACCACCGCCAGCGAGATCGCGAGGATTCCGTAAAACGCCAGCCACAATATCATCGGGCCAGAGAGTCCTGCATCTGGCGTGGCGGCCTGGCCTATGATAAACATTCTGTGTGTCCCGTTTAGAGTGAACCGGCATTGTATTGCATTGATTTGTTTTCTCCATGACCATCCTCGACCAGATTATGCGAACCAAGCGGGAGGAGATCGCCGAGCGAAAGGCGATTGCTTCGCTTGAGGAGTTGAAAGACCGCGCGGCTGCCCTGCCCCGGCCGAGGAATTTTTTCCAGGCGGTGACGCGAAAAGGGGGCAGGAAGGCGCTGAATCTGATCGCGGAGGTCAAGAAGGCCAGCCCGAGCAAGGGGGTGATTCGGGCGGATTTCGATCCGGTGGCGATCGCTCAGGCCTACGCCGCCAATGGCGCGGATGCGATTTCATGTCTGACCGATGAAAAATATTTTCAGGGGCATCTTTCCTACATCGAATTGATCCGCTCGGCCATTTCGCTGCCCGTGCTGCGGAAGGATTTTATTATCGACCCGTGGCAGGTGTACGAATCGCGGGCGGCCGGCGCGGATGCGATTCTGCTCATCGCCGAATGCCTGGAGACCGGGCAGATGATCGACCTGCAAATCCAGGCCACCGAACTGAACATGACCTGCCTGATCGAAGTCCACGATATGGAGAACCTGATGCGCGTGCGCGATCAGGTGATCGGCTTCCCGCACAAGAGCTACAGTCTGCTGGGGATCAACAACCGCGATCTGCGGACGTTCAAGACGGACCTGGGCACCAGCACGCGCATGGCGGAATTGGTGGAGGATAAGAGCGTGCTGGTGAGCGAGAGCGGGATCAACACCTTCGCCGATATCCAGCGACTGGCGGCCGCGGGGGTCAGCGCGGTGCTGGTGGGGGAGAGCCTGATGCGCAGCGAGGACATCGGGGCGAAGGTGCGGGAGCTGTTTAATCTGCCCAAGGCGGATTGAACGCCGAAGGGATGATCGGCGCGACGGGGCGTTGTCGTTTCAAGCCAGCAAATTGACGATGGACCGCAATCCTTTTGGCATTCCGCCCGCAAGGCGTTACCCTTCGCCCCCATGAGTTGTCTGTGCGATCAGTGTTCAGCCCTGTGCTGCCGTTACTTTGTCCTGGAAATCGACACGCCCGAAACCCGGCGGCAGTACGATGATGTGCGGTGGTATCTGGTTCACGAAAACACGTTTGTCTTTATCGAGAAGAAGAAGTGGTATCTGGGCGTTTATGCCCGTTGCAAGCATCTGCAACTCGACAATCGGTGCGGCATCTACGAGACCCGGCCAGCGATCTGCCGGTCTTACTCCACCGATAATTGCGACTACCACGGGGGCGAATACAACTGGGAAATCCTGTTTTCCAGCGCTGAGCAGCTTCAGAAATATGGCGAGGAGAAACTGGCCGAGGCCCGGGCGGAGGCGCGCGAAAAGGCGAAACGGCGAAAAGTGCGGGAGGCTCGGGCGGTTAAGTCGGGTGGGAAGGTGAAGGTTGAGTTGCCGAGGCCGAAGAAGACCGTGCGGAAGAAGGCGAAGAAGCGGGCGCGGACGAATTTGTTGCCGGCGCTGTTGATGGCCGGGGGACTGGGGGCGGTGGGCGCGAGCGTGGATCGGTCGCCTCCTCGGAATGGGAATGGAAATGGGCGGGGGCTGGCGCTGCCGGTTCTGGCGAGGTAACTGATCGGCCGCCTTCGCTTGATTCGGATGACTGTGTTTGTTCAGGTAATCGGCCCGCCAGGCACGCGTGAAGGAAATCGGATCGAGCATCGGGTAAGTCCAGAAGGCGCGGCCTGTTCGTGAATCGCGGGCGATTGTTCTTACAATATTGGGGATGAGCACTCCTGCTTCGCGCTTCGTCCTCGCCTTGTCCCTCCTTTGGTCGGTCGGCGCGGCCGATGCGCTGGAGACCGCCCGAATCGATGCCTCGGGCGGCGCGCCGCGCCTGATTCTCGATGGCAAGCCCGCCCGGGCTCGCATCTTCTGGGGGCATATCACCACGCGCCCGCTGCCGATCGGCTCGGCCGGCGCAATCGCCACATTCGACTTCATCCCCTCGCAGGATGAACCGGCCAAAGCCACGATGCACTTTCGCTTCGGCAACAAGCCCGGGGATATCACCATCGACGACCTTCGCGTCACCGATCTCGATACGGGCAAGGATGTTATCCCGGCCACCGATTTCGAGGCCGGGCTGCAAAGTTTCTCGCGCGAGTGGAATATCTGGCCGCTGAAAGACCATAACACCACCGGAACGGTGGCGGTTGATCCCGGCATCGGGCGCGATCAGTCGGCCGGGCTGCGGGTGACACTCAAAGCGCCGCCGGATGGGGTCTGGCCGGATTTTCATCTGCATCACAATGCGAATCTCGCGCTGGTCAAAGGCCACCACTATCGGGTCAGCTTCTGGGCCAAAGCCGAGCCGGCGCGGGATATTTTCGTGGCGTTTTATCGGCCGGGGAATCCATATGTGGATCTGGGCGGGCCCGTGAGCGCGTTCGAGAAACAGATTCAACTGGCGGCCGAGGCCGGGGTGAATCTGATCAGCTATCCGATTATGCTCCCTTGGCCCAAGCCCGGCGCGCAGGCCGATTTCGCGGCCGTCGATGCGATGGCCAGGCGCGTTTTGGAAACCAATCCCAACGCGCTGCTCATCCCGCGCATTACGGTCGATGCGCCGAACTGGTGGCTGGATGCGCATCCGGATCATGAGATGGCATGGGACAAGGGGAAGCACATCCATCGCCGGGAGGCGGTGGCATCGGCCGAGTATCGCGCGGAGGCGGCGGCCAATCTGACCGCGCTGGTGCGGCACATGGAAGAGGTGTTTGGCAAGCATGTCGCCGGATATCACCCGGCCGGGCAGAACACGGATGAATGGTTCTATCAGGATACCTGGGGGCAGGGGTTGAGCGGGTATTCGAAGGTTGAAGAATCGGCCTGGCGCGACTGGCTCAAAACGCGGTACGCCGATGATACAGCGCTGCGCGCGGCCTGGAATGATCCGAGGGCGGCGCGGGAGACGGCGGCGCTTCCGACGCTGGCGGCGCGGCGGGCTTCGAATGGCGTATTTCGCGATCCGGCAACCGAGCGTCCGCTGATCGATTTCGCCGAGTACCAACAGCAGATGATGGGGGATTGCGTCTGCACACTGGCGAGCGCAGCGCGGAAGGCATCGGGCGGGCGCAAGCTGGTGATCTTCTTCTACGGCTACACGTTCGAGCTTTCGGGAGTATCGCTGGGGGCGTCGACGGCCGGGCATTATGCGCTGCGGCGCGTGCTCGATAGCCCGGATATCGACGTTCTCTGCTCTCCCATCGCCTACTTCGATCGCGGGCCGGGCGGGACCGCGCCCGCGATGACGGCGGCAGAGAGCGTGGCGCTGGCAGGGAAGATGTGGCTCTACGAAGATGACACCGCCACGCACCTCTCCAGCGGCGATGCACCGGGATCGGATGTGCGCGTGACCACGCTCGAACAGTCCAACCATGAACTTCTCCGCGACACCGGCCAATGCGCCCTCCGCAATTTCGGGACCTGGTGGATGGACCTTGGCGGGACCGGGTGGTTCAACGACCGCGCCTTGTGGGAGCAGATGACCCGCCTGGCGCCGATCGATCAATATTTCCTGGATCATCCCACGGCTTTCCGGCCCGAGATCGCGGCCGTCGTCGATGAGCGATCGATCGTGCGCGTGACGCCGGATCATCAATACGTTCCGCTGGCGGCGATCTACCAAGCCCGCCGGGCGCTGGGGCGGATGGGAGCGCCGT
>JBBRTW010000161.1:0-14028 GCA_038244055.1 Tepidisphaerales bacterium | reverse complement strand
AGAACTCGAAAGCGGAATGTCGAGCTAAACAAATGTCGAGCTACACAAATGTCGAGCTACACACATGTCGAGCTACACAAATGTCGAGCTACACAAATGTCGAGCTACGGAGTTTCATGTTCGCACATTCCACTTTTTCGATCCTCGTTACTCTCCTCCCTCTCTTCGCGCGCGCCGACGACTGGCCCCAGTTTCAGCAGAATGCGCAGCGGCATGGGCGGGCAGCCGCGGCTCCCGCGGGCCCTTACCGCGCCCGCTGGATCTGGTGCGGCCCGGAATCCACGCTTCGAAACAAAGCCGCTTCTGGCGCGGGCGTCGCGCCTGCGATTGCCGCGAATTGGCCCGATGATCTCACCGGCCGGGATAACTACTCCTTCCCCATGCCCAAGTCCGTCCCCATGACCTTCGCCGAGGGGATGCAGCCGGTGCATTCCGCGGGCATCCTCTATGCCCTCGATCAGGAAGGCCGCGCTTACGCCATCGACATCAAGGACGGCGCTACGAAATGGATCGGCGCAAATCCCGGCGGCTCGCTCAATTCACCCGTCATCGCCGCCGATCTGCTCATCGCCGCATCGATCACCGGCCGAGTGACGGCGCTGAAAACCGGCGATGGTAAAGAGGCGTGGGCCATCGATACCCATCGCGCTATCACCGGCTCGCCCGCGCTGGTCGACCAGACTCTTTACGTCGGCAACCACGCCGGCGAGGTCTACTCCATCGATGCCCCCACCGGAAAGGTCAATTGGAAAATCCGCCTGCCCGCGCCCTGCGTCGGCGGAATCGCGGCCGATGCATCGGGCTGCGATCTCGGCGCTGAAGACAAACGTTTCTATGCCCTCAATGCCCGCGATGGCTCCATCCGCGCCAAGGCGACTCTCGTCAGCCAGGGGTTTCGCCTTCTCTGGCCGATGATTCACGAGGGAAAAATCTACGTGCAGGTTGTCGGCGTCGTCTGCGCCGGATCGGAGCATGTCTTCGATGATGTGCTTCAATCGGGGAGCAGCCCGGCCGAGGAAAACAAGAACATCCGGCGCTGGCTGGCGGGCGACGACAACAAAGGCGCCTGGAAATGGGCCTCGCCGGATATGAAGCATATCCACGTCCTCGAGAGCGCTACGCTGGCCGAGTCTTTCATCATCCCCAACGGCCCGAGCGAGGGCTGCGGCATTCCCGCCGATCCGCCGGTGGTCGATAATCAGAACCGCGTCCTGCTCTGGTTCCGCACGAAATTCCCGACCTTCACGCGCAAGGATGCTTCCTTCGGGACGCGCTTCACGCTCGATATCTCGGCCGTCGATCCGCTCACCGGCGATCGCATTCCCATCGACAACGGCCGGATGACCAACCAGGGCGCGGAGACCGACAACGCCTTCGCCTTCTCCATCGGCGGCGACATTCTCTTCATGCGGCAGCGCTTCCGCGGGACCCACGCGATGGACCTGAAATCATCGACCCACCACCTCATCGAAGTCGAGAGCCGCCAGCGCGATGGGGGCCACTGGGATGCGCCCATCTCCTACGTCGCCAGCGGGAATGTCGGCATCCAGACCCCCCAGCCGGCCGCCGCGATGCGCACCGCGCCGTCGATTTCGGCCGATGCGATTTTCTTCGCCGAGCGATATTGCATCACCTGCGCCGAATCCGCCAAACCCGCGAAATAGTATCGCAGGAGCCGCTATGAGCTTGTCTGACAATTCAAGAAAGAGCCTGCCGAGTCAATGCGTGTCATATCATCCTGAGGGAGCTTTAGGCGACCGAAGGATCTTGTCGATCCGGCGAGGCCGATTCCCGTTTTCGCATCGGCCTCAATGGATTGGCAAGATGCTTCGCTACGCTCAGCATGACATCATCAGTGTATTTTGTGGACTTGCGTTGCTTATTGCACTTCACGCTTCGGCCGTTCGCGCTGAGGACTTCGACAAATACCTCTGGCAGCGCCCCGCCGTCACCGCGATCCAACTCCCGCCCGAGCGCCAATGGATGCTCGATGACCTCCGCGCCGAGATCGATAAGATCCTCGCCGCCGGCCATCTCGCCCCCTACTACTTCAACTCCGGCGATCTCCATCACGAAGGCTACTTTCTCTACGTCGCCCCCGGCCGGATCATCACCACGCTCGCCTGGGCGTACCCGCATCTGACCGCCGATCAGCAAACCAAAGCCCGCAATTACGTTGCCGCCGAACTCGCAAACCCCAAATACGCCCCCTGGGCCGGGCCAAAACTCCCCTGGAACGAAGGCGCTGGCCGGGAGAACCTCGGCCAGCCCAAGGCCTACAACTTCGACCGCTGGTGGGGCATGGAAGGCCAACATCGCCCCTCGCTCCACACGCTTTACGGCCTCTGGCTGTGGGCCGACCGCGCCAATGACCGCGACACGATCCGCAAATACTGGCCGCAGATCAGGAAATATTACGCCGCCCACGCCGCGGAAGCGCAGCTTTATGGCGAACTCGGCGCTCACATCGCCATCGCCCGCCTGGCCCGCGATTTCAAAGATGCCGAAGCCGAGAAGCAGGCCGGCGATTTCGCCAATAATGCCTTCAGCGCCGCGCTGGACTACTCGGCCACCGAGAAAGCCTCCTTCAAATATTTCAACCGCCTCAAGGAGACCCATCACAACGTCCTCCGCTCCACCAACTTCATGCTCCTCAATCTCTGCCCCGAGGCAGGCCGATTCCTCGGCGATCGCGCCCGCGATGACGTCGGCAAGAAGAACGATGCCATCAAAAAGGCCTACCCCCATTGGTGGCTGATCGCCCCGCCCTACAACTCCTGGGCCGGCAATATCGGCCCCGATTGCGAAGCCATCGGCCTGCCGCGCGAAATCTTCGGGATGGTCTTCCCGGCCGAGCGCTGGGTGCTGGGAACGTCGGCCGAGCAACTCGCGGGGTACATGGCCTCGGGGCCGGATGGGCTGGGCGACTGCTACTGGCTGGACTCGCTGACCTGGACGATCGAGGCGTTCGGGAAGACGGAGTGGGTGGAAATTCGGCGTTAATCGTTCTCCGAGTTTAGCCTCTGATTTTAGCCGCTCCGCTTGCGGAGCGCGTCCGGTGGCGTCGATGGTTTTGAACAATATCGTGGGAGGATTGCAGGGGCGCGACGACGCAAGCGACTGCGGGGGCGCAACGGCGATAACGATGCGCCCTGGGATTCGTGCGCCATACCGGAATGGTCCTCGACGCGGACTGCCTTTCTGGGAGTGGGTCAATGACGCACTGCCTTTCTCCACATTTGACATTTAACATTTGCCATTTGACATGCCCCTCCTTTGACCTGCCCGTCATTTGCCATCCATCCCCCCCGCCCCGACAATCGGACCCGGATATCCCATGCCCGTTCTCATCCTCGACAATCTCACGCCCACCGCCCCGCCGCACGGGATGATTCTCGATTCGCGCATCACCATCGGGCGGCGGCCGTTCAATACGGTGATGATTCCGGACCCGGGCGTGTCGCGGATTCATGCCTGGATCGGCCGGCGCGAGGGCCAGGAACATTACATTCTTTACGATGCGGGATCGCGCTCGGGGACTTTCCTCAATGGCCAGCCAGCGCGGGAGCCGCGGACGCTGCACGATGGGGATATCATCCGCATCGGGCAGGCGACGCTGACGTATATGGAGGCGGACCAGCTCCCGGCCGACGTGGCGACGTTCGACCCAGCGCACGCGCCGCCGGCGTACGACCCGTACGATGGGGGCATTTATTTCGACTGCTCCTGCGGCGGGCCAATGTGGGTGACGGCCGATCTGGCGGGGGCATCGGGGCGCTGCCGGTATTGCGGGCAGAGGCTGCTGGTGCCGCATACTTCGGGATCGGTTGCGCGGCCGATCATTCCGGGGGGAGCGGAGGATGGGGCGGCGGTTGCTCCAGCGCCGCGCGCGCGGGCGAAGGCGATTGCGCCGCCGCCGAAGCCGCAGAAGCCTGCGAAAACGGTTAAATCGGCGACACCGGCGCAAGCGCCTGCAGTCGTGGTGGAAGAGAGTTCGGGGCAGGGGGCTCCGGGTTCGGGAACAAGCGACATTGCGGCCGGGCCGATCGCGGGCGAGTTCACCGCAAACGAAGGCGCTGCGCCCATGCAGGCCGAGGTTCCAACACTGCACGCGCCGATCCCCGAGCCATCCGGGCCGGCGGCCGATCTGCACACCTGCTCGATCTGCCAGACCACCATCGTGCGCGGCGAGGAACATACCTCCTGCCCTTCGTGCCACCTGACTTTTCATACGCAGTGCTGGCAGGAGAATTTCGGGTGCAGCGCGTATGGCTGCGATCAGGTGAATGTGCTTGCGCCGGAGCGGCGGGCGGGTCACGCGATGCCGGCGGCCGCCGATGCCGGAGCCGATCGCAGCGAGGCCGAGGCGGTGGATCATGCGATTCTGCCGCCGGCGCGGGGATTTCCGTGGGAGACGCTGTTGCTGGCGCTTTCATTTGTTGCGATGGGGCTGGGCGCCCTTGCGTTCGGGATACCATCGGCCATCATGCTCCTGTGGACGCTGGCCTTTCTGCTGATGAAAAAGCCGACCCGGCGCGGGTTGATCATCCTGGCGGCGCTGGTCGGCCTGGCCGGCGCGCTGGCGGGGTGGGGCACGTCGATGCTCTGGTGGAAAGGCGTCCGCGTCTGGGAAACGCTGCTCAAGTAAAGCCATGATCCAGTTCAGTTGCCCCAATTGCACCAAGACGTTCAAAGTGCCCGATGAATTCGCCGGGCGCGGGGCGCGCTGCAAGAATTGCGGCACGGTGCTGACCGTTCCCGCGGCGGCGGCGGCGGACCGGGCATCGCTCTTTCAACCCGTGCCGGCGCGGCCGGCCGTTTCGCGGCCGGCGGTTTCGCATCCGCAACAAGATCAGCCGGCGTTGAAGTCCATTGCCCCGCGCACCATGCCGGCCGCTCCGAGCGTCACTCAGGCCCATGCGCCTGGCACCCGGCCGTCACCATCCGCTCCTCCGACCTCCAATCATCCTTCATCATTGAACCTTCATCCTTCTTCTCCCACCGAACCGCCCATCCCCCAGCCGCAGCGGCGCATCCCCATGCGGACGCGGCGATTGATGGCCGATGCGCAGCACATGGCCGAGGCGTTCAATGGGTCGGACATGATCCGGGTTTTGTCGGCCGAGGGCCAGCCGCCGGATGTGTATCGCGTGGAGTACCGCATCCAGAGCCTGGAGCCGACCGACCAACCCGAGCAGCCGGCCCCGCGTAATGTGCATCAGGTTGAGATACAACTAACTGCCGATTACCCCCGGGTTGCCCCGTCCTGCAAGATGCTCACCCCGGTCTATCACCCGAATATCGACCCGAGCCACGTCTGCGTCGGCGATCACTGGGCCGCCGGCGAGCGGCTGGTGGACCTGGTCGTGCGCATCGGCGAAATGCTGGCGTATCAGGCGTACAACATCAAGAGCCCGCTGGATGCGCACGCGGCGATGTGGGCGGATCTGAATCTGGACAAGCTGCCGACGGATTCGCGGACGATCCGGCCGGCGGTGCTGGGGTAGGCAGCACGGCCATGACCCCTTGCCTCGAACGTGGGTTTTATATATAGTTAACCAACAATGTACGAATTCCGCTGGAATGAGTGGAACGTTGATCACATTGCCGCGCATGGGGTGGCTCCTGAGGACGCCGAATATGTGATCGACGCGGCAATGCCGCCATGGCCGGAGAAAATCGGCGATGGGAAATGGCGAGTTTGGGGCCGGGCGCTCGGTGGCGTAATTCTCCAGGTGATCTACATCTTCAGTCCTGACGACGTGATCTTTGTCATCCACGCCATGCCGCTAACCGACACCCAAAAGCGTCAATACCGCAGGAGGCTCCGATGAGAAAAGCCAAACCCTATTGGGAAATGACAACCGCCGAACTTCGCAAGGCAACCCGCCAATTCGATGACCCCGCATATCAACCGCCCGCTCTTCCCAAAACCGCCGCCGATATCGCTCAGCAACGCCGTGCGAAAAACAAGGGCGGCCGGCCCCGCAAGGGTCTGGGGGCTCGAACCATCTCGTTGACAGTGGAGCGAGGGCTATTAGCGCGCTCGGACGCCTATGCGAGACGCCTTGGAATTAGCCGTGCGGAATTGATTCAACGCGGGCTGAATGCGATCGTGCCGGTTTCGTCTATTCGCAAACGCAAACGGGCGGGATGACGATGGATAGTTCGGAAGTCAATTGACGATTGAATGCCGGCAATTATTTCCGTCTGAGATCCAGAAACGACTTGGCCGGAATAATCGCCGTCGTTTTCGGATCCCGCGGGACGACCGGCTCGACGGGCGCGGTGTAGCCGTTGGTGTGGCCGTTGTTGTACTTGGCGCGGTAGGAGCTGTAGCCGCCGTAAGCGCCATCGTTGTCGCGGCCGCGGGGGACGTCATTGACGACCACGCCCAGGATATGAGCGCCGACGCTTTCGAGGGCGCGGCGGCTATGCACGGCGGCCTTGCGGGTGGTGGATTCAGCGCGGACAACCAGGATGCAGACACTGCACATCGCGGCCAGGATCCGCGAATCGGCCACCGCCATCACGGGAGGCGAATCGACCACCACATGCTCGTAGCGGACGCTGAGCTCTTCGAGCACTTCGCTGAAACTCTGGCTGTTGAGGATTTCGGAAGGATTGGTCGGAATCGGGCCGGCGGGGAGGATATCCAGGCCTGAAATGCCGGTGTTTTGAATGGTGTGATCGAGGGAGGCCTTCCCGGTGAGAACGGTGGAGAGGCCATCGCCGGGGCGGCATTCGAAAACGCGATGCTGCACCGGCCGGCGGAAATCGCAGTCGACCAGGAGCACGCGCTTGCCGGTCTGGGCCATCGCGATGGCGAGGTTGCTGGCGAAGGTGCTCTTGCCGTCGCCGGGCGCGGGGGAAGTAACCAGGATCGTTCGGCTCTCGCGGTCGGGCGTGCCGAAGAAGACGGCGGTGCGGATGGTGCGGTAGGTTTCGGCGACATCGCTGGCGGGTTCGAGATCGACCTTGCGGCCGGTGGCCATGGGGTTGACCGGGCCGGAGATGTGCGGGACCGAACCGAGAAGCGGAACGCCGACGGCCTGGGTGACTTCCTCGGCATTGCGCAGGCCCTGGTCGGTCCAGTCGCGGATGAGCGCGGCAAGGCAGCCGAGGATCAGGCCGATCATCAGGCCCTGGAAGAGCATCATGGTGAGGACGGGCTTGATGGGCATGGACGGTAGGCTGGGCTCATCGAAGACCTGGATGGTGGGCACGCCGACATTTTCGGAGGCCTTGAGTTCGAGGAGTCGGCCTTCGATTTTTTCGAGCTGGCCGGTGACGCTCTTCACATCCGCTTCCATCTGATCCATCTCCACGCTCTTGGCGGAGAGGGCGAGGGCGACTTTCTTCTGCTCCTCGTAGGATTGCTGGAGGTCGGCCTCGCGGGCTCGGGCGCGGGCGAGGTTCTGGTCGAGAGTCATGATGTATCGGGCGGCCAGTGCGGCGTCCATCTCGGCGACGCGGGCGCGGAGGGCGACGACGGTCGCCTCGGCGGCGCTGACGGCCGGGTGGCTCTTCATCAGACGGGCGCGGAGGCCATCGAGCTGCTGCTCCATGTCGAAGAGCTGTTTGCGGAGGGTCTGGTCGTTGGGATCAGTGCTGACGACGGTGCCGGTGGCGCGGAGATAGTCGGCCAGGCGGGCGAGTTCAACCGGATCGGACATCTTGCCGCGCATGACTTCGGCGGCGCTTTTGGCGTTGACGGCTTCGAGATGTTCCTGCGTCAGGGCATCCTGAAGGCTGTTGAGCTTCTGGGTTTCGAGATTGCCTTTTTCACCGTTGAAGGTCAGAGCGCCGTTCTTCTTCCTGAATTCGAGGAGCTCCTTGCGGCGGGACTCGACCTCGGCGACTTTATCCTTGCGGGCCTTTTCGAGCTCGAAGAGATGGGCTTTCTTCTCCTTGGTGTAGAAGTTGGAGAAGGCATCCACCACCGACTTGAGAATGAGCTGGGCCTCGACCTTATAGGGCGAATCGAAGGAGACCAGGATCAGCTCGTTGTCCTTGGCGACATTGACGTTGAGATTTTCGCGAAGCGTGTTCCAGCGGCTGGTGGCATCGAACGTCTTGAGATTGGCATCGGCGAGGCTGGCGCGCACATCGTTGAGGACCGGCGCGGTTCGAATGCGCTCGCACTGGCGTTGGAGTTCGGAGGCGGTGGTCGGGCCGGTGTCGGAGCCGGATTTGAGGCTGTTGGTCTGGACGAAGAGCCGCGCCTCGCTGCGATAGATGGCCGGCGAAACGGCGTATTTGATCAGCGCCGCCAGAACGCAGACGCCCAGCACGACGACCAGCACGCCGCGGCGACGCCAGATCATCGTCAGCGGGTTGGCGCGCGGCACCCCGACATCGGGGACGGCCATCATGCCGCCGCCATGGGTGGCCAGGGCGTTGTTCTGATCATCAATTACCATCTTCTGGATGTTCATCGAAACATCTCCCGACGAACGAATCCATCCCTGGATCAGTCGTTACGTCCTTTTGGCGGTGCGACCGGCGGTCCATCCTGATATGAGCCGGCCCCCCGGCACATTACAACCCGCACACTTCAACGGTACAAACGTTACAGCTTCACGCTACGGTGAATCATCGGCACCCGCAAGACATAACTCAACATGCGGGAAACTTTTCGCAATAGTTCCGATAAAAGAGCGCGGCGCGGGCGAACAGCGGATTTGCGATGGTTTGCGGCGAGCGTGATGGGCCGCTGGTCCGAACCAGTCCATTGCGGATTTTCGATTGCGAATTGCGGGTTGAAACGCGAAAAAGGGTGGGAAGGGGTGATACGGACCGACAATTCGATCGACAATCGCCGATCCGCAATCCGCAATCCACATTCCGCAATCCACATTTCGCAACCCACAATCCGCAATTCCCTCCCCTTGTCCCCCGCGCGACATCGACTATAATGCGATTCCCAACTGCCGGGCGTTTAGCTCAGTTGGCTAGAGCGCCAGCTCGACACGCTGGAGGTCACAGGTTCGAGCCCTGTAACGCCCATTTGTAAGTCCTGCCGGACGTTGGATTAACGTACCTGCCCCCCATGAGGCAGAGCGGCACCCGAGAGAGTTTTGGTGTAGCGCACACCAAAACTCAAGGTGCAGCCATGCCACGACCCCGCAAGAATAAGCCAGATTATTGTCACCACACCCCGTCAGGACTTGCCTATGTCCGCATTGACGGCAAGTTCTACTGGCTCGGAAAACACGGTTCTCAGGTGAGCCGCGATAAGTACGACGTCGTCATCGGCCAGTGGAAATTACAGGGTCGTACCCTCGCACCAGCCTTAACCGCAGCGATCACCAGTTCACCCGGTTTTGGAATCAGCCGGAACATAGCGTCCACCAGCGAGATCACCATCGTCGAATTGGTGGACGCGTATTGGGAAGACGCCAAGGTCTACTACAAGGGAGATCCTCTGAAATCCAATGGGCATCTGCACAGCCTTCGGGGCGCAGTCCGACTGCTGGTGCGGCTCTATGGTGATCTCCCGCTCAGCCAATTCGGCCCCCTGAAGTTTGCGATGGTCCGCGATCAAATGATCGAGCCTAAGCTTGATAAGGCTCGGCGTCGAGTGGTCGATCCGGTGACGGGCGGCATCACCACGGCATTTGTGGAAATTCAGCGGCCGGGATGGGCACGCGGCTACATCAACAGCCAGGTGAAGCGGTTGAAACGGATGTTTGCATGGGGTGTGGCTCGCGAACTTGTCCCACCACAGATCTATCACGCCTTGGTAATGGTTGAGGGCCTGCGCAAAGGCAAGACGCTTGCCAGGGAATCGCTGCCGGTGGGGCCCGCCGGGGATGACGATATTCAGAAGGTGCTTCCGCTGTTGCCTCCGCCAGTCAAATCCATGATCATGTTGGAGGCGATCACCGGTATGCGACCTGGCGAGGTTCGTATCATGCGAGCCTGCGACATTGATACCGGCACTCAGCCGTGGATCTACAGTCCGCAATGGCATAAGACCGAGCACCACGGGAGTGATCATACGCGGGAGATTTTTCTCGGTCCAAGGGCGCAGGAGATTCTCAAGCCATATCTGAGCACGCTGAGCTACCTGTTTGCCCCAAAGGATTCAGACGCCTGGGTTCGGGCACAGAGGCGAAACAACCGCAAGACCCCGATGACCCCAAGTCAGCTTTCCCGCGCCCTGAACTCGGCCGGGCGAGAACGGAAGTTTCATCCATTTTACACCAAGGATTCTTTTGCGCAATGCGTCCGCCGGGCCTGTGTAAGAGCGGGCCTGAGCAAAGGGTTCCATCAGCGGCTTGGATCTGGCAACGTTCCAGCTCCGACCGGATTTCAAGGAACTGCGTCAGAGCGCCAAGGCAATCAATTTCGGTGTCGGCGGCGCCATGGGTGGGCGATCCCTCGCGGCTTACGCGAAGGCGAGCTTTGGCGTCAGCTTGAGCGAGGAGCAGGCCGACCAATGGCGCGGGACTTTGATCCAGGACGTCTATCCGGAACTGGGTCGCTACCTGGCCTCGGATGATATGGCACTATCGCCGACTGGCAGTCCCTGACGTTCAGCGATTGGGAAACCTGGAATGGAAAGGCCCCTGCATCCTCAATCGGAAGGGATGCTGTGGTTCACCTGATTCAGGCCGACATCTATATCGACATCAATATCCAAAGTTGGGGCGGCAACGGTGGCAGTTACTCTTACATCCGAAGCAGTGTCCCCGAGCCGTCGAGTATGGCATTGCTGATGTGCGGGGCTATGGGGCTCCTGGGCTGCCGACGACGAGGTCGCCGACCTATTCCACCCTCAAGCAATTGGACACCGCTTGTGCGGTCTTGAAGTTCCGTTGTGAATTGTCGGGCGGGATCAACACTCACGCGTTAGCATTGTGGAGTCCACTGTTCTTCTGGTCCTCGAGGGCGCAATCCCGGGCTGCAGCAGGTCGCCAGTCGCCCCTGCGCGCCGAGACGGTGAGGCTGAAGAGCAATCACGATGGAGGTTCACATGGACGGCATTCTGATCGCAATGCGTTCCCCTGAGTCTTTTACAGTGGCGGGAAAATGGCGGGCGAATGCGTACTGCCTTGTTGCAGTGGCAGCGATGGGTCTTTGGATCACTACGCCCGCCTTTGCCGCGGCCGTGGGGATTCAGGGAACGATGTCGAACTTCGACGTCTTCAATGAAACGGGAACCAATATCTACGGCGCTGAAATCGATCTGGAGGGCGTGATTCCCAGCCAGGTCGCCAAGACCTATCCATCGCACTTCAATAACATGACCACGACCGACTATGGCACCGGCACGCGCCTGACTTTCTCAGGCTATAACTTTGGCACCACCGGCTACCTCGTTCCCCGGGCCGGTCAAACCACCAATGGACACTTCGCGGTCAATCTTCCGGGATGCGAACACTTCGGGTTTTCCGTCAGCAAGCAGCCCACGGCGACAAAATTCTACTGGCTGGATGCTGCATCTCATCCGGTGAATACCGCGCCGCTGTCGATTCCCCAGCCGACTTGGACGTTCGCACCACCTGCGGTCCCCGGTAACCTTCCGGTTGTGCAGGCGGTTCTGGCACCGGTGCCGCCGCCGCCAGCGGTGCAGTGGCCGGATGCCGTCTGGGTGAAGATCTACGTGAGCGAATTGGAGCGGCAGGTTGATCTCAATGAATTGATCTCCTCACCACCCGAAGCCAACGGCGTGGCCCCGCAACTGGTGACGGAACTGGAAACCAGTTGGGAACTCCTGCCCGGCGATTCACCCCTCGTGGAGCCCGATATCCAGGTTCCCGAGGCGACTCAGTCCATTCTTCGGCGATACGAGTATTTCCAGTACACCGGCACCTACGATGAAGTTCACCTCCCGAACTCCACCTTCACCGGCGGCGAACCGCTGCCCAGTGAACTCGGGCAATTCATCGCCGCCAACATGGTCGCGGCCAACCTGGTCCCAGCGCCCGAACCCTCGGGCCTGTTGTTGCTGGTCGCTGGGCTCGGAGCGACTGGTATGAGAGTGCGCCGCTGCAACCCCAAACGGGCACAGGCTGGCCAATGATGCTCTGGTCGAGCATACGGATTTCCTTGCTTGGCAGGGTCGGAATGTAATCTCAAAGCGGCAATGGAACCGCAAAATCTTTTAGTGGGGCTTGGGTCGTCGTCTCGCGGAAATGCAGAAACCCAAAGCAACCAGGCAAATGGCGCTGGGCTCCGGGACGGAAGCGAAGGCGCTGGTCATCGCCTGATTGAAATCCGGCGAGGCTCCAGGAGCCGGCCCGGCCAGCGCGCTTCCATAGTTGTTGGCCAGTATCAGCAGATCGTTCAGCCCCACCGTGCCGTCGTAATCGAAATCGCCGTGGTTCCAGGGCTGGCCGGAATTGCCATAATTGTTCGCCAGCAACAGCAGGTCGTTCAGGCCGACCGTGCCGTCGAGATCGGCATCGCCTTTGATCGTGTAGCGGACCAGGAGCGAGGTTGCATCCGCGGTCTGGCCGAAGAATGACGCGGTCTGCGTGCCGGAGATGGCGCGCAGTTCGGAAGCCTCGCCATACCCCAAAGTGGTTGAGGCGCTTTTGAGGGATGAGGTCAGCGCGCCGGAGGCGAGATAGCCGCGAATGGTGGCGACCGGCGTCGAACCCGTGTAGTCCACGATCAGCGCGTTATCGGTGAGATCGAGACTGCCGCCGGTGCTTAGCGCCACGCTCTGGGTCTTAATGATCCGCGTGCCCAGCGCTTCGAGGCGCACCACCGCGCTTCCCGAGGCCGTCAGCGATGGCGAAGTCGTCAGGGATGTTGCCAGCGACAGAGTGCCCGCGCTGGCCGTGGTGCTGCCCGAATAGCCGAGTTGCCCGCTGAGCACCACCGTGCCCGCGCCGATTTTTTCCAGGTCGATGGCGCCGATGTAGCCCGACACCGGCGCGATGTTTCCGGTAAATCGTACAGTAGTCCCGGCCACCGCGGTCAGCTTCAGGGCGTGGCCCGCGGAGGAACCGGTGCTGCCGAGGTTGATCGCGCCGGAGAAGGTGGCATCGCCGGCGGTCGTGCCATCGGGGGAGATACTGTTTCCTAGCACCACCGCGCCCGTGCCGCCAACCTGCACGCCGATGTCACGGGCGATCGTCATCAGCCCCGAGGCATGGCTGGTGAGCAGCGAAGTTGTCGCGGTGCCGCCGCGCGCCGCCATCAGCACATAAGCGCCCCCCGCGCCCGTGCCCAGCGCCGAGGGATCTTTCACTAACAGCGCGCCATCGGCCACGATGGTGCCGCCGGCGTAGGTATTGGCAGCCGTCAGTTCGAGCGTGCCCGGACCGGTTTTGAGCAGGTCGTTCTGGATCAATCCGGTAATGGTGCCGGTGATGCGCGCGAAGTCCGTGGTCACCGCGGGATTGTCCAGAATATGAAACTCGCGGGCGCTGTATTCCGCCAGCGCCGCCACCGCGCTGAGATCGAGGTTGTCGGTCCAGGTGATGGCCTTGTCCGCCCGTGTCGAATTCAGGATCAGCGCGTGGGCGTTGTCGACGAAGTAAGGGTCTTCCCAGATCAAATCCGTCGGCCCGGCGGTGCCGAGGTCGACCGATGCGGCCGCTCCCATGGCGGCGAATCCGCCGCTGCCTTTATTCTGGTTGGAGAGTCCGAAGGTCCCTCCGCCATCGGCGCGCCAGTTCACGGTGTTGTTGCCGGTGAAGATATTGGCGGAGAAGGTGCCGCCGCCGGTGATCTCAAGGACGCCGCCGCGAAATTCGATGGTTCCGCCGGTCAGCGTTGTGCCGGGAGTGGCCCGCACCGCACCGGCGTTGAGAGTGAGCGTGGCCCGCGCGGTGGCATTGTTGGCGGTGAGAACGAGCGTTCCCGCGCCGGACTTGACGATCGGATTGGTCCCCGTGATCGGGACGCCCACGGTCAGGATCGCGCTGGGAATCTGAAAGTAGCGCGGGCCGCCCGGTCCGGTGATCCCGCCGGTGCCGGTGCCGGATTTTAGAATGGAATAGTCGGTGTTGCCCGCCAGCAGAAAGGCGTTGCTGCTGAGCGATCCGGCCCCGGCGATATTGAGCGATT